>DATDGW010000797.1:0-3106 GCA_036521895.1 Candidatus Sulfotelmatobacter sp. | reverse complement strand
GAACTACGCGGCGATCCAAAGCGGCAACATCAAAAGCCCCTCGAAGAAGGAGGCAGGGCTGGATGTAAGTCACCACGCCCTGGTTTCCCGCGAGGGGAGGGGAGAGAATTTTTTTCTTGACATCCTCTTTAATAGGATGAGATCCCGGTAGGGATATCACTCGCGTGATACCCCCCGGACGGACCCGGACGGGCGCTCATTAGCGCATCCGGTTCTTATCTCGGATGACTGGCGGTAAAGCGAACTGCAGGATAAGGATGGAGCACACGCGGTTGCGGAAGCCAGTGATCCCCTAACGCTAGCGTGCGGGTCCACGAGAACGGATGCTTCTGGCTCCGGCGACGCAGCCTGCGCCACCACAGTCCCAGCAAACGCTGTCGGAACACCGCGAGGCTGTCGAGGTTTCCTGGTACCGCATAGTAGTTGAAGTAACCCTGCACGACCGATCGGAGCCACTTCCCCGTTTGAGCTATGGGATCATGCATGCGTCGATGAAGCTCCTGCTTGAGCTGCCGCAGTTTGCCCCGCATGCGCTTGCGGATCGTTTGGCGTCGCACGGTGAAGTATCCCAGTCTATTCTTCCCGCTAATGTGCGTGAATCCTAGAAAATCGAACGTCTCGGGTTTCCCTTCCCCTCTGCGTTTCCGGTTCTCTTCGGCAAATCTGCCGAACTCGATCCGGCGCGTCTTATCCGGGTGTAGTTCCAGTCCAAACATGGCCAGTCGTTCCCGGAGATTCTCCAGGAAGCGATCAGCGTCAGTCTGGTACTGAAATCCCAAGATGACGTCGTCCGCATAGCGGACGACCACCACCTCGCCTTGCGCCCACTTCTTGCGCCAGACGTCCACCCAAAGATCGAAAGCGTAATGTAAGTACACGTTGGAGAGCAGCGGTGAAATCACCGAGCCCTGCGGCGTACCCGTCTTCGATTCCGACCATTCGCCTTCCTCCATCACTCCGGCTTTCAGCCATTTCTGGATCAACCGCAGTATGCGAGGATCGGCAACGCGATGCTCTATGAACCTGATCATCCAACTTTTATCGAGATTGTCGAAAAAGCTTCGAACGTCAGCGTCCAGAATGTAATTCACCTTCTTCTTCAGGAGCGCGTACGACAACGCATCCAGCGCGTCATGCTGGCTGCGCCCCGGGCGAAAGCCATACGAGAAGTCGAGAAAATCCTCTTCGTATATCTGGTTGAGGATGGTAGTCACGGCGTACTGGACGAGCTTATCTTCCAGGGCCGCGACTCCGAGTGGGCGTTGCCGTCCATCTTCTTTCTTTATGTACACTCTTCTCGAAGGCAGCGCTCGATAGGCTCCGCGATGGACCCGACCGTGAAGATCAACCAACCGATCTTCGAGCCCGATCTCATACTCCTGCCAAGTAACCCCGTCCACTCCGGGTGCGGCTTTCCTCTCCAGTGAGTAAAAGCTTTCCCGCAGCAGATCGACGGTCAGGTGGTGGAGCAAGGCGGTGAACTTCATCTCCTTGTTTTCCCGTGCTGCTTTCCGCACGCCCGCCAGCCCTTGGGACACGCCCTTCCCGCTCTGAGTCGGGTACGTGTGTGGCTGACCGGCGTTCTCCTTGATCGACGGCCTTCCCTCCTCACTCTCCGCCGACAGTCTTTCGTCTTTGTTCGAATGATTCATCGGTACTATTCCGTCGTGTGACTCCTCGGGAACGTCCGTGCGGGCCGTACGGCCTAAGCCTTCACCCGTCGTCCTGCTGTCTGGTTGGACCGCAGGTGTCTCCGAGGTCTCCCGGTTCTCGTGCATGAAGTTTCTAGGCGTGTCTGGGGTCTTCGACTACGCCGGACTGAGTAGGAGCTCGCGCTAGCGCTCCTGCTCATGTTGCCTACCGCGCATTACAAGGACGGCGGCGTCCGGATTGCATCTTTACGGAGCTCAATACCCAGCCCATCTATACCCCTGTTTACGCTTCGCGGCCTACCTCGCGATAGGACTCGCGCAAAACTCGGGGCCGAGCGGATCGCTACTCCTTTCTCGTGAGGATTCTTCCTCCTCTGCTTCATGCCGGTTTAGCCCGGCGCACTGTAATGGGGATGTTTCACCAACAGTCATTCGGACCAGCCGAACCCGCACCCGTTCTAGCCACACCGGCAGTAGCTGCGAAGTCTTCCCTGAGCACATGCGATTCATTTGCCAATATCATGCCGTCCACTGAATGCACGTTGTATCCAGTCATTTTTCCGAAGCTGCTGAATGTGTCATATTCGACCGTAACAGGCTGGCCGTTCTTCCCTGACAAGTGGTCGCGGAGGTCCTTCGAATGGAAGGCGTCGTAGCAAATGACACCGCCGCGCCCTGTGCGGTACAGAACAACTCCATCTGGCCCATCCCACGGTGCGTCGGCTATTCGCAATGGTCCTTTTCCATTCAGAGCGACAGTGGCTTGATAGGTTTTCGTGCTGACTCTGTCGCAGCCAACGATTAGGCAAGCGACAAGCACGATCGGGATGAGTCGCCAGCTCTTTGCCTGATTCATGCCGGTATTGTGCGGCCGCACGTCAACTGCTGTAAACAGGCCTTTGCACTCAAATTTCGATTGCTTTCGATTAACTTCACACCTGAGCGTTTGCACCTGATCGACGAATGCCCTGCATGTGCTCGCATGTTCATGGGAAAACGGAGAACGAGAACAATCACCACATTCCCAACTTAATCGTTCGAAATTGCACGAGCGCGAACATTTTCTGCATCATCTTCGTTGTTTACTACTTAGTTACGTGGAGCATTTTCCCCGAGGTAGGTATAACCCCATTTTCCGTTTGACGGGATAGTGTGTACGTGATGCAACATTGTACACACCCTCGTTCTCAACTAGTCGATCAACTGGAACTGCTGCTGGTTCATCCAGCCCGACACTGCGATCAGCAGGAACCGGAACGGGTCCAGGGATTTGGTCATAAGGAAAGTAACCTTATCACCGGCAGTGCACCGCCCTGTCGGCAATCCCTTGCAGATCTATGCAGATCGATTTGTCGGACACTACGCCCAGATGGCCCCAGATCCAAATCTGAAATGCCTGCAAGTGCTTGAAAAGATGGTGGGCGCTATAGGATTCGAACCTATGACTTCCACCG
>DATDGW010000796.1:0-24660 GCA_036521895.1 Candidatus Sulfotelmatobacter sp. | reverse complement strand
AGTCGCGAATCTCCATGCTGGCGGAAGGACGACTGAAGAGCGCGAAACTGTCGGGCTATGTGGAAGCTGACTTCCTTTCGGCCGGTGTGACTTCCAACAACAATCAGAGCAACAGCTATACGCTTCGTTACCGGCAGGCTTGGGGACAGGCGGCGTTTGACAACGGATGGACCCTTACCGGTGGTCAGATGTGGAGTCTGGTGACCGAAACGAAGCAGGGCACAGACAACCGCACTGAAGCGATCCCCATGACCATCGATCCGCAGTACACCATCGGGTTCAGCTGGGCGCGGCAGTACGGCCTGCGCCTCTCGAAGAACTTCGGCAACAAAGTATGGTTCGCAGTCTCACTGGAAAACTCCGAGATTACGCTCACCAGCCATAACAACGCCTCCAACTTCCTGGTTGGCTCGGCGGGAGTTCTCCCCGGTCTCTACAACAACCAGGCCAACTACTCCTTCAATCCATCGCCCGATATTATTGCGAAGCTGGCTTTTGAACCGGGCTTCGGACACTATGAAATCTTCGGCGTCTACAGCCGTTTCCGCGACCGCATCTTCCCCTGCATCGACATCGCCTCTACCACGGTCTGTGGCACGAGCACGACGCCTGGCCCCAACGCCACGACCGCGTTCAACAGTTCAGCCAACGGCGGCGGCTTCGGCGCGAACGCTCGCTGGTCGTTCGACAAGAAGCGCCTCGACTTCGGATTGCACGCTCTTGGCGGCAGCGCGGTAGGCCGTTACGGCACGGGCGGTCTTTCTGACGTGTCGGTGCGCTCTAACGGAACGCTCGACCTCATTCGCAGCTATCAGGGACTGACCACTCTGGAATGGCATGGACCGAAGTTGGATGTGTACCTGAACGCGGGAGCGGAGTATGCCAGCCGCGCCGCCAGCTATGATCCAGTCACCGGCAAATACGTCGGTTACGGCTCCCCGTTCTTCCCCAACACTTCCTGCTTCACCGAAACCGGGCCGGGCAGCGGCGGGTTCACTCCGGGCAGCCTGGGTTCCAATTGCACGGCCGACACCCGTGTGCTGATCGAAGGGACCGCCGGCTTCTGGTACCGGATCTATGATGGCTCGAAGGAGAAAGTGAACCGCGGCCGGATTCAGTTTGGTCCCCAGTACTCGTACCTGACCCGCAACGCCTGGTCCGGCTCGTCGTCGCCTAACCAGCCGCACGGGATCGACAACATGATCTTTACGTCGTTCCGGTATTACCTGCCGTAGGACCGAACGACGTCTCCTGATTTGCGCAGCCGGGCCCACACAACGGCACTCGGACAGAATCAACACCCTGTCCGGGTGCCGGTTTTTGATTCTAAGCAGTCCGCAGTAGCAGTCTTGAGTCGCCCGTCCTTCACCACCCAATCGGATGCTTTATACTAGGGTTCCCGTAAGTCATCCCGCGTTGACTCGGTAGATTTGGATTTAGCAAGACCGAATCGCAGAATCAGCCGTTAAGTGCGTCGACCATGGCTCGCATTTCGCTCGACAATCCTCAGCACTTCCTCAACCGTGACACCTCGTGGCTCGCGTTCAACCGCCGTGTGCTCGAAGAGGCGGAGGACGAGGGCAATCCGCTGCTCGAGCGGCTGAAGTTCCTCTCCATCTCGGCCAGTAATCTGGACGAGTTCTTCGAAGTGCGCGTGGCCGCGATGATGCAGCAGATTGAAGACGGCTACAACGAGGCCGGTCCCGATGGCTTGACGCTCACGGAAAAGCGGGATGTGTTGAACAAGGTGACGCACGAATTCGTCGACGACCAGTACGACTGCTGGAATGCCCGCCTGCGTCCCGCACTCTGCGAGAACGGAATTCGCGTTCTGGGACTGCACGAACTGGACTCCGAGGCGTTGCGCTTCGTCGACGAATACTGCGAGAAGGAACTGGACCCGCTGTTGACGCCGGTGACCGTGGATCCGGCGCATCCGTTTCCGCGCGTTATTAACAAAGCGTTGTGTCTGGGATTCCTGTTGCGGCGCCGGCGGCGCTCGGCGCTGACTTATACGGGAGTAGTGTCAGTTCCCCGGGCGTTGCCGCGGCTTGTCCGGTTACCGTCAGAAGGCACAGCGGACTTTATTTTCCTGGCGGATCTGGTCGCGCACCATGCCGTTCGGATGTACCACGGCTACGATGTTGTTTCCTCCGCACCTTTCCGTGTGACCCGAAACAGCAATCTGTATCTGGCGGAAGAAGAGGCCCGTAGCCTGCTGGAGTCGGTTCGCGCCGAGCTACATAACCGCCGCAAGGGCGACGCCGTGCGCATGGAGATTGAAGCCGACGCCGATCCCGAGATCATCGATCGATTGCGCACGGTATTCGAACTGGATCCGTGGCAGGTGTTTCCGGTGAACGGTCCCGTCAATCTTTCGCGCCTGTTCAACGTCTACGAACAGGTGAAGCGCCCCGACCTCAAATATCGGTCGTTTTCTCCACGTGAGTTACGCTTACCTTCAAAATCGAAAGATTTGTTCGAAGAGCTGCGCAGCCATGACATTCTTCTGCACCATCCTTTTGACTCGTACGATGCGGTGATTTCGTTTATTGAGTCGGCCGCTAAAGATGAGAGTGTTCTCTCCATCAAGCAGACTCTCTACCGCACCAGCGAACATTCGCTGATTGTCCCTTCGCTCATGGACGCTGCCTCCCGCAAGGAAGTTACGGCGGTGGTGGAGTTAAAGGCGCGCTTCGATGAGGCCTCGAATATACGCTGGGCGCGCGATCTGGAAGATGCCGGAGTGCAGGTTTTCCATGGTCTGGTCGGGCTCAAAACTCACTGCAAGCTTTCATTGCTGGTACGGCGCGATCCCGATGGTGCGACCCGCAGTTATGCGCATGTCGGCACCGGAAACTACAACGCCACCACCGCCCGAATTTATACCGACCTGAGTCTGTTCACGGCGAATCCCGAGATCACGCGGGCCGTCCATGACGTTTTCAGCTTCCTGACGGCGTACGCGGAGAACCCCAGCTATGACCCGCTGCTGGTTGCGCCCCTCGACTTGGCCGAGAAAATCATTGCGTTGATCGACCGCGAGGCCGAGCACGCGCGGCAGGGGAAAGAGGCGCGCATCATCGCCAAGATGAACGCCTTGCTCGACAAGACGGTCGTGCAGGCCCTGTACCGAGCTTCTCAAGCGGGAGTGCAGATCGATTTGGTGGTGCGGGGTATTTGCGCGCTTCGTCCGGGAGTGCGTGGTGTCAGCGACAACATCCGCGTGCGCAGCATTGTGGGACGCTTCCTCGAGCACAGCCGCATCTTCTACTTTGCCAATGGTGGCGAGGAGGAGATTTATATCGGCAGCGCGGATTGGATGCCGCGCAACCTGTACGAGCGCGTTGAAGTGCTGGTGCCGCTGCGCGATGAGATGCTGCGGGAACGTGTGCGGCATGAAATTCTGGACGCCTACCTGGCCGACAACCGCAAGGCACGCATCCTGCTAAAGGACGCAACCTACATGCGAGCGTGGCAGCCCATGCACGGCACGCGAAACCGGCGTCCTCCAACGGGCGCCACCGCGTTCAGCGCACAGGATTTCCTGATCGGGGTTGCGGAAGGGAAATCTCCGGCGATGCTCCCGGTGCCTCTGCCGGCGAGAAGGCGTAGAGTGTTAGCAGGAAGGGAACGATAACATCTGATGATCCTCTATTTTCTGCGGCACGCCAGCGCAGGCGAGCACTTCGCCAATCCAAAGAAGGACGAGAAACGCGCTCTCGACAAGGAGGGCATTGAGCAGTGTGGCTACATCGGGCGCGCCCTGGCGGCGCTGGATTGTCAGGTGGATGCGATTGTTTCCAGCCCCTTGAAGCGGTGCACGCAGACCGCGTCCCTGGTGGGCAACGAACTGGGCTACGAGGGCAAATTGCAGATCGATACGGGCTTGCGCCCCGAGGCTGGACTCGCTGACTTCCGCAAACTGCTCGAAAAATACGCCCGCCAAGAAGCCATCATGGTGGTCGGACATAATCCGAACCTGAGCCAGTTCTTGGGAGCAGTCATCAGCGATTCGGGCTGCGAGGCGTCGCTCGAACTGAAGAAGGGCGCGGTGGCCAAGGTGGAGATGCGGCGTACTTCCGGCACTCTGCAATGGTGCGTTACGCCGAAGCTTCTGCGCACTCTTTACGACACGGCGGTGGAAAGTTCACGCCCGAACACTTCCCGGAAATAGTCGCACTCTTTCTCGATCGCCCAGAGTTCCAAATCCACTCCCATGCGCCGCCGGGGAACCAGCGTCAACTTCACTTCCGCGGCGCGGACTCCGATGCGCACCTGCTCGACCGCTCGGCTGCGACCCAGGTTCAGGGCGCGCGCCAGGCGCAGCAGGAGGATCGCCTTCTGCACATTCGCGCGATCATTGGGGTCGACCACCTTCATGGGGCCGTCCTCCATGGTGGGGCGCGACTTTCCCAGATAGCGCGCAATGGCTGCAATGAGGCGCCTCTGCTGTGGCGTGTAGCCCAGAATCTCGGAATTAGAAATGATGTAATGCGTATGGCGGTGATGACCGTTCCGGTTCACGTAGTCGCCTACTTCATAGAGCATCGCGGCTGCCGACAGCCACTCTGCGTACTCGGGCGGCAGTCGGTGGAGGGAGCGCAATCCGGTAAACAGCCGTCTGGCGGCGTCGCGCACGTCCAAGGCGTGCTTGCGGTCGACGTGGTAGTGGTCGACTGCGTTCACGATGGATTCCCATCGTTCCGATTCGATCTGCCGGCCGGAGCGGGTGCTGCGGTCGTAGTCGGCCGCCATCTGCGCCAGGATGCCGTCGCGCAACCCGAGCGGCGAATAGCGAAAGCTCTTGAGGTGGAGACGGTCGAGCAGCTCGTGATACACGGTAGCGCCGGCCACGATGATTTCCGCGCGCCGGGGACCAATGCCCTGAATTTTGCGTCGTTCCGCCACCGGCAGGCGCGCCAGACGTTTGGCGATGCGCGTCATTTCCGCGCGCGATACGAGGGACCGCCGCCGGCCCGCACCGCGGCGCAGGTGGCTCGCGACCGCTGCGAGGGCCGCCGCCGTACCCGACGTCGCAATGACATTCTTCACCTTCGCGCTCGCGATCCGGCCGGTGATGCGGTTGACCTCGCGAGTCACAAATCCGCGCAGGCGCTGCAGTTCACCCTTCCGCGTGGGATCGTGGCGCAGGAATTCATTGGTCAGACGAACCGCGCCGAGCGGCAGGCTCACCGCGTCGCGAATATGCCCACCGTGCGTGACGGTCAGTTCGCAACTGCCGCCGCCCAAATCCATCATGAGTGTCGGAGAACGGTCCACCCGCGGGCTGGAGACCAGTCCGAGGTGGATCAGTCGCGCCTCTTCCACGCCAGAGATGATCTCGACTCGCCATCCCGTAGCCGACCTCACCCATTCAAGGAACGCCTGAGAATTGCGTGCATCGCGAAGTGCGCTGGTCGCAACTACTCGCACGCTGTCGGTGACGATTTGCTGCGTGGCGCGATGGAAGCGCCGCAGGACCTTTACCGTCTCGGCCATGGACTCGGGAGTGAGGAATCCGGAACCGAAGACGCCTTCACCGAGTCGCGTTACTTCGCGGTCTTCGTGCAGAGCGCGTAGGCGTCCGGCCTGCAGGCGTGCAATCTTTAGCCGGACGGAGTTCGAGCCGATATCGACCGCGGCGAACGTGGGCATGGGGAAGCCTCACAGTGTACACGGACGCAGCAGGATCGTCACCGACGTTTGGAACTGTGTGTGATGGGGGTGCGGAGAGGGGTTAGGCGGCAGTCTCGGTGCGCGCCCCCCTGGTCGGATCCTTCGACCCCGGTTTACGGGATGGTTCCGGGAGTACGGTCACCGGCTTGCCGGCGGTCTGAATCGTGGGTGAGGACGAAACCGCGGCGACCGCCTGGCGGAACTTGCTCCCGCTCACAGTGTGAAGCGCCGCGACCAGCGATGACTGATTCGCATCGCCCAGCCGTTTCGCCGCAGTTTGTGTCAGGGTCAGCCAGTCGTGCCAATTCCCAACCGCATCCTGGAGGTGCTTCAGTTGGGCGATAAACTGTGCCGCCTCTGCCGACTTCGGAGCAAACTCGGCGGCGTAGCGGGCGCGCTTGACCACAATCCGGTACTGGTGCAGGCGTTGTTCATTGACCGGTCCTGCGAGGCGCCCGACCGTTGCCAGCATGGTTCGGGCGACGGCCAAAGGGTTGGCGCTATCATCACCTTTCACTTCTCTCGATGTTCGCTTCAGCCTCTTCCGAATCTCGCGGAGGGTCTCTCGATCCAACATCTTCCGGAGTTTTTTCTCATGCTTCGCACGAAGCTCGATCAGGCCGTGCATGAGCTGCGTCTTCCGGCGCGGCTCCTGAGGAACCTTCAGACTGCGCAGCGCGGCAAGCTGTACGTCGAGATCGCGCACTTTGCCCGCGCGCTTGCGTATCCCTTCCAACGTCTTCAGGAGTTTTTTCTGATGGTGGTCGCGATCCGGAATGACTTCCTCGAGCAAGGTTTCCAGACGGCGGCTAGTGGTGCGGAAGCCGTGGACGCTCTCCGCGTCCTGTCCTGCGGAAAGCTTGAGCAGAGCCCGCTCCGTCTTCCGGAACGCCAGCTGGCTACGTTCGGGTGCAATCGACATAGAAAAACAATCTCGGACAGCGGGAGAGGGTCAATACTACCCCTGACGCAAGAATTTTGACTTTGCGGACAGCAGCTAATTCGGAATTCAGAGCTGACTGATGGTCCCACAACAGCGGAAAAGCCTTTTTGATTTTAACACCTTTGTAACACGTCTCTGCTACGGTTGAGCGGAATGGCCAACCCCGCTTTACCACGGCCTGATATGCCCGGACCGCAATCCGTTGAAGGGACGAAAGTTACACCCGCATCGGTGGCTCCGGCGGTGCCCTTGCTGCACGCTTCAAGCGGCGAAGTTCCCGACCGCATTTTCAAGTCTGCCATGACTGCGTGCGCCCTGGCTGTCCTGGGTGTGTTGGTCCTGATCATCTACGAACTGCTGGCAGGCTCGGGCCTCTCTTGGCACGCATTTGGCTTCAAGTTCTTCGGCGGTAGCGATTGGAACCCGGTCAGCGAACAGTTCGGGGCGCTTCCGTTCATCTACGGGACGCTGGTTTCTTCTCTGGTTGCACTCGTCATAGCTGTTCCGCTGGCGGTTGGGGTCGCGGTGTTTACCACCGAGATGTGTCCCAAGGCGCTGCGGGGCCCGCTCTCGTTCTTTGTAGAATTACTGGCGGCGATTCCGAGCGTGATTTATGGATTATGGGCGATGTTCATCCTTGTCCCGCTATTAAGCGGATATGTCGAGCCGTTCTTAGGGCGGTCCCTGGGATGGACCGGCCTGTTTGAGGGCGCGCCCTACGGGATTGGCATGCTGGCGGCTGGGATTATTCTGGCCATCATGATCATTCCCATCATTTCCTCGATTACACGCGAGGTGCTGATGGTCGTGCCCCAGCATCAGCGTGAGGGCGTCCTAGCTTTGGGCGCAACGCGCTGGGAGATGATCCGTGTGGGAGTGCTGCGGAACGCGCGCGCCGGAATTGTCGGCGGGATCATTCTTGGACTCGGCCGAGCCCTCGGAGAAACCATGGCGGTCACCATGGTGATCGGGAACCGTCCAGAGATCGCGAGGTCTTTGTTCGCGCCCGGATACACCATGGCCAGCGTGCTCGCCAACGAGTTCAGCGAGGCTACCGGCGACGTCTATCTTTCCGCCTTGGTCGAGATTGGCTTGGCTCTGTTCCTGGTCACCATCATCGTAAATGCCTTGGCCCAAGTTCTGGTGTGGAGCGTAACCCGCGGCCAGCCTGGGAGGGGACATGCCTGAACTCACGGGAGGCTCTTCCACGAAACCGGCCGTGCCCTCCATCAGTTGGCGCCGCCGCGCGACCGATCACATGATGACCGGCGTAGCGATCTTGACGGTAGTGCTCGTGCTGGCTCCGCTGGTCGCGATCTTCGGCTACCTGGTATATCGCGGACTGGGTTCCATCAATTGGGCATTCTTGACCCAAACTCCCAAGCCCGTGGGAGAAGCCGGTGGCGGCATGGCCAATGCGATCGTGGGATCAATGCTGATTCTCGGAATTGCCAGCATCATCGGCGTGCCATTCGGCGTGGGCGCGGGCATCTTCCTGGCCGAGTTTGGACGGAATCGCTTCGGCAGCGCAATTCGATTCATCGCCGACGTGCTGAACGGAGTGCCCTCCATCGTCATTGGAATCGTCGCTTGGGGCATCCTCGTTCGCGGTCGCGGATTTTCCGCATTGGCCGGTGGAGTGGCGCTGTCCATCATGATGGTCCCGACCATTTGCCGGACCACCGAGGAGATGCTGCTGCTGGTGCCGCAGGCGCTGCGGGAAGCGGCGTATGGGCTGGGCATCCCCCTCTGGCGGACGACGCTTTCGATTACTCTCCGCACCGCGACGTCCGGTGTTATCACAGGAATCATGCTGGCCTTTGCCCGAGTGGCGGGTGAAACCGCACCCTTGCTCTTCACCGCTCTCGGTAATACGTTTTGGAGTCTCCGCTACGATCAGCCCACCGCCGCCTTGCCGTTGCAGATCTACACCTACGCCAATTCACCGTATGATGATTGGCACCGCCAGGCATGGGCGGGATCGTTTGTGCTGATCCTTCTTATCGTCACTTCCGTCGCCGCCGTGCGCTATGTCGTACGCCGTGGCACGTTCGGGGCGGCATAAATCTATGGGCGTTGGAATCCAGGTCGAGAACCTGAATGCCTGGTACGGCAAAGGCCAGGCGTTGTACGACATCAATCTGAAGGTGGCGGCTAACCATGCCACCGCCCTCATTGGTCCGTCGGGATGCGGCAAATCCACGTTTATCCGCTGCATTAACCGCATGCACGAGACAATTCCGGAAGCACGCGTCGAGGGGCGCGTGCGCATCGGCGAAATCGATGCCTACAACGGAACCTCTGCGACCCAACTCCGCCGCCGCGTCGGCATGGTGTTCCAGAAGGCGAACCCGTTTCCCACGATGTCAATTTATGACAACGTGGCGTCGGGCCTGAAGTTGAACGGATTCCGCGACCGCCGCAAGCTCGACGAAGTGGTCGAGCGTTCGCTCGATTCTGCCGCCCTATGGACCGAGGTCAAAGACCAGGTCCACAAGAAATCTGGCGCCAGCCTCTCGGGCGGTCAGCAACAGCGCCTGTGCATCGCGCGTGCCCTCGCCGTCGAGCCTGAGGTTCTGCTGATGGACGAGCCCTGCTCGGCATTGGATCCGATCTCGACCGGAAAAATTGAAGAATTGATCTTTCAGCTCAAAGAGCGGTATACCATCGTAATTGTGACCCATAACATGCAGCAGGCGGCGCGCGTGGCCGAGTTCACCGGCTTCTTCCTGCTGGGCAAGTTGATTGAGTTCGACAAGACAGAAAAGATTTTCACCAAGCCGTCCGACAAGAAGACGGAAGACTACATCACGGGCAGATTTGGATAGGGCAGACCGAGCGAAGGAAGGTTCGTAGAATGCGCACGCGTTTTCAACAAGGACTCGACGATCTGCGGCAACGATTGCTTCGCATGGGAGGACTGGCGGAGCAGGCCGTGGACCGCGCTCGCCAGGCTTACGTGGAGCGCGACCTCACGCGCTGTCAGATGGTGCTGGAAGGCGAGAGCCTGATCAATACGGCCGAGCGCGAAATCGACGAAGCTGCGTTTGACCTGCTTGCCATGCAGCAGCCCATGGCGGTCGACCTTCGTTTCATCCTGGCCGTCACCAAGATCAATTCCGATCTCGAGCGCGTTGGCGATCAGGCGGTGAACATCGCCGAGCGTGTGATGGATATGGTCGAACTTCCCGCGGCGGATCTGCCGGTCGATATTGCGCGCATGGGCGCGGCCGTGAGCGCGATGGTACGGCGATCGCTCGAGTCGTTCATTGAGGGCAAGGCTGAACTGGCTCAGGCTGTGCTCGAAATGGATAGTGTGATCGATCGGATGCGCGACGATGCCTTCATCCAGTTGGTCAAGACCATGAACGATCGCCCTGAGGTTGTACGGCAGGCGCTCGATGCTCTGCTCGTGGCCCGCAATCTGGAGCGCGTGGCCGACCACGCCACCAACATCGCCGAGGACGTCATCTTCTGGGTGCAGGGTGCTGATGTGCGACACAACGTGCACCCCGACGACTCGGAGGGCACAGTGTCCGACCGTCCGACGACGAGGGCTTCGGGACTGTAAGGTGTAGGGACAGCCGCCATTGGCGGTCGGTCGAGAGAAGCTCGACCCGCATTCGCTCCCGATCGATGAACCGGGATCGCCCGGTAGCTTTGACCGTTCACGCCGGATTGAATTACCCTCATCACCTCCATCGTTTTCAGACCCATTCTCCTCGCGGAGGCTCCGTGATTCGTTCCATCTTCCGTCTTGCTACTTTTGTCTTGCTGGGCGCTGCCGCTGTTCTTGCACAGACGCCTTCTGCTGATCGGCCTCCTATCATGCTGCCTACGAGCAAAATGCTGACGGTTCCTTCGCCCGGGCGCATTGGCAGTACCAACAGCTTTCCCGCCACGATGGTGTTGAGTCCCGATGGCCGATACGCCGCTCTGCTGAATGATGGCTACGGGACGCAAGAGACGCTGGCTCACCAGTCGATCGCGGTGCTCAATCTCAAGAGTAACCAGATTGCCGACTATCCCGACGCGCGCTTGAGTGACGCATCGCACCAGAGCTACTTCCTCGGGTTGGCATTCAGTTCAGATGGCAAGCATCTTTATGCTTCTGTTGGTTCGCTGTCGGACCCCACAGGTGCGAAGCCTGGCAACACCGGAAATGGCATCGCAGTCTACCGCTTCACCGAAGGGAAGGTTGCGCCGGAAAGGTTTATTCCGATCGCACTGCAACCGCTGTCGACGGGGAAGAAACTGGCGGTTGGCCTGAAGGCTCCTCCGCATATGGCGATTCCGTACCCGGCGGGAATCGCGTTGATCGCAGATGGCGGCCACGACAAACTCCTGATCGCGAATAATCTTTCGGACAATGTTGTGCTGCTCGATCCTGCGACCGGGAAAGTGCGGCAGAGTTTCGATCTCGGCACCAGCGACCTGGTGCCGTCGTCGTTCCCCTATACCTGCGTCGCCATGCGTGACGGGCGGAGAGCGTGGTGCAGTTTGTGGAACGCATCACAAGTGGCGGAGCTGGATCTGATTGGCGGAAAAGTAACGCGATGGATCAAACTGAAGCAGCCTGAAGATCCGCTGGCACCGGGCTCTCATCCCACGGCGATGCTGTTGAGTCCGACCGAGAAAATGTTGTATGTCGCCTTGTCCAACACCGACCGAGTGGCCGCGATCGTAGCTGACTCTGGCCAGCCCATTGGGTTTCTGAATACATCGTTTGCCGCCCTGGAACCTGGCGGAACCGACCCAATTGCGTTGGCCCAGTCCAGCGACGGCAGGCGGCTGTTTGTCGCGGATGCCTCCCTTGATGCCATCGTCGTCTTGGATACGTCGCCGCTGCTCAACGGTGCCGTGTCCGACATTCTGCCCCATGGCCTCGGTTTCATTCCCACTGACTGGTACCCCAGCGCCCTGGCCGTCCACGGCGATGACCTTCTCATCGCCACTGCTAAAGGCGAAGGCTCGCGCGCGAACAAAGACATGGGCAAGACGGGGTATGAGACCAAGCACCACGATCATCCCTACATTGCCACGCTGCTCAGGGGATCCATTGCCCGCCTCAGCATTGCGTCGACTCTCGAAAAACTTCCGCAGCTGACGCAGACGGTGGAACGAGACAATCTGGTCCACAGCGATCCAGGAACGATCGCCTTTGCCAGCGGGCAGAATCCCATCAAGCACGTGATTTACGTCCTCAAGGAAAACCGAACCTTTGACCAGATTCTCGGCGATCTGAAAGTCGGCGACGGCGACCCTTCGCTCACCCTGTACGGCGAGGACATCACTCCCAACGAACACAAACTCGCCCTGCAGTTCGGTGTGCTCGACAATTTCTACGACAGCGGCGAGGTCTCCGGGGACGGCCATCTCTGGTCCACCGCCGCGATCACGACTGATTACAACGAGAAAACGTGGCCGATTGCGTATCGCGGCAAAGAACGCACCTACGATTTCCAAGGACAAGTTGCTGACGAATATCCGCTTGAGCACAATCAGCCCGACGTCGACGATCCCTCCACCGGATTTCTGTGGGACAATCTCGCGAGCAACCACGTTAGCTTTCGCGATTATGGCGAGTTCGTGAACGCCGAGTGGTGTAACGAGAAGCCGAAGGCCGCAAGTCCGAAGCAGGGAACTCCGTCGGGGCAGGGAGCGGATTGTCCGCGAACCGTGGTGAAGCAGGGCTCCCCGCTGGCGCCTAATGTCGGCGATCCGCAGGCCGGGCCGAGTCCATGGCCGTGGGATGTGCCGCTATTTAACGGAGTGAAGCCGGCCAAAGCCGTCTTGCGCGACCACTTCGATCCGCTCTATCCAGATTTCAACACCGACTATCCCGATCAACTCCGGGCCGACGAGTTCCTGAATGAATTTGGCGCGTACGTTCGCGCTCGTGACGCGCAGGAGGGCCCTGAGTTTGAGATGCCCTCATTCGTGCTGCTGTATCTACCCGACGATCACACTGGTGGTACGCGTCCGAATCTTCCTCGTCCCGCAGCCTCTATTGCCGACAACGACCTGGCGCTCGGCCGCGTGGTCGATGCCGTTTCGCATAGCGCCTATTGGGAAGACACCGCGATCTTCGTTCTGGAAGACGATGCCCAGGATGGAGCGGATCATGTTGACGCCCACCGCTCCATCGCGTTCGTGATCAGCAAGTACTCGCCCGGATCCGCCGCGCAACCCAACATCGAGCACCGTTTCTACACCACGGTGAACATGATCCATACCATGGAAACGCTCCTCGGGCTTCCTCCCATGAACCACTTCGACGCCTATGCTCCGGTCATGGAGCGTCTGTTTTCGGGGCCTGGAGATCAAGCGGCCTACAAAGCGGAATATCGCAACTTGAAGAATGGCCTGATTTATGAAACCAACCGGCGTGAGGCACCGGGCGCGAAACTCTCCGAAAAGATGGATTTCTCGCGCCCCGATGCGGCAGGCGCGGCTCGCCTGAACCGCGTGCTCTGGCTGGATCAGAAGGGCTCAACCCCGATGCCCGCGCCGAAGCACACCGTGCTTGCCGCAGGCGGCGACTGACGCGCCTATGAACCCAGTCGAAATTTCGACCGAGCAATTTCGCCGCCTCGCCGAACGCGTCACCCAGCTCGCCGCCGACTATCTCGAGAACCTCGATGCACGTGCGATCTCTCCCGCGACGAGCGGCGAGGAGACGCTCCGTGTGTTCCAGACGGCCATGCCTGAAGCTGGAATTGGCGAGGATGCTCTGAACGCCTTGCCGGAGGTGATGCGCCTCTCTCGAGTTCAGAATGGGCGCTTCTTCGGCTACGTGCTCGGTTCTGGGGAGCCGGTCGGCGCTGCAGCTGATTTGCTGGCCAGCGTCCTGAATCAGAACGTGACGGCGTGGCGCTCCGGGCCAGCGGCTGTGATCCTCGAGCAGACGGTCGTAGGTTGGCTGGCTCAAGCGATCGGCTGCCCCGGGTTCCGCGGCCATCTTACGGGCGGAGGTTCTTCCGCTAACTTGATGGCCTTGGCCATGGCGCGCGAAGCCAAGGCGCCTGCCAACGAAAAAGGGATCGTGTCCGGAGGAGTTGTCTACGCTTCCAGCGAAATTCACATGTCCATCCCCAAAAGCATCGCCCTGCTTGGAATCGGACGAGACAATTTGTTGCTGATCCCGACGGACGCGTCTTTCCATATGGTTCCTGAAGCACTCGAAGCCCGCATCCTCCAGGACAAAACGGAGGGCAGAGTGCCGATCGCCATCGTCGCTTCCGCTGGCACAGTGAGCAGCGGCGCCGTCGATCCCTTTCTACAAATTGCCGAGATCGCCCGTCGACACGGTGCGTGGTTTCACATCGACGGCGCCTACGGTGCCCTGGCGGCTATGGCAGACCGGGAGAAATTCAGCGGCATGGAGCTGGCGGACTCGATTTCTCTCGACCCGCACAAGTGGCTGTACCAGCCTCTGGACTGCGGCTGTCTGCTCTATCGCGCGCCGGAAGCAGCGCGACAGGCCTTCTCCCACAGCGGCGACTACGCGCGTTCGCTCACCGGGGATCGGATCGAGGGATTCGTGTTCTTCGAAGAGTCCGTGGAGTTGTCGCGAAGATTCCGAGCGTTGAAGCTGTGGTTGTCACTGCGCTATCACGGGGTGGCGGCGTTTCGGCAGTCCATCGCGAAGGATCTGGCGCAAGCTCGCCGCCTGGCCAACAAGATTGAGCGAGAATCTGCCCTGGAACTGCTCGCACCGGTGGAATTGAGCGCAGTGTGCTTCCGCCATCGCGGAACGAGTGGCATTTCCGAAGAAGGGTTGAACGACTTTAACTTAGCCCTGCTGAACCGTACCGTCGCCCGCGGACGAGTCTACCTCTCGAACGCCTCTCTGCGCGGCAAGTTCTGCCTGAGAGCTTGCATCGTGAACCACCGGACGAGAGATGGAGACATCGACAGCGTCATCTCTGAAGTAATGGCGGCGGCAAGGGAGATCAGCTAGAGTCCCTTGCACGCTGCCAAGTTCTCGAAGACAAGTCTTATTTCAAAGCGACGGACTCATTCAGCGGCAAGCTCTGCGAAGAGCCTCCCACCATGAAGCCGTACTCTCCGGGAAGCAACTGCCAGCCGTTGTGCTCAACGTTGAAGATGGAGAGATACTTCGGGTCGATGTCGACCGTCACTTCCTTGCTCTCTCCGCCGTTGAGTTTGATTTTTCTCCAGCCCACCAGACGCTTTGGAGGCTCGGCCGCTGCGGCCGGAAGGGACGCATACACTTGCGCTACCTCCGCTCCAGCGCGATTGCCCGTGTTGGTGACGGTGAAAGTTACGCGTGGATTCTTTCCCGGCGTCACCTTCAGATTCGAATAGGAATAAGTCGTGTACGAGAGGCCGTAGCCGAAGGGGAACAGCACCGGCTTGTTTTCCGCGTCGTACCATTTGTATCCCACCTTGACGCCTTCGTCGTAGGTGACCGGGAAAGCCGGCAAGCCCGCCGCGATCCGCCTCCAACCTTGGTGGTCCGCGTCTACCGTGACCTTCGGCGGTTTGACAACCGTGGGATGCGGCAGGTCCGCTTCGCTCTTGGGGAAGGTCATCGGCAGCTTGGCGCTGGGGTTCACCTCTCCGAAAATGATGTTTGCCACAGCGTCGGCTCCGCAGCTGCCCGCATACCAGGCTTCGAGAATGCCGCTGACCTGATCGATCCAGGGCATGGTCACCGCGGTGCCGCTTTCGAGGACGACGATCGTGTGTGGATTCGCCGCCGCGACCTTCGCAATCAGTTCATCCTGATGCTCGGGAAGCGACAGGCTGTCGAGATCCATTCCCTCGCTTTCCCATTGGTAAGCGAAGACGATGGCCACATCGGCGGACTTCGCCAAAGTCGCAGCCGCTGCAGGATCTGCACCCGAGGCAAACTGGACGTTCACTCCCGCAGCCTTCGCGCGAATCGCCTTTAGCGGTGAAGTCGGGAACCATATCTTCTCCAGCCAACGGGTCTGCCCTTTGCCCGGAGGCATGATCGCGTTTCCGCCCGGAGGGTCGACCTGCGCCGAACCGCCGCCGGAAATCATTCCCACATCCGCGTGCGGGCCAATCACGGCAATGCTGTGAATCCTCGAAGCATCGAGCGGGAGCTGCGCGTGATCGTTCTTCAGCAGCACCGTGCTCTGCTCGGCGATCTTCTGCGCCACTCCAAAACCGCCGGCAACATCAACCACGCTCTTCTGCGGTGGATCCTCGATCACCCCAGTGGCAAACATGGCCCGCAGGATGCGATGTACGTGATCATCCAGTTCTGTGGCCGGCACTTTGCCCGACTCGACTGCCTTCTTGAAATCATCGCCGTAGAAAATCCAGCCTGGCTCCTCGTGATCCAGTCCGGCCGCCGAAGCCTTCTCGGTGCTATGTGTCCCGCCCCAGTCGGAGAGCACAAATCCCTTGAAGTTCCAGTCTTTCTTCAGGATCTCGGTGAGCAGGTACTCGTTTTCGCAGGCATAGTCGCCATCCACGCGGTTGTAAGAGCACATCACGGCAGCGGCGTCGGACTCCTGCAGTCCAATCTCAAACGCCAGCAGGTCGCTCTCGCGGGCAGCACGCTTATCGATCGAGATGTTGACCGCGTTGCGGCCGCTCTCCTGATCGTTGAGCGCGTAGTGCTTGATGTCGCCAATCACGTGCTGCGCCTGCAGACCCTTCATCACCGATCCGACCATCCTTCCGGCCAGAATGGGATCCTCACCCAAATACTCAAAGCTGCGTCCATTGCGGGGTTCGCGAGTGAGATTGACCCCTCCACCGAGCGACATATTGAAGCCCTGCGCGCGCAACTCACGGCCGATCAACGCCCCGTATTCATACGCCGCATCGAGATCCCAACTCGCCGCTCCCGCCACGTCCGAGGGTAGCGCGGTCGAGTAGCGGCCATTTTCGCCGCTGCTTCGCACTCCGTACGCCGCGTCCGACATCTGGATGGCGGGAATCCCCAGACGTGGAATGCCAGGGACGTATCCCGCCCCTCCGTTGGACGACACGGCCAACGGGCTCATGGGACTGAGCCCTTTCATGCCGGTTCCGTGCAGCATATTGATCTTTTCATCGATGGTCATCTCCTTGACCACCATCGAGGCGCGCTCGTCGGGAGAGAGGCTGGTGTTCGACCAGGGATGATTGCCGTTTGACTGCGCCAGAGAGTTGGATACAGCGAGACACATCAGGAGGCTGAGAGTTGAAAGCGCGGTTCGGACAGAAAATGCTTGCAGGGGCATCGTGGCTCCTCTTATGAATTGTGGCTGCCAAATCGTTAATGTTACGCCTTTTTTGCATATTCCGGCGGGTTAATTTCAAAATATCTGAATTTGAACTGTCCTTTTTGTATCGAGAATAAACGCCGAAACCAGCCGCATGTAGTCCGCGGCTTTACACTGGAAGGGTGAAGATTGCGCTGGGCCAAATCAATCCCACGGTCGGAGACTTCTCCGGCAACGCTTCGAAGATCATTGCTTTCTCTCGTCGGGCTCAGGCCTCGGGCGCGGGCCTGATCCTGTTCCCGGAGTTGTCGCTGTGCGGCTATCCGCCCCGCGACTTGGTAGAGCGCGCCTCTTTCGTTGCGCGAAATCGTGCGAGCGTCGAGCGCATCGCCGCTGAAACCCAGGGGATCGCCGTGATCTGCGGCCTGGTTACGCCGGCCCACTCCGACACGGGCAGGGCCGTCATGAACTCCGCCGCCCTGCTGATGGACGGCAAGGTTGCGTTTATCCAGTCGAAAATGCTGCTGCCCACCTACGACGTCTTCGACGAGATGCGTAACTTCGCTCCCGCCAAGAGTCAGGACCTTTTTTCGTTCTGCGGCAATCGCATGGCGCTGACCATCTGCGAAGATGCATGGAACGACAAGCGTTTCTGGCGCAAGCCACTCTACACGGTCGATCCCGTGGAGTCCCTCATTCATGCCGGCGGAAACTTCGTACTGAACATCTCCGCTTCTCCCTTCTGGATTGGCAAACGCGAACTTCGCCGCGACATGCTGGCCAGCATCGCCCGCCAGCACAAGGTTCCAGTCGTGCTGGTCAACCAGGTCGGTGGCAACGACAGTCTCGTCTTCGATGGCTCCAGCCTGGTGCTGAATCGCGAGGGGCAAGTCGTTGCCCAGGGGCGGTCTTTCGAAGAAGACCTGCTCTTTTTCGACTCGCAGACTCTATCCGGTGAAATGCACGAGCAGATGGCCGGCGAGGAAGCCAGCGTGTATTCCGCCCTCGTGCTCGGTACGCACGACTACATGCAGAAATGCGGATTTCGCAAGGCGATCATCGGACTGAGTGGCGGCATCGACTCCGCTCTCACCGCCGTTGTTGCCGCCGATGCCGTTGGCCCGGAAAACGTCATCGGCGTCGGTATGCCCGGTCCTTACTCGTCGCAAGGATCCATCGACGATGCCCGCTCCTTGGCGAAGAATCTTGGGATCCGTTTCGAATTGCTGTCCATCAACCCCGCCTGCGAGGCCTATCGCAAGACGCTACAGGACGTGTTTGCCGGACAGAAAGAAGATGTGACCGAAGAGAATATTCAGTCCCGCGCCCGCGGCACTCTGTTGATGGCGTTGTCCAACAAGTTCGGCGCGATCGTGCTCTCTACCGGCAACAAGAGCGAACTGGGCGTGGGCTACTGCACACTTTACGGAGACATGGTGGGCGGCCTGGCCGTCATCTCCGATGTCCCCAAAACGCTGGTGTATCGACTCAGCGAATATGTGAATTCACGCCGCCCCGTGATTCCTCAGGCAACGCTGGAAAAGCCGCCCTCGGCGGAATTGCGCCCCGAACAGAAAGATAGTGACTCGCTGCCGCCGTACGAAGTTCTGGACGCGGTGCTCGAAGACTATGTCGAAGATTCCCATCCAGCCGAGCAGATTGCCGCCGCTCGCGGCTTCGATATCGAGGTGGTGAAGCGCGTCATCCGCATGGTCGATCGCGCCGAATACAAACGGCAACAGGCTGCTCCCGGTCTGAAGATTTCACCCAAAGCCTTCGGTTACGGACGCCGTTTCCCCATCGCCGCCAAGTCCGAAGCTTGAAACCCGTTTTTCAAGTATCCTGATAGATCGCTTTCCTAAAAGCCCTCAACCTAAATGCGAAAGGAACCCATGCGCAATTTTCTGAACCCGATTCTTATTGTTCTGTTGGCCGGAGGTCTGGCCGCAGCTCAGACCAAACCAGCGCCAGCTTCTACCCCCGCGAAGCCCGCCGCGCAACTTGGAACCCACGCCACCCCGGACCTTCCTTCGGAAGCGACTGTCGATTCCTTTCTGCATCAGCAATTCGGTTATCAGGCAGATCTCACGTGGAAAATCTCCGGCATTCGGCCTTCTCCAATCCCAGAATTGGCTGAGGTTTCGGTCGTACTCGCCAGCCCGCAAGGCCAACAGTTGACCAAGTTCTACGTCGCCCAGGATGGCCAGCACGCTCTCGTCGGTGAGATTATTCCGTTCGGCGCCCACCCGTTTGATCCGGCAAAACAGAAATTGGAGAAGGGCGTCACCGGCCCGGAGCGTGGCCCGAAGGATGCGGCCGTCACCATCGTCGAATTCGGCGATCTGCAGTGTCCCGCTTGCAAGGCGGCGCAGCCCACGATCGAAGCTTTAGTGGCCGCCGAGCCCACCGCCCGCTTCGTCTTCCAGAACTTTCCTCTGGAGATGCACAACTGGGCGGCGAAAGGCGCGGCTTACGCCGACTGCGTCGGACGGGCTTCGAACGATGCCTTCTGGAAGTTCGTCTCCAAGACCTACGAGACCCAATCTGACATTACCGCCGAAAATGCCGACGAGAAGCTGACCGCCATTGCTGACGGCGCCGGCGTCAAGGGCGCGGACATCGCTGCCTGCGCCCTCAAGCCCGAGACCAAAGCGCATATCGATGCATCGATCGCCTTGGGCAAGTCCGTAGACGTCACCGGCACTCCCACGCTTTACATCAACGGACGCAAAATCGGAAGCTTCGATCCGCGTACGTCCGATGTGTATAAGAGCCTGGTTGAGTTTGCGGCGAAACAGGGAAAGTAACTCGGCATTCGGCTTCCGGCGGTTGGCTTGCGGAATCACTCACCGGAGGATGACGCACTCATTTGGGATGCAACCTGGAAGCCGGTAGAGCTCGGAGTGCTACTTCTCGCTGATCCAAATCTCCTGCGGCGCCCGACTGTAGTTGGCCAGCACGTGGGGCGTGATGACGATCATCAGTTCGTCGGTCTCGGATTGCTTGGTATTGTTGACCATGGCTTGATTCAAGCCCGGAACGAATCCAAGCCCCGGGATCCCGCTCATGGAGCGCGTATCGGTCTGTGATATCTCACCGGCCACGACCGCCGGTTCGCCATCCTTGAGGGTGATGCTTCCCCGGTATTCCCGGTTCGAGATGACCGGAACTCCGTTGCTCGATTGCCCGGTGAGCGAGCGCACTTGCAACTCCAGTTGCAGGCTGACTGACCCATCCCCGTGGATCGTCGGCTTGGCCTTCATGTTCAACCCCAGATCTTCATAGCTCACGGAAGGAAAGGGGGGAACGTACGTCTGATTGCCGAGAACCGCAGAAATCGCGGACGAATTGTAAATGGGCGCATAGCTGGCGTTCAGAATCGGAAACTTCTCCCCCAGATGGAACGTAGCATCGTTGCCCTGGCTGGCGCGCATGGTCATATTCTCCAGGCTGCGCACCCACGATTCGTTAACAGATAGGGCTGCGGCGAAATGGTCAAGACTCAGTCCCATGAAGGTGAGCCCGCCGCCAAACGTAGCCAGCGGCTGGCTGAAGATCGAATTCTGCTGCCCGCCCAGTTGCGCCAAAAGCCCCGACAGAGCCGTGCTCCCCGCCTGATTGATGCCGCCCGACGCAATCAACTGATTGATGAGGTCCGTAATACTGGCCCCGCCCAGCCCTGCCAGAGCGGCCGCTGGAATGTTGTACATGTTGAACGTGTTGGGAATATGCACTCCAATATTCCGCGTGAGCTGGTGGTTGATTTGATACACGCGAATATCGAGCATCACCTGCGGGCGCTGATTGCCGAGCTGCTCCATCAACTTGGAGCAGGCCTCCAGGAGGGGCTGCGGCCCACGCACTTCCACTAGGTCCGAAGCCTGTCCCGAGCTGACGAACTTCAGTTCGAACATGTTGCGCAACGTGGTTACAATGTCGGTTGCTTCCTGTGGTGTGGAATGCGGAGGCAGAATGAAGGTCCGCAGCGACATCCGGTCGAATTGCTTGTGATTTTCGGCGTTATCGGTAGCGATCAGCATCTGGTGCGCGTCCAGCGCTGCCCACATCGTCTTGCTGACCTGACACACCAGTTTCAGCGCGGTGAAGAAATCGACGTTATCGATGTTGAACCGCACCTGCCGGGGCTGCACCGAATCGTCAAACTGCGCGGCCACTCCGTAGGCCGTGGACAATTCGGCGAACAGGCCGCGAACCTCTCCGCTGTAATGGAAAGTCGCCCGGCCCTCTTTGGGCTGGAGGTGAATCTCGCCGGAGTCTGCGAATCGGACTGGCAAGGTTCGAGGCAATGCTGGTGCCATCTCGCGGCTCGCTTCAGCGAGTCGTTCCTGCACAAACTGGTTTTCCCCGTCGAGTCCCAGAGCCGCCCGAAATTCCGCCGCGGCCCGGGCCCGTGCATCTTCCAGCATCAGCAGGTTTCCACGCTGCACGTGTTCGAAGACCAGCTGCGCTTTGACCACTTCGCGTGCAGTTAGAAATTGCGTATCCTGCGGGGCCAAGCGTGAAGCCGTATCGAACTGCGTGAATGCTTCCTCCAGCCGCCGGCGGTCCTGAAGCTTTAGCCCCTCGCGGAAGGCGTTCCGTGCTTCCTTCAGCTCCTTCTTCGAAGCAATGCAGTTCACCCCACCAGGAATCCCGTTTCCGCAGGAGATCGGTGGAGCGGAAGACGCGTCGTCGCCGGTTGCGAATGCAGGCGCGGTTAGGGTCGCCGTCATAAGTCCCGCCGCGATGATGAAGGCTGTCCGCCGCATGTATCGTGATTCTAGCGTGCTTTCCTCACGAGGGCATAGGCCAATAGGACCTAGTACCTTTGGATTCAACGCTCTGGGTTGCCAACGTACTGGGGTTAGAACGAGGGACTCCAGCCATCTTGCATTCCGCAAAGTCACAAAGGGTGAACGACCCGCTACGACAGCATGAGGCGTTCGATGGAATGGGCCTTGCCCGTGTGCTCATCACCATCAATCACCACCGCGCAGAGCCGCGCATCGCCCGTGGCCGGCTCGAACCGTACCGGCATTCCGTTCAGGAACTTTCCGACCACCAGTTCCTTCTTGACCCCGATCACGCCGTCGTAGGGCCCGGTCATGCCGACGTCGGTGACGTAAGCAGTTCCTTTGGGCAGAACCCGCTCGTCGGCAGTCGGTACATGTGTGTGCGTTCCAACGACAGCGGTAACGCGCCCGTCCAGATACCAGCCGAGCGAAATCTTCTCGGACGTCGCCTCCGCATGGATATCCACCAGAATCACTTTCGCCTGAATCTTCTGCAGAAGGCGGTCCACGGTGCGGAACGGATCGTCGTTCGAGGCCATAAACACCCGCCCCTGCAGGTTGATCACCGCGTACGGAACCTTGCCCTTCATCCCCTCATAGACACCGGACCCCGGCATGTCATCGGGATAATTCGCCGGACGCAGCACTCTTCGAGCCGGCCCGTGTCCATTGCCCTCCACCATCTGAAAGTAGTCGATGATTTCGCGCTTATCCCAGACGTGGTTTCCGGTGGTGATTACGTCGATATTGAGTTCGAAGAGTTCCTCGGCCAGCGCCGGAGTGATGCCGAATCCTGCGGCGGAATTCTCCCCATTCGCGATGATGAGATTGATGGAGTGATCGCGGACGATCCCCGGCAGCTTGTCTTTGACAATGTTGCGTCCCGGCCGCCCGAAAATGTCGCCAATAAAGAGAATTCGCATGAGTTTGAGCTGAATTTTGATGGTAACACGTGGGTGTGGGCTACCGGATTAGAGCTCGTGAATTAAGCGCGTGATTCGAGGGAAAGGCGCAATCTGATTTGCCACCGCCACCCTGTTTGAAGGGAGTCATCCTGACCGAGTTCTCCCGGCGGAGGGAAGGATCTAGCCTGGAACGAAATCCTGCATTCCCGACGCGGCGGGTCAGTGGGGCAGCTTGGGAAGTTCGGCACGTGCGAGAACCGATCCCCACGAGTCTAGAACGTAGACGTCCGTCCACTGTGCGCCTAGTTTCGGGCGCACTGACGCCTCTGCGAGAGCGAAGGTGATTGTCGTCTTGGGCGAAGTGCAACCTGTCAATTGCCGCACCTGTTGGTCCGCGTCGCCGTCCGATTCTGACCGATCGGGAAGAGCTACCGACTGGTGTGCAGAACCGGAACTCAGAACCACTTCGACCGCGCCAGCCAGGTTTTGACACCGAATGGGAATCTGGATTTGCCACTGTTTGCCGCCAGTCTTTCGCACTGTCGGCTCTTCCGCAAACACCACCACGGGAGGGTTTCCCCCAGGCGAGGCATACCACTCCGGCCACCGCCGCGCAAATTCGATGCTTGCCGCGACGTAAGTATGGTTCAACTCCCGATCCCGCTCTTCCCAGCACGGATGCATCGCGTAAATCGATCTTTTGTTGGCGCCCAAGCCCCGGGCGTGCAACAGATGATGCAGCGCAGGCACGAAGTCGGGATGGTAGCCTGCACGCGCCATCATCATCAGACCTTCGCGGTCGGCTTCCAGTTCCATCTGCCGTCCGAAACGACCCATATCCGCGCTGGCCTTCTCCGAGTTTTCCCAGGCGGCTGACGGCCAACCCGGATCGCCCAGCACGATCGTGGCACCGCCGCCGTTCTCGAGATATTTCTGGTACAGGTAACGCCGGGCCCAGTCGCGGCGCACGATGTGCGCGATCTCATGCGACAGGATAGCCGCCCAAAATCCGGCGCTCGACCCCGCCAGTCGCGCCAGTCCGCTCTCCACATAGACGCTTCCATCGGGCGACGAGTACGCGTTCAGTTGATCGTCGTCGACTATCCGCAACTGCCAAGCGAACTGGCTGGGCGATGAATCGCTCACCTGCTGGACGAGGCGGTCGAAAACGAAGCGGCCCGTGGCGTAGCGTCCTGAGGCCGCAGAACTGTGCCCCATGAGTTGAGGCCGCAGTCGCGCTGCGGTCTTCATGTCGAGTGTGAACCGGGAAGGAACTTCAGGGAGGTCCCCAGACTGCTGAGCCGTCAAGGGAACCGCGCACAGCAAACCGAGACCGATGGCAAAGAAACAGACGTATTTGGTCGCGCTGCTTTCCACGGCGCTCCTCCGCGGAGATTGCTCTAGCTCCTGATTATGCTCTTATCGCGAATGCGCGCAACGAAAAAATGTGAGCAAGGATGGTTGCCGATTCAGTTTCGGGATTCCAGTTCCGCCGTGCGCAGGAAGTCGTAGTTGCCCGCCGGATTTAATTTCAGATTCCGCACCCGGCGGGTGTGCACCAGAACGTTATCGAAGTACCACAGGTCGATGTAAGGCAACTCGTCCGCCAGGATGCGTTGCACCTCGGCGTACAGCGGCTTGCGCACACTGGGATCGATCTCGCGTCGCGCCCGGTCGATCAGGGCATCGATCTTGGGATTCGAATAATAGCCGCGGTTCGCTCCGTTCGGCGGAAATTTCGCCGAATGAAACGCATATTCGAAAATGTCGGGATCTTCGTTGCCCCCGATCCAGCGCAGCGAATACATTTGGAACGCGCCATGCTGGACGTCCGAAAAAAACGTGGCGAACTCGAAGCTGCGGATATCCAGCACGATGCCCGCCTCGCGCAACTGCTGCTGCATCACTGCTGCCATCAAGCGCGTGTTCTCGTCTGTGGAAGTTTTCATCGCGATGTGGAAGCGCACGCCGTTCACCGCCGGATAGCCCGCCGCATCCAGCAACTGCTTCGCCTTTGCGATGTCGTGATTGTAAGCAGGCACGTTTCCGTCATACGCCCAACTCTGCGGAGGCAACACGCTGCGCGCCGGCTGCGCCTGCCCACGCCACAGGTATTCGATCATCGGCCC
>DATDGW010000795.1:0-4313 GCA_036521895.1 Candidatus Sulfotelmatobacter sp. | reverse complement strand
AGTTCTCAGCTGTCAGTGAGAGCGGAGCAATGGCAGCAAGTTGCATAGGTCCTTCGGCGACAAAGAGCGTCGCCTCTGGATGACAAAGATTTTGCTGAGAGCTGACGGCTGAAAGCTGACAGCTGATTTTCAAAGCGGCTTGCTACTTGCCGCCAGTTCTTTCCCCCGGATAGCCGGGAGGGGTTAGAGAGATGACACAGTGATTGGAAAAGAAAGAATTCGCATCCGGTTGAAGGCTTACGACTATCGCATTCTGGATCAGTCGACGGGCGAGATCGTGGAAACCGCGCGACGCACGGGCGCTCAGATTGCGGGACCGATTCCACTGCCCACGATGAAGAACAAGTACTGCGTGCTGCGCTCGCCGCACGTGGACAAGAAATCGCGGGAGCAGTTTGAGATCCGCACGCACAAGCGCCTGCTCGACATTCTCGAGCCGACGCAGCAGACGGTGGACGCGCTGATGAAGCTCGATCTGCCGGCCGGCGTGGATGTGGAGATCAAGGCGTTCGGCAAGGAACATAAATAAGCCCTCAGCTGTCAGCTGTCAGCTATCAGCTTTCAGCAAGGCAACTGCAGGAGCTTCCCAGCCAATAGCCACTGAGCCACGCTGGGCATGGAGAAGGAAATGGCAACGAGGGTCGCGGGAATTCTAGGCAAGAAAGTCGGCATGACGCAACTGTTTGACTCGAAGGGCGATGTTCGCCCGGTCACAGTGCTGCAGGCTGGTCCGTGCGTGGTGACGCAGCATAAATCGGCCACGAAAGACGGCTACGAGGCGGCCCAGATTGGACTGGTGGAGTTTGTGAAGGAATCGCGGCTCACCAAGCCGGCGCAGGGACACCTGGCGAAGAACAATCTTCCTCCGGTGAAGTTCATGCGCGAAGTGCCGCTGGAGATCGAGGGCACACCCGATGGCGACGGCTCGGTGAAAGTCGGAGATCGTGTGCTGGTCGAAATTTTCGAGGGCGAACGGTTTGTTGACATCGTCGGAATCAGCAAGGGACGCGGGTTTCAGGGCGTCGTGAAGCGGCATCATTTCGGCGGTGGTCCGAAGTCGCACGGCTCGATGTTCCAGATCACGGGTTCGATCGGATCATCGGCGTTCCCGTCGCGCGTGTTTAAAGGGATGCGGATGTCGGGACACATGGGCCACGCCCGCGTGACCCAGCGCAACCTGCGCGTGCTGGGCGTGGATAAGGATGAGAATTTGCTGGTGGTCGAAGGCAGCGTGCCTGGACCTGAGGGCGGCTACATCGTGATTACGAAAGCGAAGAAGCCGCCACGAGAACGGCGCGGATTTGCAGGGTCGGCGACGGTGGATCCGTTGAAGGCGGCGAAAAGAGCGGCGAAGAAGGCATAAGAAGCATATGGCAACCATTGATATCCATAATTTGAGCGGCGAGAAGGTTGGGACGATGGATCTCGCCGATGAAATCTTCGGCGCGGTCAACGAAGATCTGCTCTGGGAAGCGGTGAAGCATTACCGCGCCGGGCAGCGCGCCGGCACGCACAAGACCAAGGCGCGCTGGGAAGTTTCCGGCTCCGGCAAGAAGCTCTGGAAGCAGAAGGGCACGGGCCGGGCCCGCATCGGATCGATCCGGTCGCCCCTGTGGCGGCACGGCGCGACGGTGCATGGTCCGGTGCCCCGGTCGTACGACTACACCTTCCCGCGCAAGAAGCTGATGGGCGCTTTGCGCTCGGCGCTGGCCGCGAAGCTGGCGGACGGAAAGCTGATCGTGGTGAATTCGTTCGACATGAAGGAAGCGAAGACCAAGGCGTTCCGCAAGTCTCTGGACTCGCTGAAAGTGGATGCGACGGTTCTGATTATCGAAGAACCGAAGCACGAAAATCACAAGCTGGCCTTGAGCGCCCGCAACATCAAGGGGCTCGAGATGCGGTTGAGCAACGAAGTGCATCCGTTTCATCTGCTGAAGTATGACCGCGCGATTTTCTCGCAACCGGCGATTGAGAAGCTGCAGGTTTCGCTGAAGTCTTCGGTGTCGAAGCGGCAGCACAAGCCGGAAGCGGATGAAGGCACGAAGAAAGCGCACAGTGAGCGGCGCCGGCGTGCGCGGAATGACAAAGCGGCGGAGGTGGCCTAATGAAATCCGCATACCAGATTATTCGCCGTCCTGTGATTACCGAGAAGGGCCTGGCCATCAAGGAAAACCAGAACACGCTGGTCTTCCAGGTGGAGCCCAAGGCGACCAAGACGGAAATCAAGCAAGCGGTGCAGACGATTTTCAAAGTGAAGGTGCATTCGGTGCGCACCGCGACCTATGTGGGAAAAGAGCGGCGGCGTGGAAAGTTTGCCGGATACCGTCCGGACTGGAAGAAGGCGTACGTGCGGTTGCGGGCCGGCGAGAAGATGCCGGAGTACGCGCAGAATTTGTAAAAGCAGCTATCAGCTATCAGCCGTCAGCGATCAGTAGAAGCGACGGTGTGACGCTGAGAGCTGACAGCTGAAAGCTGAGAGCTTCTATGCCAATTAAGACATACAGACCGACGACGCAGACGTTGCGCTATCGCACGACGCTGGTCAACGACGACATTACGACCAAGAATCCGCACAAGCCGCTGGTCGAGCCCAAGCTGCGCACCGGCGGCCGCCGTAATTCGGGCGACATGACGATGCGGTTCATTGGCGGCGGGCACAAGCGCAAGCTGCGCATCATCGATTTCAAGCGCGACAAGACCGGGATTCCGGCGACTGTGACGACGATCGAATACGATCCGAACCGCTCTTCGCGTATTGCCTTGCTGGCGTATGCCGATGGGGAGAAGCGTTACATCATTCAGCCGGAAGGGCTGAAGGTTGGGCAGAAAGTGGTGAGTGGTCCCGAGGCAGACATTCTGGTAGGGAACGCACTGCCGCTGCGAAACATTCCCCCCGGCACGCAGATCCATAACCTGGAGTTGAAGCCGGGCAAGGGCGGACAGATGGTGCGGTCCGCGGGCGGAGCGGCGCAGCTGGTGGCGAAGGAAGAAGAGTACGCGCTGGTGAAGCTGCCTTCGGGCGAGACGCGCAAGATTTCGCAGGACTGCATGGCCACGATCGGCCAGGTGGGCAATCTGGATCACGAGAACGTGACCATTGGCAAGGCCGGGCGGTCGCGATGGCTGGGAAAGCGTCCGCACAACCGCGGCGTTTCGATGAACCCGGTCGACCATCCGCACGGTGGGGGTGAAGGCAAGACCTCTGGCGGACGCCATCCGGTGACGCCGTGGGGACAGCCGACGCGCGGGTACAAGACGCGGAACAACAAGCGCACGGATAAGTTTATTGTGAGCCGGCGCAGCAAGTAGCGCCCACAACAAAGCTGTGAGCTGAAAGCTGACGGCTGAAAGCTGAGAGCAGAATTTATGGCACGTTCAACCAAGAAAGGCGCGTTCGTGGATGCCTACCTTCAGGCGAGGGTAGAGGGCATGAATGCGCGCAACGAGAAGAAAGTGCTGCGCACCTGGTCGCGGCGGTCCACTGTTGTGCCTGAGATGGTGGGACACACGATCGCGGTGCATAACGGCAAGAAGTTCATTCCGGTGTACGTCACCGAAAACATGGTCGGCCACAAGCTGGGTGAGTTCAGTTTCACCCGCACGTTTAAGGGGCACTCCATGAGGGCGGCCACGGAAGTGGCGGCCAAGCCGGCCGGGATCCCGGGTGGACCGGGAGCCATTACTCCAGCGGCTTCGTCCGCACCGGCGGCGCCGAAGGCGTAAAAACAGCTTCTCGCTACCAGCCTCTGGCTGCTAGCTCCGAAGACGAAGAGTTGAGATTACGACTATGGAATTTCGAGCGGAAATACGGTACTTGCGGGTTTCGCCGCAGAAGGCGCGGCTGGTCCTGGATTTGATCAAGGGACGGCGCGTGGAAGAAGCGCGCAACACGCTGGCGTTCACCAAGAAGCGCGTGGCGGCGCACGTGGGCAAGCTGCTGCAGTCGGCGCTGGACAATGCGAACTTTCTCAGCGCCGAGAAGAATCTCGACGTCGAGATCGACAACTTGTACGTGAAGAGTGCGATCGCTAACGAGGGGCCGCGTATGAAGCGCATTCGTCCGGCGCCACAGGGACGCGCCTACCGCTACCAGCGCCGCATCGCGCATATCACGTTGATTCTGGCGGAGCGCGGCAAAAGCGGCGACGCGGTTGCGGGCCGCGCTTCGGCAGCGGCTCCGGCTCCGGCCAAGCGGCGCGCTCCGGCGGCGAAGGCTTCTGGGAAGAAGAAAGCGGTTGCGAAGTAGTTTCGAGTTTCGAGTTTTGGTTTGATTTAGGAGAAGCAATGGGACAAAAAGTCCATCCTTATGGTTT
>DATDGW010000794.1:0-3392 GCA_036521895.1 Candidatus Sulfotelmatobacter sp. | reverse complement strand
GATCTCTCGATTGGATCGCGGTCGAACCCGCCCGACACTCCGGAATGGGCCGGCGTCCCGGACCGTCTACGGCGGGTCGCGGACTAACTATCCCACTTCCGCGTTAGCCCTCCGGAGTAACGCTCGCATACACGCGATGCTGTAGGTGTCAGCGATGCGATGGCCCGGATCATTCACGATGGACGGGTAGTGATCGGGAATCAGCGAGGCGGTACACTTCACCTGGCGGAAGGCCTTCATTACTTCGTACATATCCATGTACCCATCGTCCTGGAAGGTCTCGTGAAAGACCGGCAGAGGGGAGCTGACGTTGCGGAAGTGGACGCAAAAGATCTTTCCCCGCGCCCCGAAGTCCTTGATCATGCCAAAGACATCCTTGCCCATTTCCTTGCCGCCCTCGCTCCAGGTGCCTACGCAGAACGTAAGTCCCCAGTACTTACTGCGCCCCACCAGTTCATCGGCTCGACGGTACCCTTCATAGTTCACGAAGATCTTGGCGACGCCGTTCATCATACTCGATGCCGCGGTCGGAGGGTCGTCAGGGTGTAGCGCCAGGCGTACATCGGCCTTCTCGGCAACCGGCAGAACGGCCTTGATGAAGTAGGTATAGTTGGCCCAGATATCGTCCGCCGTATATACGCGGTCGAACATCTGCTTCTCGACGCTCTTACGGAAATCTTCCACGTTGTATTCGCGGACCAGATAACCCCGAGGCGACTTGATCTGTCTGGTCGTGTAAGTGTTACCCGGGTGAAAATCGATCTTGGTACTGTAAATCCCGAGGCGACCTAAGTCGCGAATGAACGTTTGGAACTTCTCGATATCCTCGTCCTTGCCGGGCCGGCCAAGCTGGATGTTGAGCGAACGGTAGTGGTCCACGATCCCGCAGTGAATTTGGAGGTTCCGTTGCGAACTTCGGAGCTGGCATCCTGATAGGGTAGAATTCCATGCCGATCAACTTGCACAATCCGTTCAAAGGGCGCCAGCACCCGGGAGAAGTGATCGTTTTGTGCGTGCGCTGGTATCTCCGGTAAGAAAAGGCTGAGCACTGCAGATGGTTGGGACCAACTGCCGCCGCGGTTCCGCGTAGTGCATCCGTTTCATCCTCTGTGCGGGCAGGAATTCGAACAGTTAAGCAGCAGGGAAGGGTTGCCTGAAGACCGTTTGTATTTTGAGGACCATACCGGCCGCGCGACTTCGATTCCCAAACAGTTTACCGACATCGGTCCGATCGATCTGGTCACCATAATGGGGCGAGGTCGATCCCTGTTTCGTACCGAGGACCTGCTTGAGTTGTGCTTGTTGATAGAGGCGAGCACCTTGCCTGAGACAGCTGACGTGTATGCGAAATTATGTCGCTGTTGTAAATGAAATGATGCCGCAATTACAGGCCGATGTTAAGCGGAAGCCTGATTGTTCAAGTCATCAGTCCAGAGAAAAAACTGGAAGAGAGGGGAGGTGCTCGACTTTAATGCTTGACAGCCTTCCGATATGCGGCATAATTATAAATACACACAATTCGTGTTTCCATGCCACCTTCCCGTCGAAATGCGGCAAAGAGCAAGACGCTCCGTCAACAGGGCGTCCTCAATCCGCATCCGGAGGCCGTCACCGATCCGCTGTTTCAAACGGGCGATTTCTTCGATTCCCGGGATTGGCTGCAGGTCAAATACGAGATGCTGCGCCGCGTCAAAGTCGACAAGATTCCCATCATCGAGGCCGCAGCGATCTTCGGACTGTCACGTCCTGCGTTTTATCAGGCCCAACATGCGGTCGCGGAGCAAGGCCTGGCCGGGTTGATCCCCCGCAAACGCGGCCCTCACGGCGCGCACAAACTTACGCCTGCTCTCCTGGAGTTCGTTCTCCAGCAGCGCAAGACTTCGCCGTCGTCGTCCATCGCCGATCTCATCACACGCGTTCAGCAGCAATTCGGTGTGGCGGTGCACCGGCGCACTCTCGAACGGCACTTGGCTCGGCAGGAAAAAAAACGGCGCTGACCGTTGCCAGCGACACTCCTGCGCACGTCGATCTCATTGCTCTCTACGAGCAATTGCGCCGGCGCGTGCTCGACGGCGGTCGAGGCGTTCCCTTATGCGCTCTTTTGCAGCGTCAGGGCATGAGGACCTGGATCGACAGCTGCCGGCGCGTCTACCCTCCCGTCACTTCTGTTTGCCTGCCGCCCACTCCGACCGCGCCAAAGAGTTTCTGCGGCGAGATCGTGCATCTGATCGCCGCCATGGTCCTCCAAATTCAACAACAAGGAGCAAACACATGATCGACGCCCAGACCAAGATTCAGCCTGGACACCGGAAGCGCAATGCCTATCTCTACATTCGTCAATCCACCCCCCGGCAAGTACTCGAGCATCAAGAGAGCACACAACGCCAGTATGGACTCCGACAACAGGCGCTGCGGCTGGGCTGGGCAGAAGAGCAAATCGTCGTCATCGACACGGACCTCGGCCAGTCCGGAGCGTCGGCCGTGGACCGCATCGGATTTCAGCGGCTGGTGACCGAAGTGAGCCTGGGGCGAGCCGGGCTAGTGCTCGGGCTGGAGGTTTCCCGCCTGGCCCGCAACTGCAGTGACTGGCATCGACTACTGGAGATCTGTGCGTTCACCGGCACATTGATCCTAGACGAAGACGGTCTCTATGATCCGGCACAGTTCAACGATCGGCTGCTGCTGGGCCTAAAAGGCACGATGAGTGAGGCAGAGCTGCATTTGCTTCGGGCGCGCATGCGCGGCGGAGCGCTCAACAAAGCCAAACGCGGAGAACTCAAACTGTACCTGCCGATCGGACTTGCTTATGATGCTGTCGGTCGCGTGATTCTTGACCCAGACGAACAAGTGCGGTGCAGTGTGCAGTTGTTGTTCACTACGTTTCAGCGCACCGGTTCTGCCTTCGCGGTGGTACGCGAATTTCGTCGGCAAGGCTGGCTGTTTCCACGACATCAGCGCAGCGGGCCGGATCACGAGCTGGTGGTGTGGAAACACCTTACGTACCCGCTATTGACGAAGATCCTGCACAACCCGCGCTACGCCGGCGCGTTCGCCTACGGACGTACGACGGCGCGCAAGTCAGCCGATGGCAAACGTGGCGTGGTCCGACGCCTGCCGCTGGATCAGTGGCAGGTCCTTATCAAAGGCGCCCATCCGGGGTATGTGCGCTGGGAAGAGTTTGAAGCCAATCAGGCCCGTTTGCGAGAGAACACCGCCGGCCCTGCCACGAGCGAACGACGGAGCGCACCACGGGAGGGCCCTGCCCTTCTACAAGGCTTGCTTTTGTGCGGCGTCTGTGGGCAGCGGATGCAGCCTCGGTACACCGCCCGCGGCCAGCACCTGTGGCCCTATTATCTGTGTCCTCGCCAGGACCTCGATGGCGGCCGTCTGGA
>DATDGW010000793.1:0-3967 GCA_036521895.1 Candidatus Sulfotelmatobacter sp. | reverse complement strand
TTAACACCAATGTTGAACGCCTGCACTCCAAGCTTGAGAGCGAGGTGATTTCTCAATTCGGCAACGGCGCTCCAAATGACAAGCTGTTCGTCTGCGGCAAGTTCGTAAATGCTATTTACATGCTGCCGAGGGACTACCAATGCGTGTCCTTCAGAAATCGGATGGGCATCGTAGAGCGCAATCGTGAGTCGCGTCTCCGAGATGACATGATGAGCTGGTACAGCACAGAATGGGCACTCATCCATGATCGAAGTTCCAGTTATTCCACTTGATCGACACACACGCTACTCGACTCGATCCTTAGCAGCCCGTGTCTAAAGTCAAAAACATCTGGCCATGAAAATGTTTTGAGTTTATGATTGAGCTATGGCGATGGGTACGCGGAAAAAGCGAGAGCGGCAAGAAGGACTGTGGTATGGCGGCGAGTTGGCGACCGCACCGGGTCACCCTTTCTACAAGCGGCTGAACGAGGTTCTGGACAATGCCGGTTTTGATCCTTTTTGCGAGACGAACTGTGGGAGCTTCTATCACGACAAACTGGGACGGCCATCGCTGGCGCCGGGCCTGTACTTCCGCATCATGATGATCGGTTTCTTCGAAGGGCTCGACAGCGAGCGGGGGATCGCGTGGCGGTTGTCGGATTCGCTCACTTTGCGGCAGTTCCTGTCGATCGGACTGGACGAGAAGACACCCGACCACGTAACGATCTCGCGAACCAGACGCCTCATCGAGGGGGAAACGCATCAGCGAATCTTCACCTGGGTGCTGGAGCGTTTGGCGCAAGGCGGGCTGATCAAAGGCAAGACGATGGGCGTGGATTCGACAACGCTGGAAGCCAACGCGGCAATGAAATCGATTGTCCGGCGCGACACTGGCGAGAGCTACACCGCATACTTGAAGCGTCTGGCTGAAGCCGAAGGCGTGGATGCCAAAGACGCGGCGGCATTGCGGCGCATGGATCGCAAGCGCGCCAAGAAGACTTGCAACGAAGACTGGGAAAGCCCGAGCGACGACGAGGCGGAGATCACGCGGCTGAAGGACGGGCGCACGGCGCTGGCCTACAAAGCCGAGAACGCAGTGGACATGGAGACCGGAGCGATCGTAGCGGTGAGCACGCATGGCGGAGCGGCCGCCGACACCGCGACCGTGGAGGCGACGGTGATTGAAGCCGGTATCGCGGTGGCGGGCGTGATCGGGGAACAGACGCCCGAAGGGAAATACGAAGTGCATCCTGGTGGCGTGGAAGAGGTGGTGGCGGACAAGGGATACCACAGCAACGATGTGGCGGTCGGCTTGGTTGAAATGGGAGTGCGAACCTACGTGGCCGAACCGGAGCGGGGCTCGCGCAACTGGGACGGTAAACAGGCGGAGAAGGAAGCGGTATACGCCAACCGGCGGCGTATCGAGGGCGAACGTGGCAAGCGACTGCAACGGCAACGTGGAGAGCGCATCGAACGGAACTTCGCGCATCAGTTTGATACCGGTGGCATGGATCGGCTCTATGTTCGAGGCAAGGAGAACGTTCACAAAAAACTGCTCATTCAAGCGGCAGCCTGCAATCTAGCGCTGCTAATGCGGTCACTGTACGGAGCGGGCAAGCCCAGAGCCGCACATGATCTGGCAGGCGAAGCCATTTTTGCGATTCTGGCCTTCGTAAAGGCCGTCCATGACCTTTTCAAACCAAGGTCCGCGAACTCCGCCGGACAGCCACGAATTTCACGTCGATCAGGAAACCGCTCTATGTCTTGCGCGGCGGCCGGAAATCTGAGGGTTTAGACACGGGCTGCTAATACTACTGGGTCATAAACGTAGGCCTCAGATTTCACCGTTTGGAGCCGGCGTATCCTGAGGAGGTATGACTCCAGAACGTGCCGAAGTGCAAGCCGTGAGCGAGACGTATGAACTCCTCCGCGTTGCGGCTGCTCGCAGGCAACCAGTGGCGGCTATCTATGATGGCCTACTCCGGCTGCTTTGTCCCCGAGTGTTGGGCCGAAAGTCAGGGCGGCTACATGTGTTCTGCTATCAGTTTGGAGGAAACAGCGCAAGTGGTCTTGCGACGCCGTCAGAAGGTATCGGCGCCTGGCGCTGGCTCGCCGTGGTGAAACTCCATCAAGTCGAGTTGCGCGTGGATGCATGGCACACCGAACGGCGTGCCCCGCATCAAACTGGCATGGATGAAATCGATTTCGACGCTGACGTTCAGCCGGGAGAAGATCCGCAGTAGGGGCAGTGAGGGAGTTGCCGCATCAATAGGCGTGCCAGGATTATTCGTAGCGTCGCGATCGAGTGCGGATTATGCCGCTCGGGGCGGACCCGGCGACCCGCGCGGGCGGAAGTCCGGTGCCGGCCCGAGGGCAGCGAATCTAAGATGACCGACGCGGGCAGAGGGGGAAAAACGGTTCCGCTCGGCCACCAGGAACCCATACGAAGCGATGCACAGCGTGGCGTGATGGTGGAACCCACGCCAGTTACGGCCTTCAAAGTGTCCCAGGCCCAACTCTTGTTTCAACTCCTCATAATCCCGTTCGATGATCCAGCGGTGTTTGGCCATCTTGGTCAAAGCTTTAAGCCGGGTGTTCAGAGGCAGCGTCGATATCCAGTACTTAGTGGGTTCTGCCTCGCCTCGCGGCCATTCGATCAGCAACCATTCCTCCGCGTGAGGTTCCGCTTTTTCGTAATCCCGATGAGCCGCGCGTACGCGAACCGCGGCAAAGCGGGACCGCAACTTCCGGTCTGTGCCTTCACGCCAAGTGATTTCCTGGAAGGCAGTGGAGAGCAGACTCATCGCTAACTGCTTCACGGAGACAGGTTGATGACCCGTGGTCCGTTGCAATAGCCGCGGAGGTCTTCCCATCTTCCCGCGTGGCTTGGCTGGCAAAGGTTGTTTGCCAGGCTCCCAAACCGTCATCGAGCTTTGCACACCCACAACATATTTCACTTCGAGTTTGGTGAGTCCGTCGCGAAACTCGGTGTTCATTCCGTAGGCGGCGTCGGCCAGAACAACCCCGCGGGTCACCTTCTCCGCCACCGCTGCCCGAATCTGATCCAGCGCAATGTCCGGCTTGGTCTGAAACTCAACCTCTTCGGGCACTTCCGTCTTTTCCCGCCGCTCTGTATCCTCGGCCCATTCCTTCGGCAGGTATAAGCGATACGCAATCGGCAGACTCGAACTCCATGTCGCCACCGACAAACTCACTGCGACTCGGCAGTTCTCCTGCTTACCGACTTGACCGCAGTATTGACGAGTGACCCCGACCGAATGCTTGCCCTTCTTCGGAAACCCGGTGTCATCCACGATCCAGGCCACCACTGGTCCTTGCTTTTGCATCGCAGGTAACACATAGTTGCGCACCTGTCCCAGCAGTACTTCATCGCTCCAGGGCGCCTTCGCCACCAAATGGTGTAGCGACTGCCGCATCGGTTGGATGTTCTCCGGATCCAGGCGGGCCGCCAAAGGCTCAATGCTCTTGCGTTCCCCGGGTAAGAGCAATCCTTTGCAGTAGTTCTTCAGAGGTGCGTGCCGGTCTTCGTGCCCCGCGGCGGTCGCCAGGCCCTCGATATATGCCGCGAAGCGTCTCTCTTGTGGGCCTGGCGCGGAGAGGCGTGATCCCACAAAACAATTCTACATCAGAATGTTATTTTGTGACCCAGTAGTACTAGCCAGGAGATCGGGAACCTCACTTGTTGTCCATTCCCGGCGAGGTACACGAAAGTTCCGGCCCCAGAGGGCGCTCCGGCGAATGCAAAATCTCCGCCCGCTGTCTCGTTACTACTGACGTCGTCCAAAACGGGCGCCGGCACGCCGGCGAGAGTCAGCCGTTCGAGGTCGAAGGGCACCGCGAATAGAGTGCTCTCGCGGGACTGACGCGGACCGAATCGCCGCCCTGGATGAGGGCGCGGAGGCCTGCCTGACCCAGTCGGTCGACCGAGTGGACCTTCTTGCCACCGTCAAGACGTGTTTGCGCCT
>DATDGW010000792.1:0-3492 GCA_036521895.1 Candidatus Sulfotelmatobacter sp. | reverse complement strand
TGAGAGATGGTTTGTGGATCCGCTTTACTTGGCGGCCTGGACTGCGGGCGCGATGTGCCAGTCAAGTCGGCAGAAACGGCATTGTCGAGCCGTTGGGGTTCTCGCGAGCTCTCCAGCACCGGGGACCAGCAGTTCAGAAATATCTCTTCGGCGTGGTCCGCAAGATCCGCCCTGCAGCTCTCTGCGCAAACGTTTCCCATCCAGGACTGGCGAGTTGCAATATTTCCGGGTCATCCGTTAGCATGCGTGACCAATAACTATCGGGTTTTGCATGTTCTTGCGCCAGTTTGTCGCTCCGTCTTTTCGTCGCCTTCATCGTGATACTGAGGTGGGAATATGCGCGTCCTTCGCTCTGGGTCATGAAGCTCCCCTAGTACGCGATCACGTAATGTGCAAGAGGCAGATTCATGGTTGGTTCATCGGTACTTTCACGCCTGTTTTCTTCGCGAACTCCTTTGCTTCCTCGTAGCCCGCGTCGACGTGGCGGATCACGCCCATGCCCGGGTCCGTCGTCAGGACGCGCTCGATGCGCTTTGCCATCTCGTCGGTGCCGTCGGCAACGGTGACCTGTCCCGCGTGCACAGAGTAACCGATGCCAACCCCTCCGCCGTTGTGGATTGAAACCCACGACGCGCCCGCGGCTGTGTTCAACAGAGCATTCAGCAAAGGCCAGTCGGCGACCGCGTCGGATCCGTCTTTCATGCTCTCGGTCTCACGGAACGGAGAAGCCACCGAGCCACAGTCGAGATGATCGCGGCCGATGACGATCGGTGCCTTGATCCTGCCCTTCTTTACTAGATCGTTCATGGCAAGGCCGAACTGCGCGCGCTCGCCGTACCCCAGCCAGCAGATGCGCGCGGGCAGGCCCTGAAACTTGATGCGTTTCTTGGCCAGATCAATCCAGCGACGTAGGATGCGGTTTTCGGGGAATAACTGCAGCACCAAATCGTCCGTCACGTGGATGTCGGATGGATCGCCCGACAGCGCTACCCAGCGGAATGGGCCGCGTCCTTCGCAGAACAGCGGACGAATATATGCGGGAACGAATCCGGGGAAGTCGTAGGCATTCTTGACGCCGCGCTGGAAGGCGAAGGTGCGAATGTTGTTTCCGTAGTCGAAGGTGACCGATCCCATCTTCTGCAGGCGCAACATGCCTTCAACGTGGCGCGCCATCGCGTCGAGCGACTTTTTCTGATAGGCCTGCGGATCGCGTTGGCGCAACTCCAGCGCCTCTTCGAGGGTCATACCGTTCGGCGCGTATCCGTTCAGCGGATCGTGCGCCGAGGTCTGGTCGGTCAAAATATCAGGAACGACACCGCGCTCCGCCAGTTCCGGAATGACATCCGCACAATTTCCGACTAGTCCGACGGAGACATTTTCCTTCTTGCGAATGGCATTCTTCAGAATGCGGAGGGCTTCGTCCAGCGTGGTGACCATGAAGTCGCAATAGCCGGTCTTCAGGCGCTTCTTGATGCGCTCCGAATCGACGTCAATCCCCAGAAAAGCCGCGCCCGCCATGGTTGCTGCGAGTGGTTGGGCTCCGCCCATTCCGCCCATTCCCCCGCTGACGATCAGCTTGCCGGCGAGGTCGCCGCCGAAATGCTTCTCGCCTGCGGCGGAGAACGTCTCGAATGTGCCCTGCACAATTCCTTGCGAGCCAATGTAGATCCAGGAACCGGCGGTCATCTGTCCGTACATCATGAGCCCGGCGCGTTCGAGTTCGTTGAACTTCTCCCAATTGGACCAGTGGCCGACGAGATTCGAATTGGCGATGAGCACTCGCGGAGCGTGATCGTGGGTTTTGAAAACGCCGACCGGTTTGCCTGACTGCACCAGCAACGTCTCGTCGTTGGCAAGAGTCTTCAGCGTCGCGACGATGGCGCGGTAGGCTTCCCAACTGCGCGCGGCGCGGCCCGTTCCGCCATAGACCACCAGGTCTTTCGGGCGCTCGCCGACCTCTTCGTCGAGGTTGTTCATGAGCATGCGCATGGCGGCTTCCTGTTGCCAACCTTTGCAGGTGATGGAGTTGCCGCGCGGCGCGCGAATGGAAATGGAGGCCTGGATTTCGGTTTCAACGGGCATGGTTAGATGGTACTTGCTCTGTGCAACTGGATACAACTTATGCCGCCTCTCCTGCCGTTCGTGCGCCCGTCTCTGCTTCTGAGAGGTTCAAGAACAAGCTCTAATTCTTTTTGATTATTGTCTCTCACCTGCTTTCACGTTTGAATGCTCGACCAACGCATCTTGTGCTGTGTTGCGGTGCTCTGTGGCGCCGGTGCCGTTGCTCAACTGGGGTCGGCCGAGCATTCACTTGGGGGGGTGTAGTGTGCGCAATTTGTTGCTGGTTTTCTGCTTGGTCTCCGCGTCCGCGTTTTGCCAAGTTAACGATGCAGTGCTAGGGGGCACAGTTATCGATCCGCAAGGCAAAGCCTTCGCGGGTGCGGACGTTCAGCTCACCGCTGCCAGCACGCAAGCTACTCGCCACGTATCCAGCAATGACCAAGGGATTTTCGAGATCACCGGATTGCCTCCCGCTGACTACGAACTCAGGGTGGAGGCTCCGGGATTTTCCGCACTCACTCAAAACCTGCGTCTTGAGGTGGCTCAGCAGATGGTGTTGAACCTCAGCCTCAAGGTCGCTTCGGTGAAGAACGTGGTGGAGGTCGGCGACGTCGCACCTGCCCTGCATCCTACCGATTCCTCGGTGGGCGAGGTAATTGAGCCGGTCGCCGTCCATGACCTTCCGCTCAACGGGCGCATGCTGATCGACCTGATGCTGACGGTGCCTGGCGCGCACGTCAGCCACGGTGCGCAAACCGGCAACATGAATCCGCTGTACTGGCGGCCCGGACAACGCTCGGCGGTGAGTATTGGCGGCAACCGGCCGAACGCGAACTACTTCTTGCTCGACGGAACCACCGACACGGATCCGACGTTTAACACGCTGAATCTCAGCCCATCCCCCGACGCCGTTCAAGAATTCAAGGTGGAAACAGGAAGCTACTCTGCTGCGATGGGCGGCGCGGGCGGAGGACAGGTCAACATCGTGACGCGCTCCGGCTCGAACCAGTTTCATGGGACGGTCTACGAATTTCTGCGCAACGGAGCGATGGACGCAACCACGTTTGAAGCCATGGGCAACAACCACATGGTGCAGAACAACTTCGGGGGCTCGTTCGGCGGACCGATCGTGCGCAACCACACGTTCTTGTTCGCGAACTACGAAGGCTTCCGCCATGCTATGACCGATACCATGATCGACACGGTCCCCACGCCACAGGAAATCTCCGGCGATTTCAGCCAAAGCGGTGTGAACCTTTACGATCCCACCAACAATCGTGCTCAGTTCCAGTACAACGGCGTGCTGAATGTAATTTCGCCTTCGCGGATCAATGCTGCTGCCCAGACTTTCCTACAACAATATGTGCCCCAGCCCAACGTGATGGCGGGAATGATGCCTTGCGGCGCGGCCACCATGGGTAACCCGAGCGT
>DATDGW010000791.1:0-2236 GCA_036521895.1 Candidatus Sulfotelmatobacter sp. | reverse complement strand
GCTGGGCCCACGGACTGGACCGCTCTCGGCCAGCCATTTCTTTTTTTCGCCAAACGCTCGCCCGCATGACTCACTGGCTGACGTGCGGTGATCCGACCGATCCGCAAGCTGAGCCTTTGTCTTGGCTGACTCCGGTTCTGCAAATTCTTTGGCCATTACGGCTCTGAGAAATTTTCTCCTGCCCACCATCCTTGCCTGGGAATGCTGGCGGCCTTCTCCTACGTTCGCATCCAGAGGGAAACTGCGCCGTGGGCGAGGATGTCGAAAAACTGAAACAGCGCCTTTCGCTGCTCGATTATCTGCGGCAGCAGAGTTGGACCGCTCGGCCTAGCGCTCACGGTCCCGAGTTCGTCGGACTCTGTCCGCTGCACCCGGAAACTCGACCTTCGTTCTATGTCAACGCCAGCAAAAATCTCTTTTACTGTCACGGTTGCGGCCAGGGCGGCGATCTCATTCGCTTTGTGCAATTGTCCCGGCATCTGTCCTTTCGCCAAAGTCTCGCTTACCTCGAGCAGCAAAGCACTGTTCCAGCCGACTCGGCCGCCGTGCTCGAGCGAACCGCGACTTTCTATCAACAGCAACTCGATCGCTACGCCGAGGCGCTGCGCTATCTTGAGCAACGAGGACTGCGCGATCCTGCTCTGATCAAAGAACTGCGGATCGGCTATGCTCCCGGCGGGAGCTTGCGCCGTCACCTCGTGCCGCAAGGTTATTCTTGCGAGCTCCTAAAACGTCTCGGCCTTCTCAACGCACAAGGCTGCGACGCTTTCTACCAGCGCGTCATCTTTCCGTGCTGCCAAAGCGGACGCCTCGTCAACCTCTACGGCCGTAGTATCGCTGCCGCCTTCGCCCATCGATTCCTCCCCGGCTCCAAAGGTGGCTTGTATGCTTGGGAGCAGGTTCAGCAGTGTTCCGAGGTGATTCTCGTCGAGGGGTTGTTCGACTATGCCGTGTTGTGGCAGGCGGGCTTTCGCCAGGTCACCTGTTCGTTGGGCACTCATCTCAACGCTGACCAGTTTCAACAGCTGTGCGACCGTCCGCGCACCGTTTATCTAACCTTCGATGTCGACGCCAACGGCAGTGGACAACAAGCCTCACAGCAGCTAGCGCAGCGTCTGTGCGCGCAAGGCATCGCCGCGCGCCGCGTGCTTCTGCCCGATGGCCACGATCCGAACTCCTTTTTCGTCCAGGGCGGTGACGCAGGACAGTTTCAATCTCTCCTGGAGGCTGCTCAGCCATGAAGTTCTGTGTGATCTACCAGCAGACTTCCCACACCGCACAAAGTCCGGTTCGTGTCGTCGAGCAAACTACCGGCCGAGGAATCGGCTGGATCAATCATTACCTGGATCGCGAATATGTACGCCGTCTGGCGAACACCACTCTGCGCATCTACGCTCACAACCTGCTGCACTTTGTTCGCTGGTGGGAGAGTGTTCATCACATCGGCGACGTTAGGGAAGGTGACCTTAGCGAGTCCACGCTCCTGGATTATGTGAAGTTCCAGTCCGGCCAAAAACCTCGGCCTTTTCCTTCCACCATCAATGACCGCGTGGCGGTCGCTGAGCGCGCCATCCGCAACGAGTTCCCCGATGCTCCCTGCCAGATCGCTCGCGGCTTTCATCAAGCTTTTTTGCGGCGAAGGCCGATGGGTCTTGGCCGGCGGCAAGTAGCCATGAGCCGGCTGCGCGTGAAAGTGCCCAAACGCAACATCGTGCCGCTCTCCGTGAATGAAGTAGCGCGCTTCTGGTCCAGTTTCCGGACTTCGCGCGACTTGGCCATCGTGGGCTTGATGCTGCTGCAAGGGCTGCGGTCCGCCGAAGTGTTGGCTTTGAATCGCGACGACGCGTTGCTTTCCGAAGCACAGCTTCGTGTTCGTGGCAAAGGCAATAAATTTCGCATGCTGCCGTTGGCGCCGGAAACTGTGCAACTGCTCGAACACTATCTGCGCCTGGAACGACCGAATCCCTGCTCTGCCGCGCTCTTCGTCTCACTCAAAGGACACGCGCGCGGAACGCGCATGACCGCTGCAGGATTGCGTTCCTTATTCCGTTACCATCGCCAGGGCACCGGCATCCAGCTCGCCAACCCTCATCGATTTCGACACACCTTTGCCTCGGACATGATCCGCGCCGGTATGAGCCTGCCCGCGCTTATGCAGCTGATGGGTCACGCTGATATCCAAACTACGCTGCTCTACGTGCAAGTCACTCCACAAGACGTCTACCTTGAGTATGCA
>DATDGW010000790.1:0-6231 GCA_036521895.1 Candidatus Sulfotelmatobacter sp. | reverse complement strand
CTGTGCGCCGTGTCATCGAAGGTCAGCTTGCCCAGTTTGTCGACAAGAATCCGGTGATCCGCACTGGGGGAGCGTCGAATCTTGACATAATCAAAGACTGCTTTCCGAGCGGAAGCGCCCGATGCCGAGAAGAGAAGGAGGCATATCAGGATTAGGAGTCGTTTCATTCGTAGTTCAAGGGATTCCTTGCTCAAAAAAACGACAGGAAAGCTCCCCCAAGCGGCAGCATTATAAAGGCCAATCTACCCCGATTTCATTGCCTTTACGAAGATTGACAATGGCGAGCGCAGTTCCGCCGGTCCCTGTACCTCCGGTTCCTTCCGTACTCGCCGGGACCCGAGGGTTTTTTTCCATCCCACCCAGCCGTCGCGGTAGAATAAAGGTACCTTTCCCCCGGCGGCTTTGCATCCAAACAAGCTGAGGTTTCGGAAACGCGCTTCCAGCGCAGTCAGGTTGAGCATGAATCGAATTTGTCGTCTTTTTTTGATGATCGCGGTGGCCGCAACCGCCGCGGTTGGCCAAACCAGCCCGTCACCCGCGCAGCCGGAATCCAGTCAGCCCGAAACCAAGCCGGCCCAGTCTTCTCCACGCAAGGTTGACAAGTCCACTGCCTACTACCATTACACCCTCGCGCACATGTACGAGGAGATGGTCACGGCCTACGGCCGCAGCGACCTGGCCACGAAAGCGACGGAAGAATACCGTCTCGCCATCGAAGCCGATCCCTCGTCGGAGTTCCTGACCTCCGCCCTGGCTGAGCTCTACGTAAAAACCGGACGCATTGCCGACGCCGTCAAGGAAGCGCAAGACATCATCAAGCGCGATCCCAAGAATCTCGAAGCCCACAAACTTCTCGGCCGCATCTATCTGCGCTCGCTCGGCGACATGCCCGGCGGCTCCGGCTCTGACAATATCCTCAAGCTCGCCATCGACCAGTACGAGCAGATTACGAAACTCGATCCCGAGAGCGTCGACGACCACCTGCTGCTCGGCCGCCTCTATCGCCTGAACAATGACCTTCAGAAGTCCGAGGGCGAACTCAAGACTGCCATCAAACTCGATCCCACCTCGGAAGAAGCCGTGACCACGCTGGCCATGCTTTACACCGATGAAGGGGACACCGTTCACGCTCTCAAGGTTCTGAGTTCGATTCCTGACTCGGCCCGCTCCGCCAAACTGTATGCCGCTCTCGGCGCCGCCTACGAACAGCGCAAGGACTACAAGGCTGCCATCGATGCCTACCGTCACGCCATTGTTCTCGATCGCGACAACCTCGATGCGATTCGCGGCCTCGCCCAAAACCTGCTGAACGACGGTCAACTCGACGCATCCCTCGAGCAGTACAAAGTCATCGCCGACTCCAACCCCGAAGACGCACAAACCTACGTCCGCATGGCCGAGATCTATCGCCGCCAGGCCAAGTACGATCTTGCGCTCGAGAACCTGAAGAAAGCCGACACCCTGGTTCCCGACACCATGGACGTTCCCTACAGCATGGCCTCGGTCTACCAGGCCCAGGGCCGTTACGACGATGCAATCAAGCTCCTGCAGGATCTCGTCAAGCGCACCGACAAGAGCGAAGCCGGATCCAGCAACGCCGACCGCAACAATCGCGCCATCTTCATCGAGCGCCTCGGCATGGTCTATCGCGAGCAGGAAAACTACACCGCCGCGATCGAGACCTTCCGCAAAATGTTGACTTTGGGCGATGAAAACGCCCGCAGCGGCTATCAGGAGATTATTGACACCTACCGCGAGGCCAAACAGTGGCCGCAAGCCACCGCCGCCGCCAAAGAAGCGGTCCAGAAGTTGCCCGATGATCGCGACCTTCGCATGGTGCTCGACGCGCAACTGGCCGACACCGGCGAACTCGACAAATCCGTAGCCGACATTCGCACCATGCTGAAGGGCGGCCCTGAGGATCGCGAAGTCTATCTCCGCCTCGCCATCATCTACACGCGTGCCAAGCTCTATAACGAAGCCCTCGAAGCCCTAGCCAAAGCGGAGCAGCTCTCGACCAAGCCCGAAGACAAGGCCTATGTCTCGTTCCTCCGCGGCGATCTGTACCAGCGCCAGAAGATGTTCGATCAGGCCGAAGTCGAGTTTAAGAAAGTTCTCGCCACAACCTCGCCCACCGATCCGCAGAGCGCCGCAACTCTCAACTATCTCGGCTACATGAACGCCGACCGCGGCGTGAAGCTCGAAGAGTCGCTCAACTACATCAAGCAGGCCCTGACCTTCGAGCCCAACAATGGCGCTTATCTTGACTCCCTCGGCTGGGTTTACTTCAAGTTGGGCAAATACGATCAGGCGGAAGAAAACTTGACCAAGGCCGAATCTCACATGAGCACCGATCCCACGGTGCAAGAGCACCTCGGGGATCTCTACCAGAAGACGGGCCGCCTGAAGCTGGCCGCCGCCCACTGGGATCGCGCCGTCCAGGAGTGGAACAGAACCGTTCCCGCCGAGCAGGACGGCGAAGCCTTCGCCAAGGTCCAGCAAAAACTAGACGCCGCGAAAGTAAAGCTGGCCAAGGAAGAATCCGACAAGCGCTAACCCGCACCGAGCATCGTTGATTACTGATGGATGGTTGTTGAGTGAGCCATTCGGGCCTTCTTCTCAATCAAGAATCATCAATCAACAATGCTCGCCTCGCTCAGGCCGGGCACGTGAGCCTCCCGCGAACTTCCCTTTGCTAGACTCCCTCCATGCCAGGCAACCCCATCATCCGCGAAGCAACCGCCGCCCACATCCCTGAAATCCTGCGACAGCGCCGCAGAATGTACGAAGACATGTGCCACTCCGCCTCCGCCTCACTAAACTCCATGGCGTCCCTGTCGTCTGCGTACCTGAAGACCGCCATGGCCGACGGCTCCTTCCGAGCATGGCTGGCCGCCGATGCAAATCGCGTCGTAGCAGGAGGCGCCGTCGTAATCTCTCCTTGGCCGGCTCACCCTTACGACTTGGAATGCCGCCGCGCCACCATTCTCAACCTCTATACCGACCCCGAGTACCGCCGCCGCGGCATCGCCCGCAAACTCATGCAGACCATCATCGCCTGGTGCCAGCGCGAAGGCTTCGCCCGCATAACTCTCCACGCCAGCGACGACGGCCGCCATCTCTACGAATCTCTCGGCTTCGAACCCAGCAACGAAATGCGCCTCAACCTGCGATGAAAAAACACCTGATTTTTGATGGGTGATTGCCTGATTGCTGATTCTGTCTCATGGGGGCTTCGTTTCTTCAATCTTTCCATCAGCAATCAAAAATCATCAATCAGCAATGCTAGACTCTCCCCATGCTCGCCGCCTACGCGGTGCACGTCGAACAATCCCGCGGACGCCGCTTCCCCGAGCCTCCGCATCCCTACCGCAACGACTTCCAGCGCGATCGCGATCGCGTCATCCACGCCCGCGCCTTCCGCCGTTTAGAAGCCAAAACGCAGGTCTTCACCCGCCGCTACTCCGACCACTTCCGCAACCGCCTCACCCACACGCTCGAAGTCTCCCAAGTCTCCCGCACCATCGCCGGAGCGCTCGGCCTCAACGTCGACCTCGCCGAAGCGTTGGCCCTGGTTCACGACATCGGCCACCCTCCCTTCGGCCACGCCGGAGAAAAAGCCCTGGACACCGCCATGCGCGAGCACGGACTCTTCTTCGACCACAACCTGCACGCCCTCCGCATCGTCGAAGATTTCGAGCAGCGCTACGCCGCCTTCCGCGGCCTGAACCTGACCTTCGAAGTCCGCGAAGGCATCATCAAACACTCGCACGACTACGACCCGAAACAATATCCCGAACTAGACGAGTACCTCCTCGACCAGCGTCCGCCGCTCGAAGCCCAACTGATCGACCTGACCGACGAAATCGCCTACAATACCGCCGACCTCGATGACGGGTACGAAGCCCATCTCCTCTCGCTCGAAGAAATCCGCGAAGGCATCCCTGCCTTCGAACGCTTCTACCGCGAAGTCGAACCGATCTATCCCGACGCGCCCGCCAAACTGAAATTCAATGAGGCCCTGAAGCGCATCCTCAACCGTTTCGTCGGAGACCTCATCACCAACACGCGCACCCGTCTGCAGCAAGCCAAGATTCAAACCCTCGACGACGTCCGCAACCACAGCGAACGCCTGGCAGCCTTCAGCCCCACAGTCGAAGCCGAACGCAAGCAAAGCAAAGATTTCCTCTACGAAAATCTCTACTTCAGCTCAGCCCTGGCCGGAGAAAAAGACGACGCCGAGCGCGTAGTCGGCGACCTGTTCACCTTCTGGATGGATCACCCCGACGCGCTCCCCTACAACTACTGGGAAAAAGCCAGGAACAAAGAGGATTCGCTCCCACGCGTGATCTGCGACTACATCGCCGGCATGACCGACAATTTCATCTTCGAGCAATACGAAAAACACTGCGGAATTCGTTGAGGTTGGTCAACGTGTAGGAGCGGGTTTATGTGGGCACAGGCGCCTTGCGGCTGTGCGAAGGCGTGCGGGTTTCGGATCGCCTTTCGGGTGAGCCTTTTGGAAACCGTGCCTTCAGGCCGACTCTGTAATCGGTGCGGACGCCTGCTTGTTTCTCCCCACCCTGTTTCGAACCCTTGCAATCATGGAGGTGAGTCCCGTGCCCAACAACACCAGGCTGGAAGGTTCAGGCAAGGCGTACCTGACCGAGGACACCTTGAGCTGCCCGAAACGAGGCTAGAGGTCAAAGTAGCATCCCCATGAATATGGAGAGCCAGCGCGAAGAGTTCGTTATTGCAAGTGGAATCAGCGCTTCAGCGCATGCGACCAGATTTCTGTCAGAGTGAACTTCGCAATTGCGATTCCACTGTCTGCTCGCAAGATGATGGGCTGAGTGAGCAGGCTTAGAGTTCCGACCATGGGGTCGCCCTGGTACGGGTAGATCTGCAAGGTGTATCCCGACAGCACAGGGCTGATCGAGAAGTCGTTCCCGACGCCGCATACGGGAGTACACATCACCGCGAGACTGGCATGGGTGAAGGTCGTCGGAAACATGTGGGGATCGCCGCCGGGATGGGTCAGCCCCGGTATTCGCAGTGCCCAATACTGAGTAGGGTACCCCGCTGGATAATGCAAAATAGCCCCGATTCGCCCGCGGTGTAACTGTTTGCCAGAGCAGGGATCGAGCAAAGTAGCACTAAGTAAGGTAGCAGGGAGGGTTCGCAGAGTGGACGTCCTTTCTGAAAATCAGGGTCCATCCAAGGAAATCCCAACAGCTGCTCATCCTGTCAACTGCGTCCTCTCCTATCACTTCCCCGCAACCCCCGCCACCACATCAAACAAAATCCGCGGCCCCCTCCTCACTTCCTCCACCCGAATCCGTTCATCATTCCCGTGCTCGGTATTCCCCTCTTCATCGGTAGCCACATAAGGATTGAACCCGTAGGAAATAATCCCCAGCGGCCGGTACCGCTGATTCTCCGTATACCCGCTCGTGATATGCGGCACGACCGGCGTCCCCGGAAAATATTTCCCCGATACCTCCCGGATCGCCGCAAACAGCGCATTATCCGTCCCCGAATAATTCGCCACGCGAAACTCTCCCTTCCAGGGTTCGACCGTCACATCCGGATCATTCACCACCCGCCGTATCGCTGCCAGCACCGCCTTCGGATCGCCGCCCGGCAGAATCCTCACATCCAGATTCGCCCACGCCTCCGGAGGAATCACATTCGTCTGCTCCGATCCTCCCATCATGGTCAGCGAGATCGTGTCGCGCAGCAAAAAGTTCAGCGACTCGTCCTTCTCCACTTCCTCCTGAAATTTCTTATCCTCAATCGCCTTCTTGATATTGCGATACTGCGCTGCCCGCTCCGGCGGCTCATACGGCGCCATGTCGCGCAAGAACTCATCCACAACCGGCAGCACGCGCATCGGCGTTTGGTAAGCCAGAATCCGGTTCAGCGCCCGCACCAGCCGGTTCGGCGCCGAATCCGCAATCGGACGCGACCCGTGCCCCGGCCTGCCATGCGCCACAACGTGCATCCAGTACGTAGTCTTCTCGCCCACATCGACGCCCACGTACGTCACTTTGCCGTTCTCCAGCAGGTTCTCGCCGCCCTCGTTGATCAGAAACTCCGCATGCCCCAGCAAATCGCGCTGATGCTCGATGAACCAGTCGCTCCCCGTGTCGTCGACCTCTTCATCCGCGACGGCAAGAAAAATCACGTCGCGATGCAGCGCCACCTTCTCGCGCTTCAACATCACCATCA
>DATDGW010000789.1:0-1763 GCA_036521895.1 Candidatus Sulfotelmatobacter sp. | reverse complement strand
GCCGCAGGAAAGGCAATTCCTGTTGACGGCGCCGGTGCACCCGCGGATTATGGGCAGTCCGACCACGATCTCCGCGCAAGTCCGCGCCAGCGTTGTTCCCGTGGCAACGACCTCAGGCGCGTTTCAGCGCAAAGCTCTCTGTGCGCTCCAGCCCCCATGCCATCACATATGAGATTGCCCGGAACTCCGTTGAAAGTTAGCGACTCTCGACCGTCATAGGCTACGCAACCTTCACGTCCTCGGCAACACCCTTCTTCGAAACCGTGTTCGCAAGCGCAGTTAACAGCGACGGAATCTCCCGATAACCCTGCACCTTGCGAAACTGTCGCTCAGCCACCAGCAAGCCGGAACCAACCCAACGTTCGATGTGATCGCCCGCGCGCCAGCGCTTCACGTTGCGGCACACCGTCTCCACGATGGAGAACGCCGATTCGATCACGTTCGTGCTCGCCAAGGTCCGGCGCAACTGGATCGGCACCCGCAGGCGATGCACGGTGAGCGTTTCTTCCATGCCCTCCTCCAGGCTGCGGGCGGCACTGGGATTCAGCTCCATCAGTTCGCGATGCAGTCGCTCCAAAGCGCGTTTGGCCTCGGCGTATTCGCTCATGGCGTAGGCGTTCTGGAGTTTCTTCCTCACCGTCGACTTATGTTCTTCGGGTAAGTGGTCGACGACGTTGCGTCGCTTGTGTACCTGACAACGCTGGATCATCGCCGCCTCGCCGGCATGACGACGCACCGCCGCTGCCAGCGCCTTGCCTCCGTCGAGCACGTACAGACGGGGCACGCTGAAGTCCAGCCCGCGCGCCGCCAGGTCGCCCAGTAACTCACTCACCACGGCCGCATTCTCCGTCGCCCCTTCGCGCAGGCCCAACACGGTTTTGCGCCCGTCGCGATTGATTCCCAAGGCTACGATCATCTGCCGGTCGCGGAACGGCGTGCCGTCGATCAGTACCGCGCACAACCGTAACTCGCCCAGCGGACGCTCCATCAACTCCTGCAACTTCTCCCGGCTGGAGGCGATGAAGTTGTCGCTCACCGCCGACTTCTCCACCCCGTAGGCTTCGCTAAAATCTTTCACCACCGCCCCGTAGTTGCGCGTCGACAGTCCGCGCATCAGCTTGTCCCACACCGCGTGTTCCATCGGTCCACTGCGCTGGAACAGCTCGTAACTGCCCAGCCGCTGCTCGCGATTTTCCGGGCTCCGCAACCGCGTTCTCCGAATCGGCACCTTCTGCCCATCGACTACGCAGTAGCCGTCCTCTTTCCCCCAGCGATGGGCTCGGCGCTCCGGATGCTGTTGATGACGCTCTCCCGCCAGGTGCCGCACTTCCTCTTCCATCACCAGATTCATCAGAGTCAGGCCCGCCTCACGCAACAAGTGCCCGACTCCTTCTTGCAGCAGACCCACGACCTCAGCCATGGGGAAGATCATCTGCAGGTTGGGATTTTGTTCTTGGGCGAGCTGACGGAACTGCTGCACCGCCCGTTGTCGATCGATCTGGTATCGTCTCTTCATAGCGACTCTCTCCTTTTTTCCTTGCCGGAAAATTACCCTCGGCCCATTATGACCGGGGTGAGAGTCGCTACTTTCTACGAACTAACGGGCATCCTCTTGGTGTATCTCGCGACCATGAATTGCTTGCCCGGTATTCTGGTTTCACTGTTTTTTTGGGCAAGAGCGTTGGTGGACAGTACTACTGCCGTCCCGAGGACCAGGAAATAGGCAATTCGACACAGCCGATTCGGTGATGTCATGAACTCTC
>DATDGW010000788.1:0-6814 GCA_036521895.1 Candidatus Sulfotelmatobacter sp. | reverse complement strand
ATCAGAACTCCGTGATCGGTGGATTTGTTCCCGATGCCCCATTTCTTGAAGAGATCGACAGCGAAAGAATCGATGTCAGAGCCGTCCAGAGAGTTGATGGTTACCACCGCAATCTGGGCATGGGCCTTTTGGTCGACCTGGCGGCAAATATCGGTGAGCTGCGCGATCGTATTCTGGTCGAGGACGTGTGCGAAGTCGTTGACGTAGCCGGTGGGCTGAAGTTGGGAGACAGACTCTGACCGCGCCAGTGTGCCCAACCCCACAACCAGCAAAACGGCCAGCCAACATCTCTTACGCCACTTCACACGCAAATTGTACTAAGGATGAGTGCCGAACCGTGTCGTGGGCGGAATCCCCGCCAGGGTTTCGCCGTTTCTTCACCGGGTACCCGGGCACAGAAGCTCATCTCACCTTAGTAATTTGAAGAAAGTTCGGGTACAGATGATGATAGGCAACGTGTCTGGTTCCGAAAACACGCGCCGCTGGCCACGCTTGCCCGTTGATATGCCCGTCCGCGTGGTGACTTCCAAGGGCTTCTCGACCACTGTGGTCGAGGGCCGGGGCACGGAAATGAGCGAAGGCGGCATGGTGCTGTATGCTGGAATCCTGCTGAACCCGGGGGATTTACTGGAGATCGAGTTCGACACGCCAACCCCCTCGCGCCTTCCCGCCATTGTTCGCTCACGCAGCGGCTTCTGCTTTGGCCTGGAATTCATCACCCCGCTGCCCGCTTAACTTCGTCTCTCGCCCGTGGCATTCCCAACCGATTTGTTCTAGCATCGGTAGGCACGCACGGGGGCTGCTCTATGTACTTCGAACAGTTCTATCTGGGATGCCTCGCGCACGCTTCCTACCTGCTGTCTTCGGAAGGGGAAGCCGTGGTGGTCGATCCGCAGCGGGACGTTGAGTTGTACTTGAAAGCGGCTGCCGATCACGCACTCACGATCCGCCACATCTTCGAGAGCCACCTGCACGCCGACTTCGTTTCCGGACACCGGGAACTGGCCGCCCGCACGGGCGCGACCATCTACATGGGCGCTCAGGCCGGAGCGACGTTCCCCCACGTGCCGGTGACCGACGAATTTCATTTGAAGTTCGGCAAGGCGTCCATCCGCGTGGTGGAGACCCCGGGGCACACGCCGGAGAGCATATGCATGGTCGTCACCGACGAGGAGAAGTCTTCCGCACCGTGGGCGGTACTGACTGGGGACACGCTGTTCATCGGCGACGTAGGCCGCCCCGACCTGTCGCCTCGGCACACGCCGAAGGAACTCGCGGGCCTTCTTTACGACAGCTTGCACAAGAAGCTGCTGACCCTGCCTGACAGGGTGCTGGTCTATCCGGCGCACGGGGCAGGATCCCTCTGCGGCAAGAACATGCGCGCCGAGCGTTCGTCGACGATCGGCACTGAACGGCTGACCAACTATGCGCTGCAGATCAAGAGCAGGGAAGAGTTCGTCGCGCAGCTGACCAGCAATCTTCCCGCCCGGCCGGATTACTTCCTGAAAGACGCCGAGATCAACCGCACGGGCGCGGCGCCTCTGTCGGAGCTGCCGCCCCTGCGTGCCATCACACCCGCAGAATTGAAGACGATGTTGAGCGACGGCGAGATCGCGCTCGACGTACGCTCCAACGACGAGTTTGCTGCGGGGCATGTCCCGGACTCGGTGAACATCGCGCTGGGCGGGCAATTTGCCTCATGGGCTGGCACGGTGCTGGGATTGTCCGCGCATCCCGTGTTGATCGCCGGATCGGACGCGCAGTTGGAAGAAGCCCGTCTCCGCCTGACGCGCGTCGGTATTGAAGTGCTGAACGGGTATCTCGACGGCGGCGTCGCCGCGTGGCAGAAAGCCGGTTCGCCGCTGGCAACCATCGCCCAGATGACGACCACCGAATTCGACGCCCGGCTGAAGTCCCGCGACCTGCAGGTGCTCGACGTACGCCGCGAGCCCGAATGGGAGGCCGGGCACATTGAGGGTGCGAACTGGTGGCCGCTCGACCACTTCCGCGTCTCTCCGCCAGAGATGGATCACGAAGCGCCCATTGCCGTTCACTGCAAGGGTGGCTACCGCAGCATGATCGCCAGCAGCCTCCTGCAGCGCGCGGGTTATAAGCACATTATTAATGTGCTGGGCGGGTTCGATGCCTGGCAGCAGGCCAAACTGCCCACCGTGAACGCCAAGCCAGTAGGGGTATGAGCCTTTTTTCACGGAGGTAACTGATAGCTGACGGCTGATAGCTTTCCCATCTGTGATGCTCGTCACATCCCGCCCCGCGCTGTGTAGAATAAACTCCTGCGATTGCGTGCCCCATTTTCGGGCACGAAGAAAAATTCCTTTGCCCCGAGGTTCTCATCATGGCCGATAAAGCCGTCGTCGATACCCATGCCCCCAATATTGATTCCATTCTGAACGAGCAGCGCAAGTTCGATCCGCCCGCGGAATTCAGCAAGCAAGCCCACATCAAGAGCCTCGACGAATACGAGCGCCTCTACAAAGAATCCGTCGACGACCCCGACAAGTTCTGGTCGCGGATTGCCAGCGAACTGCACTGGTTCAAAAAGTGGGACAAGGTTCTCGAATGGAATTGCCCGTGGGCGAAGTGGTTTGTCGGTGGCCGGATCAACCTCTCGTACAACTGCCTCGACCGCCACGTCACCACCGGGCGCAAGAACAAGGCCGCCATCATCTGGGAGAGCGAACCCGGCGAAATCCGCATTCTGACCTACCAGCAACTGCATCGTGAAGTGCAGAAGTTCGCGAATGTTCTAAAAGGGTTGGGCGTGAAAAAAGGCGACCGCGTTGTCATCTACATGGGAATGACGCCCGAGCTGCCCGTAGCCATGCTGGCGTGCGCGCGTATCGGCGCGCCGCACACCATCGTCTTCGGCGGATTCTCTTCCAACGCGCTGGTCGATCGTATTCACGACTCGCAAGCGACCTGCGTCATCACGCAGGATGGATCGTACCGGCGCGGTGCAGAAGTGAAGCTGTTTCCGGCGGTCGAAGAGGCGCTGAAGTCCTGCCCCAGCGTGAAGAACGTGGTCATCTACAAGCGGACAGGAACGCCCGTCAACACGCAGGCGGGCCGCGATCACTGGTGGCACGAGCTGATGGCCAAGGCCTCCGACGTTTGCCCGGCCGAGCCGCTTGATGCCGAGCACCCGCTCTACATCCTCTACACTTCGGGAACCACGGGTAAACCGAAAGGCGTTGTGCACACCACCGCCGGATATTCGGTCGGCACCTACCTCACCACAAAATGGGTTTTCGATCTGAAAGACGAAGACACGTACTGGTGTACTGCCGACATCGGATGGGTCACCGGCCACAGCTACATCGTGTACGGCCCGCTGCAGAACGGCGCAACCAGCCTGATGTACGAAGGTGCACCCAATTGTCCCGAGCCCGATCGCTTCTGGTCGATCATCGCGCGCCACAAAGTGAACGTTTTTTACACGGCGCCCACGGCGATCCGGACATTCATTAAATGGGGCGACGAGTGGCCTCGGAAGCATGATATGTCCAGCCTGCGCCTGCTGGGCACGGTGGGCGAGCCCATCAATCCTGAGGCATGGATGTGGTACCGCGAAACCATCGGCGGCAATCGCTGCCCCATCGTCGATACCTGGTGGCAGACCGAGACCGGACACATCATGCTCACGCCGATTCCCGGCGCGATCGCCACCAAGCCCGGATCGGCGACGCGGCCTTTCCCCGGCGTGGTGCCCGAGATCGTCACCATGGAAGGCAAGCCCGTGCCCGACGGTTCCGGCGGATTCCTCGTCATCAAGCGCCCGTGGCCCGGCATGCTGCGCACCGTCTACGGCGATCCCGACCGCTATGTGAAGAACTACTGGTCGCAGATTCCCGGCATGTACTTCACCGGAGACGGCGCGCGCAAAGATAAAGATGGATACTTCTGGATCATGGGCCGCGTCGACGACGTGCTCAACGTCAGCGGCCACCGGCTCAGCACCATGGAAGTCGAGAGCGCGCTGGTCGCACACGAAGCCGTGGCAGAAGCAGCAGTCGTGGGTCGTCCGGACGATCTCAAGGGCCAGGCCATCTCAGCCTTCGTGACGCTCGAGCAGGGAAGACAGCCCACGGCCGAACTCAAGGAAGAATTGCGCAAGTGGGTGGCGAAAGAAATCGGAGCGCTGGCGAAGCCCGACGACATCCGCTTCACCGACTCTCTACCCAAAACGCGCAGCGGCAAAATCATGCGCCGTCTGCTGCGCGAACTGGCCACGAACGGCAACGTGAAGGGCGACACCACCACGCTGGAAGATTTCGGCGTGATCGCCAAACTGCAGGAGCAGGAGGAAGTCTAAAGCAACAGGACGCTTGCACCGCCAACTGTATGGGTGCCCCCATCCTTTCCCGTTTTTTGCGAAAGGGTGGGGATTGCGCAAGCCGGCTCAGTAGCCTATTTCGTCGTGGCCGCCGCCCCGTAGGGCTGCAATTCCTTAAACGCGCGATCATTCTTCAATCGCTGCGGGAAACTCTCTTCGTAGTCTGCCAATCCCGGACACATCGCGTGGTGCACGGCACTGAAGCCAAATGTCCTCATCTCCTTCATCGCCTCTTCCGCAGACCAGCCCTCTTCGGCCATCCGATACGAGGCCACCGCCATTCCGGTGCGGTCGTCGCCCAACCGGCAATGCACAAAAACCTTCTTCGCTGGATTCTCCCGGATCACCCGCAGAAATTTCGCGAAGGGTTCATCCTTCGGGAACGGACAGTGCGAGGGAATCGAAACGTACTGCATCCCCAGTTTCTTCGCCGTCGCCTCTTCGTCTTTACTCGCACTGCCGCGAAGGTCGACAATCAGATTGATTCCCAGATTTTTCAGCGCCTCAAGCCCCTCACGGCTCGGCTGCGCTCCACGATAAAGACCGGGAGTGACCTCGGCAAAGTTCAGGACCCCCCTGGCGTGCAGCCTGGTCCCCATCGCAGGTTCCGCGGGCGATGGTATCGTCTTGTCGACCTGATACGGCACCGCACTCCAGCAGAGCGCGGAGGAAAGCAGCAGCACGAACGCGGCGGCTGAGACGAAGTGAATTCTCGATTTCATTATGAGATTAGATGCCTTGGTGCAATCTCGAGATATGGCAGCCACCTCAGCAAGCACTATTCTCCCGTTCCCATCATCACAATGGGCATGGTGGGCGTGGTCGATCCGGCTTCGTTCTCCACGGTAATCGCAAATGCCTTGGCTTCCGTCCCCGCGGGCAGCGGGGGATTCACAAGCGTCGCGCTCCCGTGCGCATCAGGCTTGAACACGCCCGCGGGAATCGGCGCTCCCTGCACGGGAATCAGCCACAACTCGTAGGCTTTCTGCGGCGGCAGTGCTGGCATATTGTTCGCCACAAACAGCAGACTGCTGCGATTTCGCAGGTAGAAAGCCTTGCCCTGCGGCTGCGGCGGAGTCTTCACCGCCACCAGCGTGACCCGCTGCGCCTCCGGTGCGATGAGCGGCGCGGCAACTCTGCGCAGATTCTCCAGTTCGCGTGTGCTCTGCTCTGCCTTCTCGCTGGCCGATGCGAGCCTCTGCTTCAGAGCGGCGTTCTCTTTCCAAAGTGACGCCGCGAACACGATCACTGCGACTGTCGCAGCCCATCCCAGGAAACCCCACCACGAACGCCGCGCGCCACCTTCTCGAACACTCGATGCCCCATCCTTTCGCGCCTTTTGCGAAAGGTTGGGAGACGGAGCAGCCTCCTTCGCCACCGCATCCAGCAATCGCTGCCTGGCCCGCTGCGGAGGCCTCGGTCCCAGCGTGGACAACGCGAGCAATGCGCCATCGCCGCGCAGTTGTTCGAGCTCCAGTCGGCAGGCGCTGCACGTCGCCAGATGCTTTTCGAGGTTCGCGCGATCTTCACCCTCTAGGGTGTTCAGCGCGTAGAGCGCGAGATCCTCGGCGAATTGTTCGTGTCCGGCCATGCTCACTTTCTCACTGACTCAACTTCCTGCTTCCAATCCGCTTCCTAACTCGATCCCTGAAACGCCTTCCGCAAGGCAATCAAGCCGCTGCGGATCCTCGTCTTGATCGTCCCCAGCGGCTCGCCCGTCTTGTTCGCAATTTCAGAATGGCTCATGCCTTCGAAGTATGCCATCTCGAGCGCACTGCGTTGCGGCCCCGGCATCGAGCCCAGCACACCGCGCACTTTTTCAGCCGCCCGGGACCGGTCGGCGTTGCCGGCAAGATCGGGCGCCACCGACACGACGACATCTTCAATATCAGTTTCCGGCCGCCGCCGCCGCAGCGCATCGATGGCACGATTGCGTGTGACCACCGCCAGCCACGCTCCCAGACTTCCGCGCGCGGCATCAAACGCCCCTGGATTTCGCCACAGCTGCAAAAACACTTCCTGTAGCACGTCCTCCGCCGCCCCCGTATCGCCCAGCACGCGCAACGCGACCGCATACACCACGGAAGAATAGCGGTCGTAGAGCTCCGCCAGGGCGCTCTGGTCACCCGACTTCATGGCCGTTACCGTAGCCAGGTCCGGCGATATCCCTTGTCGTTCAGGACTGGACAAAACGCTCTAGTCTCTTCTTATTAGAAATACGTGCGCAAAGCCCTTGCCGGATTGCCCGAATAGGCTGACTTCTCTATGAAACCCTACTGGCTCAGCTTGATAGCGAGTTGGCGCTCCGGTTGCGTCATTTCGCCCCACAGCTTCTGCAAGTCGGCCTGCACAGCCTGATTATCGGGCTCTTTCCGCAGGGCGAGTGCGAACCAGCGATATGCCGTCGGCAGGTCGTGCGGCGTGCAGAGCCCCGCCGAGTATAGCGCGCCCATCTCGATC
>DATDGW010000787.1:0-1691 GCA_036521895.1 Candidatus Sulfotelmatobacter sp. | reverse complement strand
GAACTGGAGTGAAGATCATCTTCGCCGGTCCGGTCTGTGCGTCCGCCCTGCCGCTCAGCGCGTACGTCGGCGGAATCGAATTCAACGGCGACGGCACCACGGGCGACCTGCTGCCCGGCACAACCGTGAATTCATTTGGGTGTGGCTACTTTGGAACGACGCTCCATGGGGCGGGGTATAGGCGGAGCTGATCCTGTGCGATGTGGAATTGCCAGTAGTGATCAAAGTCGCCGGAGAGGCAGATGGCTCTCAACTGGACGATGGCTTCAGCCATCTGCTCGGTCCAGCGCATGCCGGAACGCTCCATCCGGTCTTTGATCAGGTTTTTGCACGCGCCTTCGACCGGGCCACTGGCGATCGGCCAGCCGTTGGCGAGGTATTCGTCATAGCGCATGCGGGTACGGTTTCGGTAAAGGTAGTCGGCGACTCCCCGCAGTGTTTTGCTCCCGGCCCCGGACAGACCGCGTTTGGTGATACTTTGACGAATCCCCTTGACGACCTGACCGACATCACCGAGCAGGATTCGTAGAGCGCGGTCCAGGACCCAGAGTTCAGCCTCCAGGCTACCCTCCGCATGGAAGACATAGGCGGCTTTCCACAGTTTCTCCAGCGCGTGCATCAGGTCCAGAATTAGGGTGACTCTCAGCTTGCGGTCGACTCGAATCTGTAGCGCTCGCTCGCCATCGGTCAGGGCGACGCGGGTTTTTAATGCGGATGGATCACGACGTTCCATCTCTTCGGCCACCTCCTGAATGACAGCATTCTTGCCCTTGAGCAGACTGGCCCATACCCGTTTATTCTCCGGACGCGGCGGCATCGGTGCATCCTTCGGAGTCGGGTGGGAGATGCGGAACAAGCTTTCCACGACCTGTTGTGGAGTACGCACCCAAGGCGTACGGGTGAAGACCGCCGCGACCGTGGCCATGCGCTTCTTGTTGGCCTTCTGACCTTTCGTCAACCGCGGGGTTGGCTGCGCGCCGCGCGGCTTAACCATGGGAATCCCCTTGCAATCGACGGCGGCCACCAGGATGGTGCCAGTGGCGGGCTCCGGCGAACGCTGTCGGTAAAACGCATCAAAGTCCTGCGCCGCGTCCGGCAGGATCTGCTCCAGGCTGCGTTTGGAGACGGAAACGCCGGTCAACTCGGCTATGGTGTGGACCGAATCGAGGAAAGGATTCTGCACGGCTGCTTTGACCAGACGCCGCTGGAGTTCGTAGGAGAACGAACGGGCAGGCAGAGTCAGCGCCCGGTCCAGGGGAAAGATGCCGGGCGCGCGGGGGCGGGAATAGCCCATGCGGACGAGTTCAACGGTTCCAAACACGGTGGTGAGAGCGCGGGTGCCCAGCCGCCGATGGGAGTAGAGCAGTTCGCCGTCCTTCTGCCGGAGGTATAGCACGGGACCCAGATCCCCATTGCCGCGCTGCTGCAGGTGGGCCTGGAGAAGCAGGCCTTGCACCTCGCGGCCTCTGGACTGCTGTTGGCGCTCAATCTCGTGGAGGGAGAGTTGCAGAGCGCTGCCGGATGCCAGCCAGGACTGAAGCAAAGCGAACTCGACAGCGGCGGGGGTGGTTTGGGACGAAACTGCGGTTGCGATTGTCATATTCCTACGGTATTATTACCGTAAGAACAATGTCACGCCCCCGAACTTCGAACCGGCACCCTGAACCGAGTGCCCAACTGGAACGCCACAC
>DATDGW010000786.1:0-7129 GCA_036521895.1 Candidatus Sulfotelmatobacter sp. | reverse complement strand
TCACGGAAAGCATTCGCGTGCAATGCAAGGGTCGCGTCGTACGGGTGGAAGACGGACGGGCTGACGGCAAACTCGCCGTGGCCGCCGTGATTGAAGAGTACGAGTTTCTGCCCGAAGCATGAATGGGCAAGTTTCAAGGTTTCAAAGTTCTCCGCTTTCACGGTTTGAGGGGTTGGGGTCTCTTGTGGTGCAGGGAGCGACTGACTTTTTAACCTTCGAAACCTTGAAACCTGACCCCACAGACCGCTAGCACCCTACCCCTGCCGCCTGATATGTTTCCTTCAAGCTTCCACTGAGGGATTCTTTGCGGCGACCTGGGCTCAAGTCGGTGTGCTTGATGATGGCGGCGCTTTGGGCTGCCGGGGTTGCGGCCCAGACCTTTGGCCCACCACCGCTGGTGACGAGTGTTCGCATCGTGCATGAGCGAGGAGCGCCCGCGGTCGAAATTCTTTCCAGCAGCCCGGTGATTCCTGAGATCCAATTGCTCGATTCACCGCCGCGGCTGGTCATCGATCTGCCCAACTCGCGCCTGGGGCTGATGCAGAAGCGAATTCCCGTCCAAAAAGAAAATATCCTCGCGATCCGCGTCGATCAGTTCCAGCGGACCCCTCCGGTGACGCGCATCGTTCTCGATCTGCTCGCGCCCTACGGCTACTCGTGGGACGGTGCGGGCCATCGACTGATGGTGCGCCTCAAGCCGGCCGGTGACCTGAACGCCGGGAAGAAGTCAACGCCGTTGGAGCCGCCGTCAGCGCCCGGCCTTTCCCTGAGCAAGACCCCTGTCGTGGTGCCGGTGACCAGTGGTTCCGGGGCCGCCGTGATGGCGGGGAGCCGCATCGCGTCAGGCTCTGCGGTTACCGCCGGTTCGGAGACGGCGGTCCTGCGCGTGACCGGCGGAGGCGAAGTTCGCGTGTGCCCGGGGACCACCGTTTCGGTGACGCCGTCGAAGACCAAGCGCGACCTGATGCTCGGCCTAAGCACGGGAGCTATCGAGGCGCACTATTCCCTGAGCGCTTCGGCCGATACCGTGATGACGCCAGATTTCCGCATCTTGTTTGCCGGGCCGGGAGAATTCCACTACGCCATCAGCGCCGACGCGCACGGCAACACCTGCGTGCGCGCGCTGGAGGGGAATACTTCCTCCGCCATCGTCTCCGAGTTGATGGGCGATCGCATTTATCAGGTGAAGCCGGCCGAGCAGGCGGTGTTTCATTTCGGGCAGATCGACAAAGTTGACGGCGACGTTCCGCTAGAGTGCGGATGTCCTCCACCTTCGCCGCTGATGCAGGCGCAGGCCTCTTATGCGCCAAACGTGCCCGACTCGGAATTGCCGGAGAAAGTGCGCATCGGCGGGAGTGAGGCCCCTCCGCCACCCGCGGGCTCTTCGGTAGCGTCTACCGCAGGCGCGAGGCTCTCGACTGGGCCGGAGACTGCTCCCCCGCCGGCTTCTCAGCCGAACGACGTTCACGTGCAGGTGGATGCGCCGTTGGTATTCAACGCGAGGAACCGCGCGGCGGCGGGTGCGCTCCCGCCGCCGGTGCAGGCCGCCAAAGATTTGCCGGTGGACGATTCTCCGGCGCGGCAGGTTCATCTCGATACTGTGATTCAGTCGCCACCACCGGAGCCGCAGAAGCAGCCCGAGCACCGCGGGTTCTTTCGGCGCGTGGGCGGATTCTTCGCTTCGATCTTTGGTAAGTAACGCCGGCATCCCTTCGACTCGCTCAGGACAAGCCTTGCTCTCGCAGGCCGCTGCTTGCCCTGAGCTCTGCGAAGGGACAGCCGCCGGGACGGCGCTGCTTTTTCTTCCACGGAAATCCTTTTTTCGCGGTCCTGCGTCTTACGGCTTGCTGGGCTGAGGGTTGACCACACATCGTCGGCAGGAGCGCGTCATGACCGCTGCATCTCCGGGATCGGGCCCCAATATCGTTTCAACGCTGTCAGGGGAACTCGATGGGCTGTACCGCGCCCGGCGTGAGACCTTCGTCTTCTCGATGCTCGGGCAGGCCGCGATTGTGGGACTGCTCATCTACTTCACGAGCTTTGTACTCAGCGACACTCCCGAGATCGCACGGCAGGTGCCCAAGTTCGACCAGATCCGCCTCATCTTTTCAGGAAAGAACGGCGGCGGAGGCGGCAACCATGATCCGCTGCCCGCGTCCCACGGGAATATCCCAAAGGCTTCACTCGATCCTCAGTTTGTGCCTCCGACGATGGTCCTGTCGAAAGAACCCCCGAAACTTCCCATGCCCGAGTCCGTGAATGTGGCGCCGGATGTGAAGCTGCCGCAGGGTGGGCAGATCGGCGACCCGTTCTCCAAGTTCTCTATTTCCTCGAACGGTCCCGGAGGTCCCGGAGGTATGGGATCAGGATGCTGCGATGGCATCGGGCCCGGAACCGGGCCCGGTGTCGGTGATGGACCGCCCGGAGTTTTCCCTGCGGGTCGAGGTGGGGTAACGGTGCCGCAGGTCATCTTCAATCCCGAGCCCAGTTTCTCCGACGAAGCCCGCAAGTCAAAGTCGCAGGGAATCGTGACGTTGTGGGTCGTCGTCGGAAAGGACGGGCACCCTTACAACATCCGCGTGGGGCAGAGCCTGGGCATGGGTCTGGATGAGAAGGCGATCGAGGCAGTGAACCGCTGGCGCTTCCGTCCGGGCACACTCAACGGCCAGCCGGTGGCGACGCAGATTGCTGTTGAGGTGGACTTTCACCTGTACTGATAAAGAAACGGCGCCGGACCACGCCCGACACCGCTCTTCATTCCTCACTTAGCTCCGATTGATGGCGCGGCGCAGGGGCTCTACTTTTTCGCGCAGACTGTCGGCCAGATCCACGCCCTTGCTGGCCACATCACGGACGCGGTCACTGGCGTCGCGCACCCGATCCTTCGCCTCGTCGGCCCAATCGCCGAGGGTGTCCTTGGCATCTTCGAAGCCTTTATGCAGGTCGCGGCGCATCTGCTTGCCGGTCTTGGGAGCGAGCAGAAGCCCAGCCAGGGCCCCGGCTCCCAGACCGATCAGAAGGAAGGTGATTGCGGTGCCGACGTTGCTGCTTTCTGAAGATTCGTAACGTCCGATGCGCATGATGAAGACCTCAAATTTTCCGCCCGGAAGGTTCGGGCATATTTGCAAGAGCTACGCGGGGGAATCGAGCCTCACCCTGATTCTAGTCCTGTTTCAGCGACTCGGCGAAACCAATCCGGAGGCGCGCAATCCGCCCCTTTTCGATGAGGTCGGCTTCGGGAAGGTTTCTTTTCGGGCGAACCTCAGTGTAAAATAAATGTTTCGCCCTCGTGGCGGCGGAACTTGTGGGCCTGCCCGTCTTCCGCCGGCTTCAAACCGTAATCGTACAAGGAGAGTTGTTCAAGCGATGTCGATCCCTGCCACCCAGCTTCGTCCCGGCATGATCATTCGGCACAATAATGATCTGCATTCCGTTTTCAGCGTGGAACACCGCACACCCGGTAACTTGCGCGCCTTTATTCAGGCCAAGTTGCGCAACTTGCGAACCGGCGCCATGTTCGAGCACCGCTTCCGCTCGCCGGATCCGATCGAGAAGGTCAATGTCGACGAAGTCGAGATGCAGTTCCTGTACGCCGACGGCGACAGCTACTACTTCATGGATACCACCAACTACGAGCAGACCCACCTGAGCAAGGAAATCCTGGGCGATGCCGTGGATTACCTGATTGCCAACCTCGAAATCAAAGTGGAGTTTTTCGACGGCAAGGCGGTCGGCATCGAGCTGCCCCAGACCGTGATCCTGACGGTGGTCGAGACCGAGCCTGGGCTGAAGAGCGCCACCGCTTCCAGCGTGACCAAGGCCGCGAGGACCGAAACCGGACTCGTCGTGCAGGTTCCGCCGTTTATCAACGAAGGCGAGAAGATTAAGGTCGATACTTCGGAAGGCGCGTACCTGTCAAGGGCGTGAAGTTTCAAGGTTTCAGAGTTTCAGGGTTTCAAGGCTAATTCGTCACACTCGAAACTTTCGAAACCTTGAAACTTTGAAACCTTGAACCATCGCATGACCCCTACCGAGAAGCCAATTGAAGCCCGCCGGTTCTTCGTGCGCGGACGCGTACAGGGGGTCGGCTTCCGCTGGTTTGTCGAGCGCGAGGCGCACATCCTCGGTATTGCCGGATGGGTGCGCAATAATCATGACGGCAGCGTCGAGGTTCTCGCCCAGGGCACTCGCGACCAGATCTCTGGATTGCACGGCCGCCTGCGCGAAGGGCCACGCGCGGCCCGCGTGGATGCAGTCGAAGTATCCGACGCTAGTCCTGTTGCCGGAATCAGTTCATTTCGCATTGAAGGAGCGTGGTAGATGCAAGCCGTTGCGGGCATGAATGCCGATCAACTGAAACATCTGATTCGTGAAATCCCGGATTTTCCCAAGAAGGGGATCCTCTTCTACGACATCACCACCCTGCTCAAGGACAAAGCTGGCTTCGCCACGCTAATCGACAAGCTGGCGGAACACTACAGCGCGCAGGACGTCGACCTAGTCCTTGGCATGGAGGCCCGCGGCTTCATCTTCGCCCCGGCGCTCGCCTATCGCTTGAATGCTGGATTCGTCCCCGTGCGCAAGCCGGGCAAGCTTCCGGCCGAGACCGTGAAGTACGATTACGCGCTCGAGTACGGGACGAACTCACTCGAGATCCACAAGGACGCCATCCGGAAAGGCCAGCGCGTCCTGATTGTCGACGACCTGCTGGCGACGGGCGGCACCGCCGAGGCCACAGCTAGGCTGGCGGAGTCGCTCGGAGCAAAGATCGCGGGCCTGGGATTTGTGGTGGAACTGGAATTCTTGAAAGGCCGAGACAAGCTCAAAGACTACGAAGTGATGTCCCTGCTGCAATACGACAAGTAGACGCCTTCAACAAAGAGAAACGGGGTTGGCGCCCGGCCCCGTTTCGATTTTCGTGCAAAAAAAATTTAAAGACTCGGCCTATTTCCAGATGCGGCCCACGACCCACGCGACTCCGACCCAGAAACTCGTGCTAAACGCAATCGAGAGGGCCAGACCCGAGATCGCACCCCAGTTGGTGGGTCCGTAGGCTATGTCCTGATCGCGCTTCGAATCGGGCTCAAACCACGACCCCAGAAACCTCAGGTTGAGCTCGTGGGTTGACCGGGCTCTCCAGGAATCCTGAACGACAACTTTCCTGCGGGTAAAGCGGGTGCTTGATTGGGGGGACAGCTGCAATACTCTGTAGCTCATGAAGCACCTCCTCGTTTTGGGTTTGCAACTCGCCTACCATCCTTAAAGCTGACCAAGCCACTGAAAACAGGAAGGTCATTCTGCCCGGTTCCGCTGGGGTGTTTCTCTGAGGTGTTAAGAGTCCCCACCGGACCTGCCTTCAACCGCGAGATTTGACGCTTCCTAGCCAAGCTGGTACCTAGCGCAAGCACTCTCTCATGTCTAGACGTTTGCTGCACTCCTAGGAAGTGCATACTGCGGGTAGTGTGATCCGGTCTTTAGTTCTCCACCAGTGCCAAAGGCGAGTCCTTGGGCAGGTATCCCTTCCGCCGGAACCAGTCCTCCATCGCCTCCTTGAGTTGGTCAAGAGGCACGGCGGACCCGATCTCCATCTGGCCGTCTGCGAGAGGCAGGGTATCGTCGAACATGCTGGCGTTGGTGAAATTGCGCATGGAAAAACTATCGAGCCACTTCAGCGGGCAGGGAAGTCGGTGACCATCGGCCTCATATTCCACGCGAATCTTGCGGGCGAACATAGCTTGATTTAAACACAGGAACACGGCACCGAGAGAAACCGAGAGAAGGGCGCGCTTGACAGACTGGCGTCCCGGCCATACTCTCCTACCGTCCGCACAGGAGGTCCGAGATGATTTCAAGTTTGATTTGGTGGGTGTTAGTCGGACTAATCGCCGGCTGGGCGGCTGGCAAGATCATGAAGGGCGGCGGCTACGGCGTCGCTATGGACATCATCCTCGGCATTGTCGGTGCCGTAGTAGGCGGCTGGCTGGTGGGCATACTGGGCATCCGTGCCGGAGGCTTCATCAGCACCATCCTGGTAGCGATCATCGGAGCCGTGTTCCTGATCTGGATTACACGCTTAATTAAGAAGGCCTAGCCCCCGGTTCGTTGGGAATAGCGGCCTCCTCACCTTCGCTCACGCCGATGCCCGGCGGCGTCCGGCCATATCTACGCCTCATTTCAGCCATCTTAGAACGCAGCAGTTGCATCCACGGTTCCAGATACCTCCGCTCGGGTACCCAGACCCGGTGTCTAAGTCGATAGGGTTCGCGCCGGCGCAAGAGCGCCAGCGGAAACATGTCCCCTACTCGACGGATCCCAACATTGGCGGAGGAGCCATGCGCTTTTCGAAACTTGCAGTGCTGTGGTTGACGCTCGTCGCGGTTTCATCGGCCAGTCTTCTACTTCACCCGCAAGCTCGGCGGATTCGGCCGCGCGGTTAGCTGTGACCCGCGTGATCCTCTACAAGAATGGAGTCGGGTACTTCGAGCACGCCGGGCACGTTCGCGGCAGCCAGGATGTGAACGTCGATTTCACCACCGCGCAGTTGAACGACGTTTTGAAGTCGCTCACCGTGCTCGACCTGGGCAAGGGACGCATCACCGGCGTCAGCTACAACTCCGCCGCACCGCTGGAGAAACGGTTGGGATCGTTGCGCCTGCCGGTCGGCGAGAATCCAACTACCGCTCAGTTCCTCGATGCTTTGCGCGGTGCCCGCGTCGAGATCCGCAGCGGCTCGCTGTCGGCGTCCGGCCGCCTGTTGAGCATTGAGGAGCGCGAAGTGTTGACCGGGCATGATGCGCCGAGAGCTGACGGAACCGACGAAGAAACGCCTAGAGGCAGGATTGGTTTGACCCAAGTCTCGCTCGTGAGCGACGGTGGCGAGGTGCGCCTGTTTGACCTGACGCCGACCACCAGCGTTCGAGTAACCGAAAGAGAGGTGAACGAAGAAGTTGGGAAATACCTCGGCCTGGTCGCCTCCACCCGCGATCAGGACGTCCGGCGCATGACGATTTCGACTGCAGGGGACGGCGAGCGCAATCTCCTGGTCAGCTATATCAGCGAAGTGCCGGTGTGGAAGAGCACCTACCGGATCGTGATTCCGAAGGAGGGCAAGCCTCTGCTGCAGGGATGG
>DATDGW010000785.1:0-2734 GCA_036521895.1 Candidatus Sulfotelmatobacter sp. | reverse complement strand
ACCCGGGGCCATCGTTCTGGTTGGGCGCAGATTACCACATGGTTTGAAATAGTGGGTGTACACAGCTCAAAGAATCGGTTATGAATCTGGAATTCTCAGAACTTCAGGCGTTCGTGGTTCCGCATTTTGCAAGAGAGTTTGACTAACGTTCACCGCCTCGCAGCAAGCCCTTCAGTTGAGGTTCGCCTGAAAATCAACCATCAGGCTGTGCTCACGGTGCGGGATTTTGGGCATGGGGTACCTGCCGAGCTGCTACAAGGGTCTCAGACGAATGGAAATCACTTCGGCGTCGGTCTGAGTGGCATGCGGGAGCGAGTCAACGATCTAGGTGGGACGTTTGAAATCCAGTCCAACGAGAATGGTACGCTCATAACCGTATCAATCCTCTCGCAACCCCACTACCGCCTGACCAAGGAGTGTGAGAAAATTCGATAAGCGTTGTATCATCCAAAAACTTCATGTCCACCAAAGCGGTGATTCCGCAATTGCCTGTAAGTCCGTTGAGTTTGGTCTGCCCCCTGTGCAAGGCGAAGCGCGGTCAAAACTGCAGCACAAGTAAGGGGGCATTCTCCATCATCCACGTTCAGCGAATTGCGATGGCGGCACTGCTCGATAAAATAGGCGCTCTTCGAGACACGTCCACCAAGCGGGCCTTAACGCCCTTCTGAGCAGCCCCCGTGTCTCTGAAGCCCAAGAAAGCGAAAAAGCACTCACAAGCGCGCTGTCACCGAATCCGGCGCGGCCCTGCCGAGATGCTCTTTGCTCACATCCGCGAGGAGAAATGCAAGGAGTATCGAGAGTGGCTCGAAAGGTTGCTGCGCGATGGGGATTTGGAGTTGAGGCGGAATTGAGCCGCCGTACAGGAAAAACTGTAGAGCCGTGGCTCCGGGCATCGCATCGAAGGACTGAGCGTCAGTTGCCTAGCAGTCCGTGGCGGAACCACCTTTTCCTGAGTGACGGAGTTTGTATCTGAGATAGCGTTCACTTGGGGGCCAGCGGAGTCGGGACCGCGAGAAGGAAAAATTTGTGCGACTCGCAAGCGCTGAGTAGCGACGGAGTAGCAGAAGAAGCGCAAAAAGTAGCGAGGACTGGCGGTTTCTCAACTCCCTTGGGGTGCCAGATCCCAACAGAGAGCGGAAGATCAGACTCAGATTGAACGCACCGACGTGAATCAACAGTCGCTTGAGAATGTTCTGGTGCCCTCGCAGATGGGTCCTTCTCATTCCACCGGTATCGTAACAGTGCGCGAAGCTCCGCTCGATCAGTTCGCCTCTCTTCCGTAGCAAGCGCTTTCCATACGCTCCGTTCACGCGCCGCCGGTTCGCATAGACCGCCTCTTGTTGCTCCTCTTTGCCGTCCCAATCCCGTTGACCCTTCTGTTTCTTTTCCGGAATGTACGTCCGCACTTTCGCGCTCTTCAGCATCACCAGCATCGCGCCACTATGGTAGCCCTTGTCCGTGACCATTTCCGCGATGCCCTGCAGATGCATTTGCGGTTTCTGGTCCGGTTCTTCTGTCCCGATCAATTCGGCGCCATTTTCACCCGCTTGTCCCAGAGTCTCTATCACCGTCGTTGTATCTCCCTGGTCGGCTTCCTGCAGGGTCACCGCCAACACTGCGCCGGTCTTCAAATCCACGGCATGCTCCGCTTTGTGTGCCAGATGCGTCCGCCCATCTTTCATCTTCGTAATCCGTGCGTCCGCATCATGCGGATTGACCCAATCTTTATTACTGGCTTTGTTCTTCCGCTTGCGATCCAACCGCGCCAGATCTTCACGCGTCGGCGTTTCGATTCCGGATTCCTTTGCCAACCCTTTCAGAAATTCCTCGTAACTCTCTCCATTGTCTCGCCGTACGATCGAACGCATCGCCGCGTTGGCCTCCAGGGTGGTCGCATCGATCCCTACGGTCTTGCCCTTCACCAGCCCCTGATCTCTCAGCCGTTCCAGGATCCAGAAGAAAACCTTGCGATGCGTCTCCACATCGATCAGTCGTCGCGTCCGCGAGATCGTGGAATGATCCGGCGTCTGCTCGTCTAACCCCACTCCCAGAAACTTCCGCAGCCCAATGGAATCTGCTGCTCGCCAGGCGATCCCTCGCTCCGAATCAATGCCTTCAAAATATCCAACCAGCAACAACCGGAAATACATTCCTGGCACCAGTGATGGTCGCCCATTGTTCTCGGCGTAAAATCTCGCACACTCCTTCTCGGCGAACTCATCGAACCGTTCTGCTTCCAACAGTTCATTCACGCGCTTGTAGAAAGGATGCGCCGGCCCGTTCGCCAGCTCATTGTGGCTGATCCACAAGCGCTCCTGCCGCTGTCTCCGCCTTCGTGTCCCCATCCCCATCAATGCTTCTCCCAGAATTCAATCGCATTCTACGAGAATGCTGAACGGAAACAAGTTACTTCAGGTTACAGAATCAAAATGCCCGACTTGCACCACAGGCTGCTAACCAAAGTTCCTGATAAGGAGAAACGATGGCTTCACCAATTGTAAGTCAGTCTGTCTGTTCGCCAGTAGCTTCTGCCCCGATTCCGTCCAAGCCTCACTGTTCCGTCTACGAGATCATCACCAACCAAATTCTCGCAGCGTTAGAGCAAGGCTCTGTCCCCTGGCGCAAGCCCTGGCACAGCCTGCCACCCGCGAATCTCATCAGCAAAAAGCCCTATCGCGGCATCAACGTGTTCCTGCTTGGATTTGCCGGCTACGGGTCGCAGTTCTGGCTCACG
>DATDGW010000784.1:0-1516 GCA_036521895.1 Candidatus Sulfotelmatobacter sp. | reverse complement strand
TGGGACAACCGCTGCGTCCAGCACCAGGCACTCTGGGACTATTACCCCCAGACGCGGTCTGGCCGCCGAGTGACGATCAAAGGCGATCGGCCGTTCTGATCTCACTTCACAATCTTCCGCGGCGACACCGCGGTGAGCGGTGTGCGGCACAATGAAAATCGCCAGCGTCGAATGTCTTCCCGTCTATTCCGGCTGGCGCAGGAACTTCGTTTTCGTGCGGGTCGATGCCGGGGTCGTCGGATGGGGCGAGGCCTACAGCCAGTACGACCGCGACCGTGCCGTCGCCGCGCAGGTCGAGGGTCTCGGCCGCTATCTTGTTGGGCGCGACCCGTTCCATATCCGCCACAGCTGCAGATCGCGTTCGATGACTACGCGCAGCGGCGCGGCTCGCTGGAGTTCTACTGTGCCACCTCCGGCATCGAGCAGGCGCTGTGGGACATCGCTGGAAAGGTCACGCAGCAGCCGGTCTACAATCTTGTCCATGCCGTTCGCGCATCCGCGTCTACGCGAACGGCTGGAGCTACAAGATGCAGTTGCCGGAGGACTATGCCCGCGGCGCGGAAGCGGTGCTCAAGCGCGGATTCACCGCGTTGAAATTCGATCCCATCCCCGGGGCCCTGGCGGACCGGTCCGCACGACAGCCGGTGGATAAGGAAACGGTCGGGTTAGGCGAGTGGGGGGTCGAATCAAACGGGAACTTTTGTTCTGTGCGAAACGTTGAGACGCATGAACATCTCTTCGTGGCATTCGCATTCCATACCCGATCCGTCGGCTCGGCTGTTTCAGTGGCTTTTCGTCCTGACGGCGATAATGATGATGGGATTTCTCCTTATAATGAGGCACTCGCAGCACACTCGAATAGTCCATCACGAGTTTAATACGGTCGCCGATCGTTCAAAAACCTGATGGCATGTCTACTTCTTGGTAGCCGCGACGATAAACGACAAGAAACGCTCTTTGTCAGGCGGCCGTCATGCGTCGATTGTTCTCTGCTTACGGCCCAAAGCCGACATGCGAGGATCATGGTCTAGAGTCCGCTTTCGGGCCAAAAGCAGCCTTACGATTTGATCGCATTACTTCCGCTTGGGCAATAATCGGACCCACACTCGAACAGAGTTTGTGTCTGTGGTGGTCCGTGTGCGAGGAAACGGGATTTTTGCGACAGAGACTAAACCGCTGAAACCGTTCTACTGAAATTCAACGACTATTTGCGGAGACAAAGCGCTCGTACACATAAAACACCCGACGCTTCAGGCACTTCGCAAGCCCGGAGCTGATAATCGTTTGGTTGGAAGGTCGAGTCCTCCCAGGCCCACCACGCAGTCTCCTACAAACAGAGATTTCCCGGTCTCCTACAAATAGCCCCATGCGCGGCTGGGATCGAGAACACGACCTCCGTCGTGATATTCGAGAACATATTTGCGGCACCCACGACTGGGCGCGGGTAACGCGAACTTACGGAATTGGCCCCAGTGGGTCCGGCATTGTTCCGATTGGTTTAGCAGTCGGAGCTACT
>DATDGW010000783.1:0-3043 GCA_036521895.1 Candidatus Sulfotelmatobacter sp. | reverse complement strand
TGAGCCGGAATCGAAAGTGAAGCGCATGAACGCGTTTCGGCCCAGGTCGAGCAGCCATATGTTGGAATCCCCGCGCTCCACGCGGTGGAAGGCGATCCGCTTCCCATCCGGCGAGATCGCGAACGAGGAGTACGGTCCAGGAGGTCCAACCTCGCCCACGCGTTCGCCTTTCGCGAGAACCAAGCCAGTTGAGTCGATCTAAAGGCCTCGGAGTTGACGGAATACGCCATGACACCGTTTTGGGACATGGAGACCGCTGGAAATGTGCCCCAAAGCCCAATCTTCGACAACACCAGAAAGGGTTCGCCGGCGAGACGAAACGCAGTTGGATCGAACGGCTGCGCCATCAAGGCGCCCTCCCGCTCGAATAGCACATACCCGGCGCCTCGCGGTCCGGGGGCATACACCAGAGTGCTTAACCGATTTGGGGATCGGTAAAGCCGTACCAACTCGCAAGGCTCGGATAATGCCCCGCAGTCCGGCGTCTCGAGGGCAGGCTGCCGTGGGGCCAGAGTTGAAGCTCACAGTAAAAATCATTTTCCAGAGATCTTGTTTTCTCGATATTCTGCTGGTATAGTTACCAGCAGATGGACCAAACCGCGGACGTCCCTTCTCCCAGGGGGTCGGATGCCTCCCGGCTCCGCCGTCGCGCGCGTCTTCTGCTGGCCCGTTTTCAGGGCCCCGGCGATGCCCTCCCAGGTTCGCTCGCCCTTTCCCACCGCCGCTGCGGAAAGCCTTCCTGTCATTGCGCCAAAGGTGACGGCCATCCGCTGTGGACCCTGACTTTCATGGCCAGCGGCAAGAAGCGCGTCGAGACCATTCCCGCCGACTGGCTCGACGCCATTCGTCCCCGGGTCGAGGCGGGTCGGCGCTTCAAGGAAGCAGCCGCTGAACTGCTGCTCATCAACGCCGAGCTATTGGTGCTCGCCCGCAAGCAACGCCCCCATCCATCCCGCGATCCCGCTCCACCACCCCCATAGATGGAGAAACCATGCCCAAACCGCAGCCTCGCCCGGAACCCGAGACGCCGCCGGCACGACCGGCCTTGGCCGAGGATCTCCCCCGCTTCTTGGTGCTGGAGCGGGAAGTGGAGATCGAGTACCGCCCGCAGATGTTAGCGGCGCTGCAAGGCAAGGTCGATGCCGAGGCCGATGCGGCGCGCTCCACTGCGCCTGTGTGCCCGCACTGCGGGCAGCCCATGCGCTGCCAAGACACACGGGTAGTCTCCTGGCTGGCCCGTTGCGGCCGATTGCATGCTGCCGTATCTCGCTATCGTTGCCCGCCTTGCCACTACGAATGCCGGCCGTTACTGGATCTGCTGGGGGTAGAACCCGGCCGTATCAGTGGTGCATTGGCACGGTTGCTGGTTTTGTTGGCCACCGTGGCGCCGTATCCGCTGGCGGCACGCCTGGCTTGGTTGCTATTGGGTGTCAGAATCAGCCCCATGGGCATCTGGCGGGCGGCACAGCGCCTGGGTGAGGCGGCGGCGAAATACAGTGACGTCTTAAGCCGGTATCATGCCGACAGCCGCAGTATAGGGGCGCCCACGCAGGCTGCTCCTTCGGCTGTGGTGTTAGGCGTGGATGGCTGCAGCTTGGGAATACAAGTACGTTCCAAACGGCGTCGCCGCAAGGGAGACGAAACCCTGCCGCCGTTGTCCCCCATCGAGGAAGGTCATTTCCGCGAAGTCAAGACGGGCGTTTTGTTGCTGCCCAGCGAGCGAGTGGAAACCTCTCCGGGGCGGCGCTCTGTGGTGCGCCGGTTTCTGGTGAGTTGCCTGGGGGACGCGGACGACATCTTCGCTCGCCTGTACGCGCAACTGCGGGAGTTGGGCTGGGTGGGCGCCCACACCGTAGTGGTCATACTCGGCGATGGAGCGGAATGGATCTGGAATCGCGCCTCGATGTTTGTGCGCCGTTGTGAAATTCTCGATTTCTGGCACGCTGTGGAACACGCCTGGGGATTTGCTCAACTCCGCTATGGAGAGGGTTCTGCGCAAGCCGACCGTTGGGTTCATCAGACCGCCGAGGATCTACGGGCGGGAAAAGTGCAGGAGGTCATCGCCAGACTGAAGCGTGTACGACCGAAAACGCCGGAGTTGCGCGAGAGCTTGCAGGCGCTCATCCGCTACTACAGTGAGAATGCCGGGCGTATGCGCTATGACGAGTATCTGCGACTGGGCTATGGGATCGGCAGCGGCGCCGTGGAGAGCGCGCATAAGCAGGTCATCCATGCTCGCTTTCGCCAAGCCGGAATGCGCTGGAGTGAAGCCGGGGCCCGTCGTCTGTTGGCGCTACGCTTGCTGTTGTTGAACGATAACTGGGCGCTGTTGGACCGGCTGCGCATGGTTTCCCTCGCCTAACCTTCCTCACTCCGGAATTGCCCGGCAGCCGTTGACCTCCGTCTCACGCTGCGCCATGATCGGGCCATGGCCCGTCCCTCTGCGGTGGCGCTGCCCGCGGATCTCCGTGCCCGTTTGGAAACGGCCCGTCTTGATCTGCTGGCGCTATTTCGTGCTCTGGACCGAATGGATCTTACACCAGCGGAGATCCCGCAGCGATTGATTCAACAGCTTTTTGAATTGGATGCCGACTACGCGGAGGCTCTCTGGGCCCTGGATCAATCCCCAGGCGCCTTCGATCTGAGGGCTATGCTCCGTGATACTTTGGCCGCCCTGGAACAGCTACCGGCCGCCTCGGCCCGATTCCGCAAGCATCTTCCCCGACGTGCCCATCCTGCCCTGGCACAGCTAGAAGTCACTGTTCGCGACCATCTGCTACCAGCAGAGGCATACAGTATGGTCCCCGGGCGTGATCCCCAAACCGGTTAAGCACCCCCGGCCGAGCTCCCTGGTCGATCAGCAACACCGTGGCCGGTGTTATTCCAGCTACATATGATGTTGGGGGCTCAACCAGCACGCAGGCGGCCGTCCTGACGGTACATGGCTCGAATATCTCAGATCAGAAGTTTATGATCGACGGTGTGAACGTAACGTGGCCTGGCGGCGGAGGTGGTTATACCGCCATGTATTACGACACGGGAA
>DATDGW010000782.1:0-3702 GCA_036521895.1 Candidatus Sulfotelmatobacter sp. | reverse complement strand
CACCATCTCACTGGTCCGCCAGCGCGTGACGTTGTGGGTGCGGCGCTCGACACCGCCCTGCGGGCTTTCGATGATGTTGGTGGTCGCCAGGCACTTGTGTAGCGACTCGGGGATTTGCAGCCGCTGCAACGTGAACATTTCCTTCATGCCCTCGCGGAGGCTGCGGGCCGCGGATTCATGATCCCGCTCCAGAAATCGAGCCAATTGTTCCAGACGTTTCTCGCCCTCCTCGGCGGTTTTCACTTTCCAAGCGGCACGCATCAGATTCAGAGCTTGTCCCTGCTGCTCTTTCGGCAGCTCATCGAGCACGTTTCGCATTTTGTGATTGCGACACCGCTGTACCGGCTGCTCGCCGCCAAACACCTCGTTGATCGCGGTGCGCAGTGCTTTGGCACCGTCAATGACGAACAGGTACTTGCGATCGGTCGGCAGACCCTGATCACGCAGCGGGGTCAACAAACGCTTCACCGAGGCGGGGTTCTCGGTTGCGCCGGGCTCGATTCCCAGGATGTGCTTCTTGCCTTCGCTGTCAACGCCCACAGCGCTGATGATGTGCTGCTCGGCGAATCGCTGCCCGTCGATATCAATCACCAGGATTTCCACCGCTTCCCAGCGGCGCTCCTGCAGTTGTTGTGGTTGTTCGATGCTGGCCTCGATCGCTTTACGGCTGATCGCGCTCCGCGACACCCCTACGGTTTCCGCCATCGGGGGCAGAACTTCGTGATATTCCCGGGTGGAAACACCCCGCAGCTGAGCGCCGAGCATGTGCTGGCCCAGTCCGCGGTCCTGGCGGAGCATCTCATAGGCCGGGACCTTCACTTCGCCCTCCGTCTTATGTCGCAGGCGGGGACGTTTCACTTTCACCTTCCGGTCCGCCAGTTGGACGCGGCCGGCCTGCGATCCGTGATGGCGGATGTCGCCGCTGGCTCTGCCGGGCGTACGTTCGCCGGCGACTTGTTCGGCACTCAGGGCGAGGATCTTCTCCAAGATCTGGTGACCAATTTCATGAATGATGCCCTCCACCACCTGGCTGGCGTTTTGAATGAGGTTCACAATCGGAAGCAGGATCTGCCCGTTGGCTTCGCAGAACTGCTCGATGACGATGGCCGACTCGCGCGCAGCGCGGGTCACGATGGGGTATGGTTTCTTCACGGCGGTAGGCTCCTTTCGGCGATTCTTGTTTGGCAACCAGATTCTATCGAATCGGCGCCAGCCGCCGCCTGCCAACCTTCAACTAAACTCGGGACATCCTCGCAAAACGAGACTGGCTAGGGAAAGGAATCAATCACGACTCGCTCCCGCACGCTGGGGCGGACAGTTTCGGTGGCGGATAGTTTCGGCAAACGCTGGGCGACTAGGCGTTCTCTATCCGGTCGCCAGTTCTCACGGTAGCGACAGAGCGTCAACATGGTATTCGTAAACGCCAACGGCGTAAGGCGGGAGCCGAGCCCTGATTCTGTGGAAGAATGGCTTTGGGTTCCGAAGAAACGAATCGGATCCTGACGCAGCCATGCGAGTCCAGCCCCGCAATCTCATTTTCCTCGTTGGTTTCATCGCCTACGTCAGCATTCGTGGGATTTCTGAACAACACGCCAGGGCTCACGAGAAGACCGTCAGCCGAATAGATGCACGAGAGCGCATCTCTACTTCCGATCCTCTATTTGTTCACTCCCTGGCTCACTTTTGCGGACTACCGGCTTCCAATTCTGGCGGCATGGTGCGGCAGCGCGATTCTAGGGATGGCCCTCTGGCTGTTTTGGCGATCGCATGCCAAGCTGGGCAAAAACTGGTCGAGAACCTTGGAGCTACGCCACGGGCCCCAAGTAGTCCGGCATGGCGTCTACCGTTCAGTGCGTCACCCCATGTATGCATCGATCCTGCTTTGGGATCTCGCGCAGGGACTCCTACTGCAAAACTGGCTCGCCGGGTGGGCCGCACTCGTGACTTTTGGGATTCTGTGCTTAGTTCGAATTCCTCGCGAAGAACAGATGATGTGCGAGTTTTTTGGGCAGGAATATCAAGACTCCAGGCAGCAGACAGGGCGGTTCTTTCCCCGACTACGTTAGCTGGTTTGAGAACAGGTCTGTTAGTTCATGCCCTCCTCCTCTGGAGGCGCACCCGCTGACGCGTCGAAGGTCGCCCAGCGTTTAGGTAATTGCGCACCCGGAATCCATTTGACCGTATCACGCCCGAACATGAGATCTGGCCTTCGGCCGAAGATCCTCCCTAACGGCGTAGTGTTTACAAACTCGCAGGACTCGGCCGCCCGCAAGTTCTCGATAGTGGGTTTACCGGAGAGTGGCCTTTTCGTTCTTCACCGCAGCCTGCTGCCGACGAATCTGCCGCTGTTTTCGCGCCTCCTCCAGCTTCCGATCCCGGTGGGCAGGGATCTCCTTCTGACGCCCGGCGAGCATGTCCTTCGGCGTGATGTAGCCGAGGGCACTGTTCAAGCGGGCATTGTTGTAATGCCCGACGTAGCCCTTTACCAGACGCCGCGCGTCGTCCAGCGACAATGGCGTTCCCGGCCGGATGCACTCTCCTTTGAGCGATTTGTGCCAACGTTCGATTTTTCCGTTCGATTGGGGATAGTAGGGCGAAGTTCTGACGTGGGTCATGCCCGAGATCCGAATGAATTCCTTGAAGTCTTTGGCCATGAACTGCGGGCCGTTGTCGGAGATAATGCGTGGCTTCGCTTCCGGGTGAAGTTCCTTGGCGCGCTCCAAGATGACCTCGATGTCCGCCTCGGTCATCGACTCCCGCAGATCCCAGTTCACGATGTAGCGGCTGCAGCCGTCCAGAATGGTGCACAGGTAATAGAAAGTTCCGCTGATGTTGATGTACGAAACGTCGATATGCCAGTGTTGGTGAACTGCCAGCGGCTGCTCAAAGCCCGTGCCCTTCTTTGACGGTTTGCCGTTCCCCTTGGACCAAAGTCCGGCCTGCCCCAACACTCGCCAGACGCTGGTCGGACTCACGGCCACGATGTCTGCGTCGAGCCTCATGAACGTCAGCCGCCGGTAGCCCTCCAGCGGGTTCTTCAGGTGAAAGCCGATGATGGCCTGCTTCTCCCAATCCTCCAGCCAAAAATCGCGGGGAACCCAGCCGTGGTGCTCGTTCACCTTTCCGTAGCGTTCCCGCCAGTCGTAGAACTTACTGGCGGTGATGTCGAGCCACACAATGAAACGCCCGGCGCCGATCTCGGTCTTCTCCGACCAGCGCCGGACGTAATCGACGATCTGATCCCGCGTATCGTGCGGGACCCAGGTCCCGGTCAGAGTTCCCCAATGTCTTTTTTTAGCGCGACGTGCTCCGCCATCAGTTCGGCCAAAACCTCGTCCTTGGTCTGGATCTTCTTCTCCAGGTAGGCGATCCGTTCCTGCTCAGCGGAATGGTTCGGCCGTGCTTTCTGCTCGAAGGCAGCCGCGCCGTTCTCGAAGAACTCCTTCTGCCAGCGGTAGAAGACCGTAGGCTGCAAGCCGAGTTCATCGCAGAGCTTCGAGATCGGTTCGTGCTCCAGCACATGCCGCCTGAGGATGGCGACCTTCTCTTCAGGCGAGTAATGCTTCCGTGGCTTCTTCATGCGTTCTCTCCTTTACCTTACTGGGAGAACGCCTTCTCCATTTCCAGCTGAACCGGCACACGTACAGGCATCTTACTGATAATTGGCTTGAATGGAAAAGTTCGCGACGAATAGCGTCTGCC
>DATDGW010000781.1:0-2834 GCA_036521895.1 Candidatus Sulfotelmatobacter sp. | reverse complement strand
CGATGCGCTCGCCCCAGGCGGCCTCGGTGTCTGGCGTTGCCTGACCGTTGAGAAACTCAGCCAAGTCGAGTTGCGCGAGGGCGAATGGCATACGGAGCCGCGCTCACGCCGGCAAACCTGTATAGATGAGATTGACTTCGATGTAGACGCTCAGCCCGGAGAGACCCCGCAGTAAGGACAGTGAGGCAGTTGCCTCAGCAACAGGCGCGCGAGTTCAATGCGCAGCGTCGCGATGGAGTGTGGATTATGTCGCTCGGGACGGGCGCGGCGACCCGCGGGGACGGAAGTCCGGCACTGCTTCGGAGGTAACGAATCCAAGATGACCGGCGCGGGCAGAGGGGGAAAAACGGTTCCTCTCGGCGACCAGGAACCCATAAGCTGCGATACAGAGTGTTGCGTGGTGGTGGAAGCCGCGCCAGTTTCGCCCTTCAAAGTGTCCCAGCCCCAACTCTTGTTTCAACTCCTCATAATCCCGTTCGATGATCCAGCGGTGTTTGGCCATCTTGACCAAAGCTTTGAGTTTGGTGTCGGCAGGCAACGTTGAGATCCAATACTTGATGGGTTCTTTCTCTCCTCGCGGCCATTCCATCAGCAACCATTCTTCCGCGTGAGGTTCGGCCTTCTCGTAATCCCGATGAGCCGCGCGTACGCGAACGGCGGCAAAGCGGGACTGCAACTTTCGGTCTGTGCCCTCACGCCAAGTGACTTCCCGGAAAGCCGTGGAGGGCAGGTTCATCGCCAACTGCTTGACCGAAACGGGCTGATGATCCGTAGACCGTTGCAAGAGCCGCGGCGGACGTCCCATTTTTCCTCGTGGCTTGGCGGGCAAGGGCTGTTTGCCAGGCTCCCAGACCGTCATCGAACTTTGCACTCCCACGGCATATTGCAGTCCGAGTGCAGTGAGTCCGTCGCGAAACTCGGTGTTGATCCCATAAGCGGCGTCGGCCAGAACAACGCCACGATCCAGGTTTGCCGCCACCGCCGCACGGATCTGATCCAAGGCGATCTCCGGCTTGGTTTGAAACGCAATCTCTTTGGGCACTTCCGCCTTTTCCCGACGCTCGGCATCCTCGGCCCAGTCCTTTGGCAGATATAAGCGATACGCAACCGGCAAACTTGAACTCCATGTCGCCACCGACACGCTTACCGCAACTCGGCAATTGTCTTGCTTACCCACTTGACCGCAGTATTGACGAGTGACCCCGACCGAATGTTTGCCCTTCTTCGGAAATCCGGTGTCATCCACGATCCAGGCCACCACTGATCCTTGCTTCTGCATGGTAGGCAATACATAGTTGCGCACCTGTTCGAGCAGTACTTCATCGCTCCATGGCGCCTTCGCCACCAAGTGATGGAGGGATTGGCGCATCGGCTGGGTGTTCTCAGGATCCAGACGGGCCGCCATCGGCTCAATACTCTTGCGTTCGCCGGGCAGCAGCAACCCCTTGCAGTAGCTCTTCAAAGGTGCATGCCGGTCTTCGTGCCCCGCGGCTGTCGCCAGGCCCTCTATATATGCCGCGAAGCGTTTCTCTTGTGGGCCTGGCGCGGAGAGGCGTGATCCCACAAAACAATTCTACATCAGAATGTTCTTTTATGACCCAGTAGTACTAGCAGCCCGTGGTAATAGTCAGATTGCCGCTCCAAAACATGTGACCTTAGAAATGTTCTGAGCGTCTATATGACATGGCAATGGGAACCCGGCGGAAACGTGAGCGGCAGCAGGATCTGTGGATTGCGACTAGCGATGTGGTCGAGACGCCAGCCAATGCGTTCTACGACCGCCTGAATCAGATTCTGGATGAGCACAAGTTCGATGCCAAGGTGGAGCGAGTTTGCCAGAAGTTCTATAAGAAAAGCGCCTACGGCCGACCGAGCATGGCACCGGGCGTCTACTTTCGGTCGCTTCTGATCGGCTACTTCGAGGGCTTGGATTCGGAACGAGGAATCGCGTGGCGGACAGCCGACTCACTGTCGTTACGGAAGTTTCTGGGCTACGCCTTGGATGAGACGACGCCTGACCATTCCACGATTTCACGCACGCGCCGCTTGTATTGGCTGGAGACGCACAAGGCAGTTTTCCGGTGGGTGCTGAAGATCCTCGACAAAGAAGGATTGGTCAGCGGACGGACGGTCTCGATTGACGCCACGACACTGGAAGCCAATGCGGCGCTGAAGAACATTGTGCGGCGGGATAACGGCCAAAGCTACAACGATTATCTGAAAGAGCTGGCCAAGGCGGCAGGGATGGAGAATCCGACCCGGGAACAGTTGGCGCGACTGGATCGGAAGCGAAAGAAGAAGGGATCGAATCAGGAGTGGATGAGCCCCAGCGATCCGGATGCACGGATCACCAAGATGAAGGATGGGCGCACGCATCTGGCGCACAAAGCCGAGCATGCTGTGGATCTGACCAGCGGAGCGTTGCTGGCAGTGACGCTGCAACCGGCCAACGAAGGGGATACGACTACGATCCACAAAACGCTGGACGAGGCGCAGGAAGTGGCACGGGAGATCAACGGGTTGGGAGTGGAAGAGGTGGTGGCGGACAAGGGCTATCACAGCGGCGCTGTGTTGACGAACGTGCATGCGCAGGAGATCCGCAGTTACATTCCCGAGCCGGAGCGGGGACGGCGAAACTGGCAGGGCGAGGGTAAAGCGGAAGAGCAGAAGCGGACGTATGAGAATCGGCGGCGTGTGCGCGGGGATCGCAACAAGAGACTACAGAAACTGCGGAGCGAACTGACGGAGAGGAGCTTCGCGCACCTGTACGAGACCGGCGGAATGAGGCGGGTCCATCTGCAAGGCCGAAACAACATCCTGAAGCGACTGCTGGT
>DATDGW010000780.1:0-2760 GCA_036521895.1 Candidatus Sulfotelmatobacter sp. | reverse complement strand
GGCATAGGCGTTTTGCAGTTTCTTTTTGATCGCCGGTTTGTGCTCTTCGGGTAAGTGGTCGATGATGTTGCGCCGCTTGTGCACCTGACAACGCTGCATCATCGCGGCTTCGCCGGCATAACGGCGCACGGCGGCAGCCAGCGCCTTGCCTCCGTCGAGCACGTACAGCCGCGGCACGCTGAAGTCCAGCCCGCGCGCCGCCAGATCCCGCAGCAGCTCACTGACCACGGCGGCATTCTCGGTCGCTCCTTCGCGCAGGCCCAACACCGTTTTGCGCCCGTCGATGTTGATGCCCAAGGCCACGATCATCTGCCGATCCCGGAACGGCGTGCCGTCGATCAGCACCGCACACAGCCGCAACTCGCCCAGCGGACGTTCCATCAACTCCTGCAACTTCTCCCGGCTGGCCGCGATGAAGTTGTCGCTCACTGCCGACTTTTCCACTCCATAGGCCTCGCGAAATTCCTTCACCACCGCTCCATAGTTCCGCGTCGACAAGCCGCGCATCATCTTGTCCCACACCCCATGTTCCAACGGCGCGCTGCGCTGGAACAATTCGTAACTGCCGAGCCGCTGCTCGCGATTTCCCTGGTTGCGCAGACGGGTTCTGCGGATCGGCACCTTCTGCCCGTCCACCACGCAGTAACCGTTCTCTTTTCCCCAGCGGTGGGCGCGCCGCGCGGGATGCTGCTCATGCCGTTCGCCGGCCAAGTGCCGCACTTCTTCCTCCATCACCAGGCTCATCAACGCCAACCCGGCTTCGCGCATCAGGTGGCCCACTCCTTCTTGCAGCAGACCGACGACCTCAGTCATCGGAAAAATCATCTGCAGGTTGGGGTTTTCTTCGCGGGCCAGCTGTCGGAATTCTTGCACCGCTCGTTGCTGGTCGATCTGGTATCGTCTCTTCATAGCGACTCTCTCCTTTTTCTTGGCAGAAAAAACTACCCTCGGTCATTATGACCGGGGTTGAGAGTCGCTACTTTCTACGAATTAACGGGCATCCTCCTCCGCGCTACCACGCTTCCCCAACCTTATAGGGATCATTCCAGGCAACTTCTCCGCGATTACGTGGACACGCGCCTCGAACTGGCCAACGTCGTTGCCGACAGCGGCCGGTACGACGACGTGCTGCAACGCACCAGGCACCTCCAAGAAAAGCTTTGGCTGGATGCTGTCACGGTTGCACAAAATGATCGCACCGCCATTACCGCCGTTTACGTCAACTCCCTAAATGAAACCATCGACCTCCACGAGAAGCGAGTCGCCGCCTTTGAGAACCGTATCCCGCCACCCGTTTGGCTCATGATCATCTCCGTCTCGCTGATTGCCGTCTTCACGCGGGGCTCAACGCTGACAAGCCGCTTTTGGTTGACGCTGATTCTTCTCCCGATCACTATCGCGCTGGTCGTTGCGTTGATCGCTGATCTGGATGCTCCCAGTCGTGGTCTGATCCGGCTCGATCAGCGTGCCCTGCAGCGACTCAAGGCCGAGGTGAGTGCGGAAACTACAGAGTAGGCCATCACAGGAGATCGTCGCCTCTCGTGCGCTAGATGTTGTAACCAGGAGTGGCTGTTGAAAAACTCACACGCGAGAAATCCGCAGAAATTTCATCGCGCTAGGATGCCGTATAAACGACGTCCTCGATTTTGGTGGACATTTTCTATCCCTTCGCCGGGACCGTTTTTTCAAGAGAGGGGGTTTTTCAACAGACACAGGCGTTAGCACAAGTGTGCGCTTTTCCTTCGCCTTTTTCGTGGAGATGAGTGAAATCGGGAGTAGAGTCGAGAACAGGCGCAGTGGCTTTAGCCTCCCGGTGGCTCTGGGGATGCTTTCGCATGGCCCGCCTCAATCCGGTTTGGCTTGACCCTGTTTCCTGTTCCCGCTCATCGAACCGGACAGGCAGATTTCCCGCATCCGGCTCTCGGAAAAGACACACGCCTCCTTAATAAGGAAGCGTGTGACGCCGTCTGCAACTTCTGAACACAACCTGGGGTGGCTAGACTCATCGTCAATCCCCATGTCCTTCGTTGCTTCTTGCGTCCGTCTTTAACTGAGGCCCCTTCCCTCCACCGGCGTTACCCGGCCTCTTCAGTACTACGAGCCTCTCCGCCACCCCACACGGCCCGGCCTGTCTCTCGCGAGTTGCCAGTTGATCCCTACCGCGATCACCGCTGGGGCTTCCCGTGTTGCGTCTGGTCTCCTATGCGTACATGCCATCGCCATTACCCCGGCAGGTCCGATGGAGCTTGTTCGCTCGTTCATCTCCACCATCAGCGGCCTTCCCTGTGTAACAGTCAGGTCGGCTCCTGCAATTACTTTTTCGGGGCCTGCTCAGCGTTTACTCACGTTATGGCCTGCACGCTCGCCGAGTCGCCATGCGACCCTCTACATCGAAAGCTCCGACAGCTTCGTTGCCTCCGCTGCCGCTTCGATTGCTACCGGGTGGAGCGAACCAGTTCCCGGGCGGGAGTTTCACCCGCTGAAGTCCAGCGCCTTTCACGGCGCACTTTTTCGCCAGTTACGTTGGATGAAGCGAAAAAGAGGCGAAGACTTTGTGGGCGTTCCCTGTTGTTCTCTAGGTGATTCCTCCCCAAACCTCTAATTCTGCGTGCTGCTTACTCTTGCGTGAAAACGCTAACGTCGCCGGGCTGCTGGAATATGAAGTCCAGCAAGCCGTCGGAATTCAAATCCGCCGGCACAATGCCCCCCTCGGCGTTGAATACTCCTGGCATTTTGACGATCTTCTTGTGCTGGAAGGTG
>DATDGW010000779.1:0-10464 GCA_036521895.1 Candidatus Sulfotelmatobacter sp. | reverse complement strand
CAGGTAAACCGATGAGCCCTGGCAGCACACTCTGATTCTGACCGCCCCATCGAGCCCGGACCGCAGTCCGACAACCCACTCGTCATTGGCCCCGCCGGCACTGTGCGCTGCTCCGTAATCCATTGGGGAAAGTTCGTCACTGCTCATCTTCGCGGAGAGCAAGGCGAGCCCGGAATCCTGAAGCCCGAAACCCTCAAGCGCCTGCACACCCCGCCCTTCGGCGACTATGCTTTCGGATGGCTCGTCGTCGATCGCCCTTGGGCTGGCGGACGAGCCTTCACTCACGCGGGCAGCAACACGATGAATTATGCGGTCGTCTGGATGGCTCCCGCCAAGACTTCGCCGTCCTCGTCATGACGAACCAGCGCGACACGTTCAAGCCTGCGATGCCGCCGCCAGCGCACTCATTCTTCACCTGGCGAAGGGCCAAGGGATTCAGATATGCGATTTTTCGTAACCCAAGCATCTGCATGCGTCTAAGCTGTTTGCACATCACCCTGGAGGCCAACCACAATGAAGCTTCACCGCAACTCGCTGTTGTGCCTTGTCTGTTTTTCCGGAGTTCTATCTCTCACTCTATTCGCTCAAGATTCCTCCGACCGTGCAGCTGTCGTGGTGGCCACCAAGAACATCAGCGCGAGCGAGATCCGCGCGCACATTCGCTTCCTCGCCGACAGCCTGCTGCAAGGCCGCGCGCCGGGCACACCTGGCTACGACATTGCCGCCCGCTATGTTGCGACCGAACTCGAAGGCATGGGCCTGCATCCTGCTGTCTCAGGCAGTTGGTTCCAGAGCGTGCCCTTGCAGAAAGCCGTGATCGACGGGGCTGCCAGTTCTCTCACGCTCACGGTTAACGGGAAAGCGCAAAAACTCACAGACGCCAAGGACTACATTCTATCTTCCTGGTTCGCCAACCCGGCAGCGAAGGGCGAGAGCAAGGCCGGGAGCGATGTCAGTGCGCCCGTGGTCTTCGTGGGATTCGGCGTGACCGCGCCCGATCAGAAGTATGACGACTACGCCGGCATCGACGTGCGCGGCAAAGTTGTCGCTGGGTTCTACGGCGCGCCGTCGACGTTTCCCTCGACCGAACGCGCCTACTATTCCGATGGCATCGTGAAGGCGAAGAATGCTGTGGCGCATGGAGCGGTCGGCGTCGTGTCGATGATGATCCCGGAGGACTGGAAGCGGTACAGGTGGGAATGGCTGGTTCCACAAGTTCAGGCGGGAGACATGCACTGGCTCGACAAGCGTGGGGCTCCCCACGATTTCTTCCCTGAATTGCGGGGCAACGCACTGCTCAGCGGGCAGGGAGCGAAGCTGCTTTTCGCCGGAGCGCCGAAGACTCTCGATCAGGCCGTGTCCGATGCGCGCGCGGGCAAGCCGCAGGCCTTTGCGATGCCGGTGAACGTTCACATCCATACCGTGGCAGAGCAGAGCCTGATCCAGAGTTCCAACATTGTGGCGGAACTGAAGGGTTCCGATCCCGCGCTTCGTGATCAGTACGTGGTCTACACCGCGCACGTCGATCATCTCGGCATCTGCCCCCCAGGAAACGGAGACAATGTTTGTCACGGTGCCCTCGACAACGCCTCCGGCAGTTCAACCTTGCTCGAGATCGCGCGCGCCTATGCCAGCCTTCCGCAACCTCCGCGCCGCTCGGTGCTGTTCGTCTTCGTCACCGGAGAGGAAATGGGACTGCTGGGCTCCGACTACTTCGCCCATTTCCCAACCGTGCCGCTGAAGTCGATTGTGGCCAACCTCAACATCGATGGCGCTCCGGGCGTGTACTTCCCTCTGAAAGATGTTGTCGCCCTTGGTGCCGAGCACTCGACGCTTGGCGACGAAGTGGCGGCGGCCGCGAAGGTCATGGGATATGACGTGAGTCCCGATCCCATGCCGGAAGAGGTGGCATTTATTCGCAGCGATCAGTATTCCTTCGTGCTGCAGGGCCTGCCCGCGGTCGATATCGAGGACGGTGTGAAGTCCACCGATCCGAAAATTAACGGGCTCGAAGTGATCAAGAAGTGGCTGGTGACGCGCTATCACACGCCGCTCGATAACATGGAGCAGCCGATCGATTTTGAGGCGGCGGCCAAAGGCGCAGTGATGAATTTCCTCGTCGGCTATCAGGTCGCGCAGCGCGATGCCGCGCCGTCGTGGATCAAAGGCGATTTCTTCGGTCACAACGTTCGGCCCCAGACACGCGGGATCGACCACAGAAGAGTGAGTCTTTGTCGTCCCGCCGAGACGGCGGCGCTACAAAAAAAGGCCGCGCCTTTGCAAGCGGCCTTTCTTCGATTCAATTTCCGAAACCTTACTGCGCCACTCCCGCCGGTGGTTGCGGCACCGCTCCAGTTGTGGTCGCGGCTGCAGCCTCATTCAGAATCCGGTGATGAATGGTGAACAGCGCCAACTCCAGCCGGTCTGACACGCCGATCTTGTCATACACGTTGCGCAGATAGTTCTTGATGACCTGTTCGGTGGTGCCGAGTTGCGTGGCGATTTCTTTGTTCTTGTAGCCCTGCACGATCAGCGCCACGATGCGCAGTTCTTTCGCGGTCAGCCGATCGCGCACGCGCAATCCGACCATATCGTTTTCGGTGAGTTCGCTGGGCACGGCGACGTCCTGCACCCAGGTTTCGCCGCGTGCCACTTTGCGCACGCAGTCGACGAGCGCCGCGCTGGTCACATTGCGATAGACCACGCCATGTGCGCCGTTCGACATGTGCCGCTGCGCGCTCTCGCCGGTGTCGGCCAACACAATCACGCGCGTCTTCGCTTTGTTGGCACCCGCCACGATGGCGGCAAAGTCGCCATGGAATCCCGCAGCCACGACCAGCACCGCGGCGCGAAACTTGTCCAGCGCCATGAACATCTGTTCAGGGGTCTGGGCCTGGGCCACAATACGCATCTCATCTTCCACCGCCAGCACTTTGGCAATGCCGGCCCGGAAGATCGCTTGGTTATCGGCCAGAATCAGTTTGAGCATGTTGTCAACGCTCCAAAAAAGTCCGCTGCAAAACGGTTTATGAGTTCCTGACGAACTCGTATGAGTCGATCACGCAGGCCACACCGCGGCCTTCTCCACCTGCACCAGTTTCATCGGCGCGCACCACCCGCCCCTTGCACTGGATGGTCACATTCTCCTGGCCGCCCGTCATCTCTGGCGGCAGCGTGATTTCAAATTCCACGGGGGAACCAATCTCCATCGAGGAATCGGCGCGGATATAGACTCCGGCCGCGCTGAGATTCCCGGTCACTCCTTCGGCATCTCCGCCGGTCTCGCCCTTATGTATCTTGATCGGCAGTTCCAGCGGGAACCGTTTTCCGGTCCGTGCTTCTTCGCCCACGGTACCTCCTCTAGACTGGCCTGTTATGTGTTGTCCCTCTGCGAATGAGGCCAATGTCGTCAAACCAAGCTCCTGGCGGGCGCAGGCCCACTTTTATGCTCAGCAGGGGTTATATCACGAAAGGCACCCGCGTAAAAGCCTGATAACCCGTTAGTTAACGGTAGCAACTAGGTTCCCCCCAGGCGGAACGGAGGTTGACCACTGCTTGTGCGCCGGGTTTGACCTGCGCTTACGTCGGCAGCGGCACCGGCATGGTAGTGTTTGGTTCAGCTATCCTGATGAAACAGGAGCATTCGAATGGCCAATTCGCTTCGCGTCCGTGGGGAGGCCCCAGCCCGATCTCGCCGCTTTTTTGTGATTGCTTTACTCTTAGCCATGGTGCAGGCGTCCGTCTCGCAAGCCGCTCAGACGGTGACCGCCCAGGCGCCCGTCCAGAAGAAGGCCGTTCCGGGCGGCGTCGAGACCAAGCCCTCCGAGAGTCCGAACGTTTTGGTGCAGCTGAACAGCGCGCTGGAAGGCCTCGCCGCCCGGGTCTCTCCCGCAGTGGTGCAGATTCTGGTCACGGGATACGGTCCGCTGCGCGAAGAGGATCGATCGCAGACGGCCTTCATTGTGCGCCAGAAGGCGGTGGGCTCAGGAGTGATCGTCGACCCGAGCGGCTACATCATGACCAACGCTCACGTGGTCGAGGGAGCACAACGCATTCGCGTCGCCCTACCGCTGCCCATGGGCGACTCTCCCGGCCAGGTGCCGATCGGGAAGCGCCGCATCCTCGAAGCGCGGCTCGTGGGCCAGCACAAAGATACCGATCTCGCACTCCTCAAAATCGACGAGACCGATTTGCCGACCCTTGCCCTCATGAGCCAACGGCCGCACGTGGGGCAACTTGTATTCGCGATCGGCAGTCCCGAAGGGTTGCAGAATTCCGTCACCATGGGTGTCGTCAGCGCGCTCGCCCGCCAGCCCGACTCTACCAAGCCGCTGACGTATTTGCAGACCGATGCTCCCATCAATCCCGGCAACAGCGGCGGCCCCTTGGTCGATATGAATGGTGCCGTCCTTGGCGTCAACACGTTTATCCTTTCGCAAGGTGGAGGCAGTGAGGGTTTGGGCTTCGCCATTCCGGCGCGCGTGGTTGATTTCGTTTACCACAGCCTGCGCAAGTACGGACATGTGCATAAGGTCGAAATTGGCGCTGGCGCACAGGAGATCACTCCCACCCTCGCTGAGGGCCTGCACCTTTCGCAGCGTTGGGGCGTTCTCGTGGACGACGTGAAGCCCGGCGGCCCGGCCGCCGCAGCCGGCCTGCGGGTGCAGGATATTATTCTCACGGCGGACGACCGCCGCATCGAAACCCTGCCGTCACTCTCCGCCGCTCTGTACCTCCATCGTCTCGACCAGGTTGTGAAGCTGGAGGTTCTGCGCGGCAGCGAAAAGAAGACTCTCTACGTCCCCGCGATTGAGCAGCATGATCACATGGACGAACTCCTCGACGCGGTCAACCCTGATAACAGTCTGCTCCCCCGCCTCGGGGTTCTGGCGATCGACCTCACACCCGACCTGCGCGCGAGGTTGGGCTCCCTGCGAATCCCATCAGGAGTCGTAGTCGTGGGACGAGCCGCCGACTTGATCATGCCCGACACCGGCTTGCAGGCCGGAGATATTATTCACCAACTGAACATCACGCCCATCGATTCCATGGAAACTCTCCGCACCACGGTAGGAGCGTTGAAGACCGGCGACGCCGTCGTGCTGCAGGTCGAGCGCGATGGCGGGTTGCAGTATGTGAGCTTCGAAATGGAGTGAAGGGAGCCACAGAGGTATGTGGCGCGGGCCCCCGCCCGCTCAGCCGGTGAGCGGCATAACGCTAGAGAGAGTGTTTGGATTCGAAGGAGAATAGGTGCCAGCATTTCCCATCCTTTTCGACACGAACAGGATGGACCACCTCGCCTACATATTCGGAGATCGCGCGCGCCCAAAAATGTTCCGCCGAAACATTCGCCTGCATTACACGAACTTCCCAATTCCCCGGAAAGCGTCTCCAAACTTCATGGGCGATCTGAGTTCCAATTCCCTGCCTACGGTATGCACGGAGAACAAAGAACTCGGCCATATCCCACGCGCTTTCATCGCCAGACAGTTCTGAACCCCTTTTCATCAAAGCCAGCCCTGCCAAACTGCCGTCCACGCGCACAAGAAATGCCTGCCGGCCAGGCTCACTCCAATAAAGCGGAAGTCTCTCGTAGCCGAACCTCCCGTCCGCCCCGATCTTCACCTTCATGAACTCGCTGAAATCGTGCACGTACAACTCAAGTAGGTTGGCGAGAATCGACGCATGCTCCGATGTAGCCGGTACGATTTCGACATGCGCAACCGGCCTCTTTGCTTCTTCGGTCATAGGAAAGAACGATTCGGCACGAGTATATGCCCCGTGCGCGAGATGCTCACTGCACTGTTAGGGTGGAGGCGGCGATCTCAACCGTCGGTTTAGATCGATCCGGCCTTCATGGCTGACACCTTGAGCTTGCCAGCGTTCTCGACCACGATGCCCAGCCCCTCACCAATCGTCTCCACCACGCGCAGATCGTCTGCGGTGAATGCATCCTGCCGTGCGCGGTATAAAGCGAGTACAGCAGCAATCCCAGCAGTTCCTTCGAGAGGTATCGCCAGCGCCGCACGCAGCGTGCTGTACTTCGTGGGATCATTCAGATAACCCGGCTCGACCGACGGATTGCCGTTCAAGATCGGCTTATGGTTTTGCGAGACCCATCCCGAGAGCCCTTCGCCTTCGGGAATTCGTAAAGATGAGAACAGCCGGAAGTTGTCGCCGCCGACAAACTCAGCTCGGAGGACTCCGTTGTTCGGCACATACACAGCCATGGAGTCGTGCGGCACCAGGTGTTTCAAGCGAACGGCAAGCAGAGATAGAACGTCTTCGGTGCGCAAAGACACGCCAGCCTGGCGGCTGAGTTGCACAATCTCTTGACCCTGCTGTCGGGCTGCAGAAACACGCGCGCCGGAGTCCGCGGCTTGTCCTGACGTTGGAATCACGGGCTCGCCGGACTCCGCGAACCCCGCTGCCGGGGCCAGTCCTCGCTCAACTTTAATGTCCGTCGACAATTTCGGCGGAGCCTGCAGCGGTTCCTCGTTCGCCATCTTTTCCAATTCGATGTAGCGCCGCCGCAGAATTGACACAATCTTTGGATCAAAACTCTTGCCCGAATCTTCTACTACCTTGGCCATCGCTTCGTTCAACGGCAGCGCCTTGCGGTATTGCCGGTCGGAAGCCAGCGCGTCGAGGCAATCGACCGCCGCGAGAATGCGGGCGCCAATCGGGATCTCTTCACCGGCCAGTCCATTGGGATATCCGCTGCCATCCCACTTCTCATGATGCGCGCGCACAATCGGCACCACGGGATACGGAAAGTGCACCTGCTCCAGAATTTCCGCGCCAACAATGGGATGGATTTTCATCTTCTCGAATTCTTCTGGCGTGAGCCTCCCCGGTTTCGAGATGATGTGTTCGGGCACGGCCAGCTTCCCGATATCGTGTAGCACCGATGCTGCCCGCAGCGCCTCGGTTTCGTCTTCGCTCAGGCCCAGTTCCTTCGCCAATTCCATGGCGTAAACGCGCACTCTTTGCAGGTGCTCGCCCGTCGTTTCGTCTTTGGCTTCGATGGCCAGCGCGAGCGCTTCGATCGTCCGCAGGTGGAGACTCGAGACTTGCTGAGCGTGCTTCTTCTCGCTCTCCAGTTTGCCGAGATAGAGACGATAGGAGCGGTACATCAGGTAGATCGGCGGGAGAATCAGCAGAGACGACTGCCATCCGATATGGCCGTTCAGGAAGTTAACCAATCCCGCAGCCGCAGCTCCCACCATGTAGTAGGGAAACGACCACAGATAGATTTCGCTCCACACTTTAAAGGCGGGCTTGTCCTCGGTGAGTCCGATGATGGTCGACATCGCTGCCGTGTTACAACCGAAATGCGTGATGGCCGCTACCAGCAGCGCCAGTGGCCCCGGAGCGTGAAGAACATAAATGACCACCAGTTTGTAAGCGCCGTATGCAATGGCACTCGAGACCGTTACCTGGGACAGATTGAATACGAGCTGAACCAGCTTCACCCGCCGCGCCGGTCTCCAGTAAAACTGCGCCAGAGTGGCGGCCAGTCCAATGGCCAGGGTCTCCGGTAGGCTCAGCTCCAGGATGCCCAGCAGGGTGAACAGGAAATTCACCGACAGCGTTCCCTCGATGCCGGGCAGAGCCACCTTGAGTGACGATGCCAGCAGCGCCGCGATCAGGTAGCAAGCGAACTTTACGGGATCACTGGATCGCCAGTGAGAGAACGCTAGCGCGAGGCAGATGGCTCCCGCCAGAGCCATGGCCGCGATGAACGCACGAGCGCTAATAGAGCGAACCCAAGACATGATAAGTACTTAAATTTTCAACGAACTGCGGGTGCATGTCCGCCCAAAAAGACTTCCTCTGATTACCATGGTTTTCTCTATATAAATCACTCACTTACCCGCCGAAACAGCGAAGGCGGCAACGGCGCGGGTCCCATTTCGGGCGAGACAACTTGTCCCGTGCCCGGGGCGTGGGACAAAGTGCCCGTTGCGTTTCCTCGCACCTCTCATAAGTCGATGAAAAATAAAGGTAATTTGGGTCATGTTTGGACACCCACCTGCACATATACAGGTCACTTGGCGTATGGTTTACGCGCCTGCGGGCGCCTTTTAGTGGGGGAAAATGAAAAAACTAGTGCTTCTACTTCTGATCGTCGCGCTGCCGCTGGCGCACGCCGACGACTCCAAGCTATCGCCTGAGCTGCGCGGCAATCACTCGACCCAGAAGGTCCAAGTGATCGTGCAATATGCGCCCGGCACTCAGGTCAATTGCAGTGGTCTGCTCGGCCTGGTGGGCTGCCTCGTCAATGACGTTCTGAAACTTGGCGGCACGATTCTGGGACAGCTACCTCTGATCAACGGCGTGGTTGCGCTGCTTGACGGCAACGGCATCCAGAACCTCTCGAACCAGTCGAACGTCGTTTACATCAGCACGGACCGGCCGTTGACGCCCTCACTCAACAATGCCGCCGCTGCGGTGAACGCCCAATTCGCATGGCAGTCGAACTACACCGGTGCTGGCATTGGTGTGGCACTTATCGACAGCGGTGTGAGCAATCACGTAGATCTGTATCAAGGCATCCTTCCGTTCTCACGAGTTGTCTATCAACAGTCCTTTGTGCCGGGAAATTCAAACCCCGGTGACCAATACGGGCACGGCACGCACATCGCCGGGCTGATCGCTGGAGACGGCCTTAGTTCCACTGGCCCGCTCTACAACAAGACCTTCAAGGGGATTGCGCCGGGCGCGAATATCGTCAACCTGCGGGTCCTGGATGCGAACGGGGCATCCACCGATAGCGTAGTCATCGCCGCACTCAACCAGGCCATTTCCTTGAAATCTCGCTACAACATTCGCGTGATCAATCTGTCTCTTGGCCGCGCTGTGTACGAGAGCTACAAACTGGATCCCCTTTGCCAGGCGGTCGAGAAGGCGTGGCATAGCGGAATCGTGGTGGTCGTGGCTGCCGGCAACAATGGCCGCTACCAGGGAACCAATGGCTATGCCACCATCACGTCGCCCGGCAACGATCCGTACGTGATCACCGTGGGCGCGATGAAGACGATGGGAACGCCCACTCGCACGGACGACCTGATCGCCAGCTATAGCTCGAAGGGGCCGACCGTGGTTGACGCCATCGCGAAGCCTGACATCGTCGCTCCGGGTAACCTGCTTGTCTCGCTCGAGGCTCCGGGTTCGACGCTCTATAACGAGTATCCCGGTAATCACGTGCCATACAACTATTACGTCAACGGCGGAAGCACTGCTTCGTCGTTCAGCTACTTCACGTTGAGCGGCACCAGCATGGCAACCGGCGTGGTGAGCGGGGCCGTTGCGGATCTTCTGCAGCTGAATCCGTGGATGACCCCCGATCAGGTGAAGGCGCGGTTGATGAAAACTGCCTATAAGACCTTCCCCACATCCAGCAGCACGACTGATCCGACAACGGGAATCACTTACACCGATCAGTACGATGTGTTCACTGTCGGAGCGGGGTATCTCGACCTGGAAGAAGCCATGGAGAGTACCGACCTCGCGAGGGGGACAGCCATGTCCCCGGTGGCGTCGTATGACCCAAACTCCGGCAACGTCTACCTCAACGATGATCGGACCGCTGTTTGGAATACTTCTTCCACATGGGCCAATTCGGCCGTATGGGGATCGTCTCAGTTCGTAGGCGGAGCTCCGTCGACCACCATGACCGGCAGCAACGCTCTCTGGGGCAGCAACGCTCTTTGGGGCTCCAACGCCCTGTGGGGATCGAACGCTCTCTGGGGCAGCAACGCGTTGTGGGGCAGCAACGCCCTGTGGGGTAGCAATGCTCTGTGGGGCAGCAATGCCCTGTGGGGAAGCAGCGCCTCCGCCGGCGAACAATAAACCGGGCCGAACATTCTGGCGAGCCACCGAAAGGGCCGCGATGCACTCGCGGCCCTTTTCATTTAAAGATCCCACATGTGGGAACGACCGCCTCGGCCATCCATCCGGGGCGAAGCCCGGCTGCGCATCGGCAAAACAACACGTCATAGACGGCGTCGTCCGTAGAAGAACGGCGCTTCAGCGCCGCGTAAGGTGCGCCAAACATTGCTGGGCTTCAGCCCCGGTGGTCGCACTCCTTCCCCAACGTTCAGTGCGCGGGAACGACCTTTTGGATTGCTGCCTTCAATTGCTCCGCGCTGAAGCCGAAAGGCCCAGGACGGCTCTTGTAGGCCACGCGGCCCGACGCATCAATCAAATAGAGGCGGTCCGGCCAAGCTGTGTACGCACTCTCGGTCGAGTTGCCGAATTCGTCGAGCACCGCGGGAATCTCAATGCCCAGCTTGCGCACGCAAGCTCCCGCCACGAAACCTCGTTCCTGTTCACTCCGTGGACTGGCGAACACGACTTTGTCCTTAACGTTGCTCTGCATTTGCCAGACGTCGCTCGGGTGCGCTTCAGTGATGTACACCACCAGGAATGAAACTTGGCTTCCGTACTGCTGGTAGAGCT
>DATDGW010000778.1:0-1971 GCA_036521895.1 Candidatus Sulfotelmatobacter sp. | reverse complement strand
CCGTGGAGCGAAGGAGCCCTGTTGTTTGTAGCAGCTCCGACAAAATGGGAGGCAAGGGCGAAATGACAAAAGCGCCCATCAGTTTGCAGGACCTGAGAAGGAGTCTATACGTCAAGGCGAAGGCTGAACCAACCTGGCGTTTTCTGGGGGCTATACGTCCATGTATGCAAGATGGAAACGCTCCGCGAAGCCTACCAGATGGCGAAGAGTAACGATGGGGCACCGGGAATAGACGGGGTCACGTTCGAGGCCATTGAGGAAAGCGGAGTGGAGGGTTTTCTGAGTCAGATCAGGGACGAACTAATCACAAGCACGTATCGGCCCATGCGGGCACGGAAGAAGGAGATCCCTAAGGACGGGGTAAAAGTCCGCGTTCTTTCGATTCCTTCTATCCGCGATCGAGTGGTCCAGGGGGCCGTCAAGCTCATCCTGGAACCGATCTTCGAAGCTGATTTCCAACCGGGGTCGTATGGATACCGACCGCAACGGACAGCGCATCAAGCGGTAACCCGAGTGGCACAGGCAATTGTGGAGAGCAAGACGCGAATCATCGACATTGACTTGCGGGCCTACTTCGACAACGTTCAGCATTATCTGCTGTTAGAGAAGGTGGCTCGACGGGTACAGGATGATGCGGTCATGCATTTGCTCAAGATGATGCTGGAAGCAACCGGGAAGAAGGGCGTTCCGCAAGGCGGGGTGATTTCGCCACTGCTCAGTAACGTCTATCTCACTGAGGTGGATCGGATGCTGGAGAAAGCGATTGAGACCACGCGCAACGGAAAATACACCTACGTCCAATACGCACGTTTTGCGGACGATCTGGTGATATTAATCGACTCTCATCCGCGGCATGACTGGCTGGTGAAGGCGGTGAACAAGCGACTACGGGAGGAGTTGGCCAAACTGCGAGTTGAGATCAACGAGGAGAAAAGCCGGCTCGCCGATCTCGCAAAGGGGGACAGTTTCGGATTCCTGGGTTTTGAATTTCGCCGCATTCTGAGTCGCAAGGGAGCGTGGCGGCCCAACTATGCGCCCAAGCTGAAGAAGCGGACGGCTTTGTTGGGGAAGCTCAGGGATGTGTTCCGACGGTACGCCAGCCAACCGGTGGGGCGGGTGATCGAGGTGATCAACCCAATCCTTCGGGGATGGGTGAACTACTTTGCGGTGGGGCATTCGAGCCGGTGCTTTTCGTTTATCAAAGACTGGGTAGAAAAGAAGATTCGGCGGCATCTGATGCGGGCCCGGAAGCGGAGGGGCTTCGGCTGGCAGAGGTGGAGTAGGCAATGGCTCTATAGCGAACTCGGCCTGTTTACCGGATACCGGGTTCGTCGGCCAGGGCCGAAAGCCAATCCAGCAGGATAGGTCTCATAACCTTTGACAGGAAGCGAACAGGAAAGCCCAGTGCGAGAAATTCGCCCGCTGGGTTTGACGCGGCGGGGGCTGGAAACCAGCTTACGGCTTGGATAGTGAGGCACTCTCAGCGGAAACGGAGAGCAACAGATAGGCCGAGCCTAAGGGTGATGGCGCCAGTCCTCGACCCTACCTGAGAGAGGCTCGGGGTGAGATTCCCCGGGCCTACTCACCTCGTCGTCGGCTTCCAGCGCCGGGCAGATGCTGAGCGGTTCCTCAAGGATTTTCAGGAGCGGCTAGCGAAGTTCGGGTTGGAAGTTCAACCGGACAAGACGCGGCTGATCGAGTTCGGGCGCTTTGCAGCGTCCGATCGGCGGAAGCGAGGCGAGGGGAAACCGGCAACATTCACGTTCCTCGGGTTCACGCACTTTTGTGGCACGAACACGACAGGCCGTTTTGTGGTCTGGCGACACACGGCGGCGAAGCGGATGAGGGCGAAACTCATAGCCATTAAGCTGGAGTCGCGCCGGATGATGCATGAGCCAGTGGCGCTCGTCGGAGCGTGGCTGAAGCGGGTGGTCGAGGGATACTATCGATACCACGCCGTGCCGGGAAACC
>DATDGW010000777.1:0-3061 GCA_036521895.1 Candidatus Sulfotelmatobacter sp. | reverse complement strand
AAGCGTTACGTCATCCTGGAAGATGATGAAGGCAGCTTCCGCGAGTTGTTGGAAATGTCCGCCACGCGCCAGCGGACTTCCCCAAGAGAAGAAGCCGCGCCTGTGCGCGAACAGGGATTGAAAGCGCTCGTGCGCAGTTTGAAGGACGAAGCCGAGATGGAAGCCATCGCGGATGCTCTCGAAAAAACTCATTGGTGCCGCAAGGATGCGGCCAAGATGCTGGGAATCAGCTACAAGGCGCTGCTGTACAAAATTCGCCAGTTTGGGCTTGATTCTGGGCGCCCAGCGCGTGCGAATAGCAAGAAAGATGGTGCGGGTGGAGGAGGAGAGACTTCCGGCTCCGGTTCCGTACCCACTGATCTTGCGCCGGCTGGCAGGCATAGCTAGTTTCTGTCGCGAAACACGTATTTTGGCGGAAAAATTTGACTGGGCAATAGAGATTTCAGTGATTTAGCGCGCCTGGGAAGACATGTGCAGACCATTGCGGTCCTGGATTTCGGGATCGAGTGGAAGAGTGCGGCTAAGAAAAATACGTCGACCTCACGGAGAGAAAAAGCGGAAAGATCGTGTTACGCGGCTCTTCGTCTGCGAGGCGATCGTTTCGATAGCATTGCCGCAATTCTCATCAAGTTGTTGGCAAGCACGGCGGCACCTACCAATACCTCAAAGCGCTGGCGCCCTTCCGCAAGACAACGCTTCATGCCACGACCCCGGAACAGCACCGAGATGCGCCCCTCGATGCCGGCTCGAAAGCGCTGTCCTTCCTTGAAAGCAGGACTCTTCTCATACGCTTTGCGCTTCACCGTTTTCTTCCCGCCACGCTGCGGGATGCACACCACCTGGACGCCCTTTTTCTTGCATGACTTCAAATTCGTCTCACTAAAGAAGCCTCGATCCGAACTATACAACTCGGGAGCACGCCCGAAGTTTTCCTTGTGGCGTTCCAGGGAAGGTTCCACCTGCTGATCGTCGCCAGGATTTCCCTGCAGCACTTCATACTGCGTAATCAACCCTTGGGCACTTTCGGCGAGAAAGACTTTGTGACCGAACTCCACCGGTGTTAGCACCTTGCCGCGCTTGATCAGATCAGTGTGGGTTTCAAAGATGGAATAGATCTTTTCGGCGTTGGGAACTTGCTCTCCTTGGAGCACGCGACGGCGCGTCTGATCGATCACAGGGTCTCCCAGTTCACAGTAGTGGGCGATTTCCTTACGAAGTTCGGCGATGGTCAGGTTGGCGACCAGATTCTTGCCGCGCGCTTTCCGCGTCTGCTGCAATACTTTTCGTGCGCTGTTCACGACCTCTTCGGTTATTCCGATGAGTTGGCGATATTTCTCGGTTTGTCGCTCGTGCCGTTCCTTGGGCGTCAACCGCTGGATTTCTTGCATCCGACGCCGCGCCGCCCGCGTGCGATTGCGAAACCCTTGAATATGCTGCTGAACGGCCTCGGCGAGGCAGCCGATTAAGCGCGTGATCACACGTACGACATCCCATAACAAGGTGTTGTCGGTCGGATGATGAATGTCGGTCTGTACGACCGTCGAGTCCACGCGAAGTTTCTGGCCATCTTCCAGGCCCAGATCCACCGCCGCTTGCACGACCAGCTCATTGACGGCCTGCAGCGTCTGTGGAGTTAGCCGGTTAAAGGCACGGTTGAACGCATCGTGCTTTGGCACCGGCTGACAGTAGAAATCCGTGAACTGGCGCAGCGTGTACCCGTCGGCGATCCGTTCGCGCAGCTCGCGATAATTCCAATTCTTGACGCGCATGAGGATCAGGGAGCGCAGAACCTGTTGTGGCGCCAATCCGTTGCGACCGGTCGCGGGATTTTTCAGACCTCGTTCCAGATCACGCCGTACTGCCTTGATCATCTCTTCGTGGTCGTCAAGAAAATCGGAGATGGTCTGCAGCAGCGGCTCCAGCAATATGCCCTGCTGCAGCAACTCCCACTCGGCGAAACTGATCTGCGGCTTCGTAGTTCTCGGCACGGTTCAGTTCTCCGCTTTTTTCGAGGCCTTGTCCCGCTCCCGTTTCAATGCTTTGACATAGCGCGGTGCCGCTTGGTAGAGCAGTTCCTGCAGAGCACGCCCGTTTTCCAAACAACGGCGTACCTCCGGCACAAGTTCTTCGGGAACATAGACAGCAAACCGTCGTCCTTTCAGGCGGCCGTACACGACGTAACTGGCATGCTGTTCGCCCGACAAGCAAGCGGGGCAGTTCTCGCGGACACAAGGACTGCGTCGCAAGCTGAGCGAGCCAAGAACGGCGGGCCCGAGGCTTTCAGCTTGATTCTGAAACCAGCGCCAGACATCGGAAGGAGATTCGGATTGGTGCGTTTTCATGAATGTATATGTGCCACACCACACATATACTTGTCAAGAGAAAAATAATGAGAAAAGCCTACGAACGCCTGCTTTGACGTGGTATTTTGCGTTTCGCGACAGAAACTAGCTAGGGGAATAGTGATCGTCCCACTTCTTCCAAATGCGGCGGCTCGAGTGTGATCAGGCGCATTTGGCGTCCCTGATAGGCCCAGATAATGCATATAGTTCAAAGAAAATTACCAAGGCCACCTTCGACCTTAACTTTCTCGTAGGGAATAGTCGTTTCCAGGTTCAGAGGAATAACGAGGATTATAATTTACTGTAATTGGAATTTGTAGTCCTGATCTGAATTTGCTTGGCAGTCGCGTCGAGCACCGTTTGGGCTGCATAGTTCGTTCCGTCTGGCAAGCTGTTGAAGACAACTTTCAAAGTGACCACATCTTCCGGGGCATCGAGATACGAATTCACGTCGTAGCCTCGGACCTTTTTCGCGGGAGTGTCAAAAGTCAGCGTCACGGTGTCTCCAGGTTTCGCGTAGTCGCGAAACACAAACATCGCGATTCCATTTCCCGAGGGCTGGAGGGCTGCCTTGCCACTTTGAAAGGATTCCTGCATCTGGGAAGCTTCAGGAGGCACATAACGTTGAATAAGTGACGCTACGCGCTCCATGTAGTCCTGCATCTCGCCCTTCTTCTTCTCAATTATCCTGCCCTTCAGCCCCCGTTGCTGCGGTGGCG
>DATDGW010000776.1:0-3098 GCA_036521895.1 Candidatus Sulfotelmatobacter sp. | reverse complement strand
TTGGCGAAGTATCGCTCTCGCAAGCGGACAATACGACAAAAACGATGTAGATGATACTGAGAACTTTGGTGATTCCTTCCGCGACAGGATTGCCGGGGTATTGCTTTCTTTGAGGTTGGGCCAAAGACACTGCCGCAAGGGCGCAAGGGCTGGTGATGATCGTGGACCATACTTAGACCAAGAAAACCGCGATTGGTTTTGCCGGATGAAAAGTGTTCGAGTGCGTCGGAATGAACTACGTCAGGAATCAGCTCACTTCGCGTGAACCGCCCAACCAAACATCAGGAGGCCGCTTGCGGCGACCCAGCTGCCGGCGACCCTAACTGCAATGCGTGCCCAATCTGCACGAAGGCGCACCACGAATGCGGCCGCCAGCGCTACTAGCACAAACACCGAAAACACCAATCCAAAAAGAACCACCGCTGAGCCGGAGGATGCGCCCAATCCAGTTCCGTTCAGGTATCCGTGATAGAGCCCGAGCAGCGCAGCCAGGGCAGTTGTCATGCGTAGGGAGAGTTTGGCATCAGCCGCAAGCAGTCCACCCATCAAGAGGAACCAAGCAGCCGAGATAAATGGGTGGAGCGGGGCAGTGACAGCACTGAGTCCGGCAAAGCCACCCAGTAGCCACGCGCAAGGAACCATGAATAGAGTTCGACGTCCGTAAGCCGCGCCACGAAGTCCTGCGAGCAGTGCCAAAGCGAGGACCGGAACGATGTCCTCGGGGCTCATAAGAAAGTGCATAAGTCCGTCGTATACCGGGCCCATGCCAGTTGAATTGAGATGTGCCTCGGCTGGAGTGGCGTACATAACGAATGCAAATCCAACAAACGCGTACAGTGGCACTCGCGATTTGTACTCCCCGTTCATGCGACCGCCTTCCAAAGGAAGAAGAATCCTCCCATTGTTACCAGACCTCCGGCAACTCGCAAAAGCTTTTGTCCCCAGCTCCACCGATGGACGGTCCCGATACCGATGCCAACAGCATGCAGGCATCCGGTGGCGATCACGAAACCCATGCTGTATAGCAGCGCACTTTGACCCGCAGGAAGTTCCGTCCCGTGAGCGTGTCCATGGAAGATGGCGAAGAAACCCACCAGAATCCCGGCAATCGTCAATGAAGGGCGAACTTCAAAAAGAATGGCAGCCCCAAGCAGGATCGCGGAAAGTGCGATGCCGTACTCCGTCCCCGGCAGCGGCACGCCCATCAGACCTAGCATGCCACCAACCGCCATAACCATCGGGAACAGAACAGGCAGCAACCAGATAGCGGGACTTCCAAGTTGGGCGCCCCAAAGGCCGACCGCGACCATCGCCAGGACGTGGTCGAGACCGGAGATCGGATGCCGAAACCCGGTGAGGAAGCCAACGGCTTCCCCCTTCTGGGTATGCGCGAGTGCCCACGGCGCACACAACAGCAAGAAAATCAGCAGGGGGAATGCGCGCACGATGCTGCTGTTCGAAGAGATTTTCAGCGGGCACCTCCCAGCAGAATCGCAACCCGCTGAATCGTCCAGAATGCACCCAGGCTGCCCACCGTGTATCCGGGAAGTGCCTGCGCCCATCGGGGCCAGCGGATTTCGAGTAGGCGGAACGAATTCTCTAGTGCCACGATCAAGCCGATAAAACCGAGCTGTCCCAACTCAACGCCGACGTTGAAGCTGACTAAAGCCAATGGAAGTTCGTGGCGCGGTAAGCCTGCGCTGGTGAGCGCGCTGGCGAAGCCGAAACCGTGCAGCAGTCCGAAGGTGAACGCTACCACCCACGGGTGCCGAATGGTGAAGCTGGTCTCACCACGCCATGAGCGTACGATCTCGGGGCCGAGAAACAAAATGCTGAGAGCGATAGCTGCATTCAGTGGAACCACGGGCACTTCGGCATATCCGAGAGTAGCGATGGCCAGTGTGATGCTGTGGGCAACCGTGAAGGCGGTCACTGTCTTGAGTAACATCCAGCGGTTTTTCACGATCAACAGCAGTCCCAACACGAAGAGCATGTGGTCGGCGCCGAAGAGAATATGCCGGATCCCTTGCACCACGTATGTGCGAATCACATCGAAAGTTGACTGGTTTGCAGCAAGTTCGATCCAAGGCTGCGATGGATGGGCGATAGTGGTCGACTTCCGGCCATCGAGCATTTCGACATAAATGACAACATCGGTGATGGTTGCCTGTAAGCCGACAAAGTCAATGCGCCTGCCGGCCAAACCACCAGGTCCCGCATCGATCCAATGGCGCTCCACAAGCGAATCAGCCAATTCCTGAACGTTGGGCTCGCGCAGCTCTTTAACATCTACAGGCAGCCCCAGGCGCACAGGTAGGCGCATGCCAGCCAATACAGGCGTGCGCCAGAGAACGCTGTACTGATTTGGCGCGCTCTCTTTGATTTCGAGGTATGCCGGGCGAGCTTCGTGGGCCCACACAGGCTGAACGATCAGAGCGAATGCCAGCGATACCAATGACCAATGGAACCGATGGCAGCCTGCTCGCTGCATCAGAAAGGGCCTCCATCGCCGGGGCTCAGGTCCTGCGTCTTTGGCGGGGCCTGGGGAGGCTTCTGAGCCCTCGTATTTTCCGATGGTGCTGGGGGTAGGAACACGGTGTACTTGGCGCGCATCTCAGCGTAGGCCTTCTCCCATGCTTTTTGCTTCTGCTCGCCCAGCCAGGCGGTCTTAATATCGGGCTCTATTTCTTCGAACGCTGGGACACGTCCTTGCATGACGGAATCCACGAACACAAGATGCCAGCCGTAACCGGACTCAATCGGCCCTTGCCAGGATTTAAGTTTGATTTTCTCAATAGCCACTGCGAATGAGGGACCGAACTCCTTGGCGATCGCACTGGGCTCCCGCTCGTTGTAATGGTCCTGGAACATGAATGGATCAGCGAGCGATGAGGCCAGCTTCGAGTCTTCCGGCTGCCCGGCGACCTTCGCCAACGCCTTCGCGGCTTCTTCTTGAGCGTTCTTGCCACGTTTGTCGGGCGAAAAGTAAAGGTGCCGGAAGCTGTAGCGACTGGGCAGAGCGAATTTCTCCTTGTTCGTCTCGAACCAGGCTTTCAATTCCACAGTGGAAGGCTCGTGTGCGGCGGCAACATCTTCCG
>DATDGW010000775.1:0-2006 GCA_036521895.1 Candidatus Sulfotelmatobacter sp. | reverse complement strand
GATCGAGCCGCGTCGGCAATCCGCGAATTGGGCTCGAGCGCCCGCTACCTCGCTCAAGCGTTTCCTCCCGCACGGCACGGTGATCGATGGGCCGATGGATCGGAAAAATCTTTGGGCAACTGTGAAATGCGTCACAGGCACGCGCCGTTCCCGTGAGCTAATTTATACCCACGCGGACACCAACTCACGGCGAATGCCGTGAGTCCATCTGGGAGCGCCGTGCTGTGCGGTGTGCGTAAACATGAGCGTGACATCTGTTGTAACCGACCCAAGCGTTCGGACCGAGACCATTCAAGGCGTGGCAGAGGCGTCCTGTGCGATCAACGAGGAGCGTCGTCCTATCTGGCCCATCTTGGTCATAATATTGGGGCTGTTAGCCTCGCTCGCCTGGAATGGCTCTCTCGCTTGGATAGTCGGCAGAGCCATCGGCGTATGGTAAGGCCGAGATAGCTTTGCTTGATTGATTGAGACAGAGAGAGATGGGCTGCTGCCGGTTCGGTTGACACACGCTTAAGCTAATCCGGCCTGCATCTCGAACTCCATGGGGCTCATATATCCGATTGTCGAGTGCCTGCGTTTAGCATTGTAGAAGCGCTCGATGTAATCGAACACATCAGCCTTGGCTTCGTCGCGCGTCCGGTACGTTTTGCGTGCTGTGCGCTCCGTTTTCAGCGAGGAGAAGAAGCTCTCCATCGCGGCATTGTCCCAGACGTTGCCCGAACGGCTCATCGAGCAGACGACCCCATGATCGACCATCAGTCGCTGGAACTGCTCGCTGGTGTACTGGCTGCCACGATCGGAGTGATGCAGCAGCGCGTCGGGTTTGCCCCTGCGCCAGATCGCCATCATTAGCGCGTCGGTGACGAGCTGGGCCGTCATCGCGGTGCTCATCGACCAGCCCACCACGCGCCGGGAGAAGAGGTCGACGACGGCAGCCACATAGAGCCAACCTTCCGCTGTCCAGAGATACGTAAAGTCAGCGATCCATTTGCGGTTGGGAGCGGGCGCTTCGAAGGTGCGGTCGAGCACGTTGGGAGCGACGGCGGCGATCTGCCGCTCACCCAGATCGGGCGGCAGGCGCCGCCGTCGCGGACGCGCTCTGAGAGCCTGTAGCCGCATCAATCGCTCGATCCGATGCAGTCCGCACGATACCCCTTCCGCCAGCATGTCGTGCCACACCCGCCTGGCGCCGTAGGTTCGGTCGCTGGCGAGGAAGCTGGTGCGAACCTTCGCGCCCAGCTCTTCGTCATCCCGAGTGCGCCGACTGCGCGGTCGTGTCAGCCAGGCATAGAACCCACCTCGCGAGACACCGAGCGCCCCGCACAACCATCCCGCCGGCCAGATCCCCCGGTGCTTCGCGATGAAGGCGAACTTCACGTCGACTCCTTCGCGAAGTAGGCCGCGGCTTTTTTTAGGATGTCTCGTTCGGCCTTAAGCCTGATCACCTCGCGCTTGAGCTGCGCAATTTCCAGCTGCTCGGGCTTCATCTGACCTTTGCCGGGAAACGCATGCTGCGGATCATCCGCAAGCGCCTTCACCCAACTGCGCAACTGTGACTGATGCACACTGAGATCATGCGAGGCCTGTGCGTACGAGACCCCTCGCTCTTTGATCAGCCGCACAGCCTCAAGCTTGAACTCGCGCGTAAACTTCCGTCTCTCCATCACACACCTCCGGTTCCATCATGACACCTAACTCGGTGTCTTCGGAACCGGCAGCAGGCCACTTCATCGATAGCATAGGTGTGGCTTGGCAGATGAAAGACATCGTGTGCGGCGATGGGCCAAGCTCCTGCGGCGTTAAGAGGATTCAGGAAGAGCCGCTGGTCCAGCACCCACCGGCGATATCTCTGTACCTCGGGCGTATCGCCAAGGCTCGCTTTGTTGGGATCAAATTTGGCTTTGATTTTGGCGACGTTCGCCAGCCGCGCCAATGCGTCCGCATAATGATCGGCGACATCCGCACGAAACCCGCTGTCCCAAAACGCATCAGGCGCCGCAGCGGAT
>DATDGW010000774.1:0-3954 GCA_036521895.1 Candidatus Sulfotelmatobacter sp. | reverse complement strand
AAGTCTCCGGCCTGGAGGGCGTCAAACGGTCGCGGAGGCTTAAGAAAAAATGACTCGCCCCCTCCTCGAGCTGGCCGATATCGTTCGCGCCCAAGGCGATCGCTTCATGCAGCACAACTTCCGCTGGATCCATTGGGCCCACCGGAAAGTACTGCGCGCGATTGCTCGCTGCCGCACCGCGTCACTCGGCGGGCATCGCGACCAGTGCCCTCGCTGTGGCTATCGCGCCATCTCTTATAACAGTTGCCGTGATCGCCATTGCCCAAAGTGTCAGAGTGGCGCTCGCGACAAGTGGATTATGGCTCGTCAGAGTGAACTTCTGCCCGTCGCCTATGTCCATGTTGTCTTTACTCTGCCTCACCAACTCTCCCCCCTGGCGTTGCAGAACAAGAAGGTCCTCTATGACCTCTTGTTCCGCGCCAGTGCCGAGACCTTACAAGAGGTCGCTCGAGATCCTCGCCACTTGGGGGCCGATATCGGCTTCCTTTCCGTCCTGCATACCTGGGGACAGAATCTACGGACGAACCCTCACACATGATGCCCGGCATTATCATCTCCTTCATTTTCAGTAAACAAGTGAGGCTGGTTTTCCAAACGACCCCCTTGCAGAATCAGTTTGCCCGTGCGGAGGAGCTTTTCGACAATGCTCCGAATTGGCTCCGCATTCAAATCCGCACGGAGAATTTCCCATGGAGCACGGGTGGTTGCTTGTTCGCGCTTCAACAAGCCCGCTTCCACAAGACGTTCGATGGTGTGGTGACTTACTCCACATATCCGAGCAGCTTCGTTCAAACTGACTCTCTCAGGATCGGGGAGCGCTCGTTTTTGGCCGGTGATCGAATGGTTGCGCCTCACCGTGTGAACACGGGTCTGATTCCACCGCTTGCCTTTGCCCGTAGAGTAACCTAGCCGGTTCAACACGGAGGCAATCTGGTCGTCGCCGTGGCGAACGGCCATCCGACGAATGATCTCCAGCGCCTCCATGGGCGTCGCGGTTTCAGCCGCTGAACACGGCCGCTCCATCGCGAGTTGGGTGTGCGCACCGCCCTTCCAGTGGATGGTGAACTCAAGGTTTTTTTTCTCCGCATCTGTGCGCACGATGATCTCTTCCATGGCTGTGCGAAAGATCATTTTCTTCAGTGCCGGCGGACATCGATCGTTCTGCCAGACTTCAGCAAAGCTCTCGCCCATCGATCGAATCCGAGCTTCTTCGTCGGAAGACAACGAATATTGCTTTCCGTTGAGGCCGGCAAGCCGTTGTTTGGTGCTCTCAATCTCCTCCAGTTTTTCGTTCCAGCGCCGCTCCAACTCGCCGGCTACGAGACGATTCCTGGCATCCACTGTGTCGTATTGCTCAAACGCCTTTTTGGACTCGTACTCGAGTTGATCGAGTTTGCTGGACAAGGCGATACGCTGTGCGGCGTCCCCGACACTCATTTCCTCAAGTGCCCTCAAACTGGCGTCTATCCCAAGCGGCGCAATCACTCCTAGCAGTTCATTACCCAACCGGCGGTCCACGGAAGCGCCGCCAAAGCCAAGGCAGTATTGTCCACCGTCGTCATAATCTCCTTTACAGAGATAACGCGCGTTGGTGCCGCGGCCTCCCCAATAACGTACGTGAAGCTTGCGACCACAATGCCCACAGCGGAGAAGTCCTACCAGGAGGCCTTGCCCGGCACGAATCGCGGCCATCGATTCGTCGCCCTGCCAGTTTACGGAGTTACGCCGGATCATTCGTCGATTCTCTTCATACGTTGCCCAGTCAATATAACCCACATGATGATCGGGGATGAAGACCCGGCAATCTTCGGCTCGGCGCGTGGCGCACTGACGTTTTTCCAACCTACCCTCGACCAGCACGGTCGTGACCGGACGACGACCCCAGACATAGGCGCCAGCATAGAACGGGTTGACCAGGATGTCGCGGACCAAGCTCTGGGTGGGAATCTTCCAGATGAGCCGTGTGCCCTGGATTGGATTCGCCGGAAGCTCGATATCATGATCCCGGAACCATTGGAACGTTTGACGCACGCTCCACCGTTCTCGAAACTTCAAAAACAGCAATCGAATGGCTTCGCAAACCCGCTGATCGGGATTGAAAGCCACCTTGCCCGTGAGGTCTAGAACATAGCCGACCGGCAGACGCTTGAACAGCTCACCGCGCCGTGCTTTGGACTCCTGGCCCGCCTGCATCCGCTGCCGAAGGATCTTCAGTTCGACAACGCTGAGTGTTCCCTTGATTCCCAGAACCAACTGGTCATCGAGGTAATTCAAATCGTAGACCTGTTGCTCGTCGGCGAGCAGAGTTCCAAAAATCTGGCACACCTCCAGCAACCGGCACCAGTCTTTATCCGTGCGGGACAGTCGCGAGACCTCCCGGCTGCCGACGATTCCCACCTCTCCCAGGGCCACTGAACTGAGAACGCGCTCGAAGCCTTCCCGACGAGCCGAAGCCATCGCCGCACTGGATCCGAGATCACTATCGATGATCTCCACTTGCTTCCACCCAAGGGCACGTATCCGCTCGGCTACCTCATACTGAAGACGCTGGCTTTCCAGATTCTGTCGTACTTGTTTCTCGCTCGATTGCCGTAAGTAGACGATGGCCTTGCGGGCCAGGTGCTCCGGCTTGATCTTGGGACTGCACATCAGCTCTGTCATCAACGTTTCCTCCCTCTGCCTGAAAGACCGCCACCAGAATGCGTGCCATTAGATCGATCAGATCGGCGCGTACCATCGCATCCATCTGCACGATTCCGTTTTCTTCCCGGATACTCAGACCCAGTAGTTGTAGTTGAACCACGATGACCTCCCTTGCATCCCTCAACCGCCGTTGGCAGAAGGTTATCGTGCAGAGAGGCTTCAGGGGCGTGCGGCGAAACCAGCGACGAGAGAGAGAGAAGGGCTTCCTTGCTCAGAACCGCTCGCGCGGTGATCTTTATCGTGATGCTATCTGGCGATACCATCCATACCGGAATCTTCAGCCGTTTGCCGGCCCGGTCGATTACAGAAACCGCGCCATCTCCTCGCTTCGGCCTGCGGAGGATCTGAACAGTAGAACCATGAAGCGGGTGGAACGGATAGAAGACCTGGACATCCGTGCTTTCCGCACTCAGGGTATTGTGAGCGTGGGTGTACTCATCCTCACCTCCACTGTGTCATTCCCGCCGGGGGCATCTCGCCCGACCGCACCCACTGGATTCATCCCCGCTACCCCTTCTTCCTCCCCGTCCACGTACTCAGTCGCGTCTTCCGCGGCAAGTTCGTCGCCGGCTTAAAGCGACGATTCCAGCAACACCAACTCACCTGCGCCGGAACTCTTCAACCCCTCGCCAACGAAAAGTCCTTCCGCTCCTTCTTGCGCCCCTTGTTCCGTCAGAACTGGGTCGTCTACGCCAAGCCACCTTTCGGCGGTCCCCATCATGTGCTCGGCTATCTCGCCCGCTATACCCATCGCGTAGCCATCACCAACCACCGCCTCGTGGCTTTCCAGCATGACCAGGTTACTTTCCGCTGGAAGGATTATGCCCACGGGAATAAGAAGAGAATGATGACGCTCGGTTCGCAAGAGTTCCTGCGCCGCTTCCTGCTCCACGTCCTGCCCCGCGGCTTTGTCCGCATCCGCTCTTTCGGGTTCCTGGCCAATCGCCGGCGCGCCACTCTCCTGCCCCTCTGTCAGCGCCTGCTCGTCGACTATCCCACGCCGCACACCCCCGCAGCCCTCACTTCCTCTCCCACCCAGCCCACTTGTTTCCGCTGCCCAAAATGTTCCACTCCCATGCTTATCGTCGAAAGATTCTCTGTCCCTACTGCTTGGCAACTCTCGACCAGGAGCGCATTCCTTGACTCTTCCTAACCATCCATCCATGCCGCCCTCCCCAGCGCGAGCTTCTGCTCCGACAGCCGTAGTGTCTCTACTCACCGTCCTCCACCTCAATCCACCACTTACTTTCG
>DATDGW010000773.1:0-5006 GCA_036521895.1 Candidatus Sulfotelmatobacter sp. | reverse complement strand
CAAACAACAGCATGAACGGCTCGTTCCATGCGCCGATAATCAACGTTACTCCCAAGGGGTCGCGGCGAACGCGGACATGGCCTGGTTCCATAAGGAGGGGAGTGTTCATGCGTTCCGGCTTCATCCAGGTGTCGAGGTGCTTCAGTGCGTATTCGGCTTCCTTGACGTTGTAGGCGACGTCCATGAGGTCAGCGTCAACAACATTACGGCGCAGATCTTTCCAAAGTGCCTCGCACAGCTCGTCGTGATTTTCTGTGAATAATGCCTTGAGCGCCTCAAGCTGTGCCTTGCGCCACGTTACGGGGCGAGTGGCACCGGAGAGAAAAAACTCACGCTGTTGGGCGACGAGCGCCGAGTAATCAGGGTTAGGCATAGAGTTCTCCTTTGGCGCGCGAATCTGGACGCAGCAATCCTCGTAGAGAATTCCGCCTCATCCGGAGTGACAACTCAGAGATGCGAGAGATTCCTTGCCGCTTTGCGTCCTTATCGCGCTCCTACGCGGTCATTGATACGCTTCGTTGGAATTAGCGTCTATTGTCAAAAGTATGGGTACCGTCACATATCTCCACGACCGGCTTCTCTGAAGCAACAAACCCATCTCCTCCAGTAGATATCTGAAAAACAAAACGGGAGTTCTTTGTCCTGGGCAATATTTCAAACCGTGCGATTTCCCGACTGTCAGTTTTGCCACTGTAAGGTGTCTTCCGAATCGCGTACAGCTTTGGCGAGACGACTCGCGGAAATCGTTTATTTTCTGCGCCTCTGTTCCCATCGCGATCGGAAAGGAGTTATCCATGAAAAGATTTTCGGTGGTTTTGGAATCGTTGATGTTATGCGTCACGTCTTCATTTGGCTGCGCGCTTGCGCTGGCTCAAGGTTCGACTAGTTCAGACGGATGGTACACCCCTGGACAAGCGGCAAACGGCGCGAAGGCTTATCAGAAAGCCTGCGCGAGTTGCCATGGCCCCAAACTGCATGGGGGTATGGCTCCAGCGCTCGTCGGCAAGCAATTCTGGCTCACCTATGGCGGCAAGAAAGTCTCGACTCTCTGGTCCGATGTGCACACACAGATGCCGATGTCAGCGCCCGGCTCGGTCTCCGCCAAGAACTCGATCGACATCATGGCATTTCTTTTTGAGAAAAATGGCGTGCTCGCGGGTTCCACTCCACTCAACGATACGACGGATTTGTCTAAGGTACTTCCGTCGAAAAGGTAGTCGAAGGCCCTTTAGTAGGCCTATCTAAGCAGTGCAAATCCATCCACAAATCGCTGGCATCGATCGGCCGATGCTCCGAACTGTTGGGAGATTCTGATGACCACAGATGGCCCGCTCGGAGTAAGCCGATCCGAAGCGCCTAGCAACACTGGCCGTCGCCGCTTTCTATGGATAATTTCGTGGGCTTTGGGTTTTGTGTTGCTTGGTGTTGTGTTCGTGGCCCTAACAACTCATCTAGTGAACTGGTCCAGCTCGGACAAATTCTGCGGAGCAACGTGCCATTCGATGACCTGGGTTAATGCTGCGTATCAACGCGGACCGCATTACACGAATAGTGTCGGAGTTCGCGCCACTTGCGGTGATTGTCACATCCCCTATGACGCAGGCCATGCCAACGCAATAGAATACGTACAGCTGCTTTTGTTCAAGGCCGACCGCGGCGCCAAGGATTTCTGGGGCGAAGCGAAGAAAACTATCGCCACGAAAGAAGAATGGGAACAACGTCGTCCGGCGCTGCGCAACACTTTCCAGACTTATCTGACGCAACACAACTACATCACCTGCCGGGGCTGCCACTCTCTGCAATCCTTCGGAGGTCCACGCAGCCACATGAAACTGGTCATTCACCAAGGCATGGTGAACGCGGATAGCTACGATTGTCTCCAGTGCCACGCGAACATCGGTCATGTTTACGAACAATCATCACCCAAAGTGGATGGCTGGTACTCCGTCGAACAGGCAACGGCCGGTAGAAAGTTTTTTGAAGCGTCGTGCGCCGGCTGCCATGGCGCAAAACTGGAGGGCATCAGCGGGCCCGCGCTTACTGGTGTCACCTGGCAACAGAGATTCGGAGGCGCAAAACTCTTAACGGTATGGGGAGAAGTTAAGGGCCCGATGGCGGAATACGCCGGTGCAACCTTCACGACACAGCAATCTCTCGACATTCTCGCTTACCTGCTACAGCAGAACGGACTTGCCGCCGGCAACCAACCTCTCGCTGACACAAGGGAACTCTCCAACACTCTTCCCGAAAAGTAGCGAACCCTTTGGGGGGAAGCACTCTCTGCTGAACAAGTCCTGAGTTGTCAGAGGGTACCCAATATGCCTGATGGCGTCCATGTCGCTGTGTTCAAAATCAGGTTCGCTGGCCTGTGGTACGCAAAAATTCCATCGGCTCCCATCTGACAGAGATGCTGGCACTTATTTGTTCCGCTTCGCGGCGCTAAAAAACCCGAGAAGCCAGCTCCGCCTAGCAGAAAACACTTATCAGCCGGACTGGCCGTGTGCGATCCTGACAGCCCATGTCTCGATTCCTTCCGAACGCAAAGCGCTCACTGGATTCTCTGCTTAACTTGATTACTGATCTGGCCGGGGACGTACTTCTTTTCTTCCGCCTCCTGTTCCGCTCGCGCGCAGCCCTGAGCGCGGAGGTTCTGTTCCTTCGAAAACAACTGGCCTTCTATGAGGAGAGGCAGGTCCCACCGAGACGATTGAATGACTCCGCCCGTTTCTCTCTTCTGTTCTGGTCTCGCCTATGCAATTGGAAAGAGGCCTTGGTTATCGTCAAACCCGAGACGCTGATCGGGTGGCATCGCAAGGGTTTCAAGTTGTTCTGGAAATGGAAGTCGCAAGCTGGTCGGCCACGACTTCCTGAGAGCATCCGCAAACTCATCGTGCAGATGGCACAAGAAAATCCGACTTGGGGCCAAGCGCGCGTGGCAGCGGAGCTGTCAGTGAAGCTGGGTATCTATGTTTCTCCACGGACGGTGCGCGCCTATTGGCCTCCCGAACCGGAGCGACGCGGCCACCGGAGGACCTCTTCGCAGAACTGGAGGACGTTTGTTCGCAATCATGCCCAGTCCATGGTGGCCTGCGATTTCCTGGTCGTGGTGACTGCCCGGTTTCGAACTCTCTATGTGTTCCTCCTGATGGAGGTCGGGACACGGCGCATCGTACATTGCAACGTCACTGCGCATCCAACGGCAGCCTGGACCTTGCAGCAGCTTCGCGAAGCGATTCCGAGCGATCATTCCTACCGTTTCCTGATCCATGACCGTGACGCGATCTTCTCGGCAGAGGTGGACCATCAGCTCAAGGCTTTTGGACTCAGGGTGCTGCACACGCCCGCGCGAGCACCAAGGGCGAACGCCTATTGTGAAAGATTAGTGGGAACTATACGCCGTGAGTGTTTGGATTTCATGATTCCGGTTGGCGAGAAACATCTGCGCAGAATCCTGTCAGAGTGGGTTACTCATTACAACCAAGGGCGCCCTCATTTGAGCCTCGGACCGGGGATTCCTGAACGTGCCGCGGTATTCCTACCGCTGCAAGGTCACGACAGGCATTCCTTCGCCCCAGACTGCAAGGTCGTGGCTCGCGCAGTTCTCGGCGGTCTCCATCACGAATACCGGTGGGAAAGGATCGCCGCGTGAAGGACCGGAAGAGTTCAGAAGACGCTGCGCTTTGATCGCGTTTCCCCAATTTCTGGTTGCTGTACGGGCGGGACTGTAGGCGCCTTTCGTTGCAACGGGACGAATGAGTGGGGGGAAGAACTCGTTGGTTCCTATCTGTACCAAGTTCATCTCCACCACGACTCGAATTCAACGTCTCCGACCGCTCCTCTCAGGCAACGATGCTTATATAAAGGTTAAGCGGATGGCTTATCTCTTGGACCGGCCAGGCTTCGAACTGGGGCCAGATTTTTGCGCAGCACAACTATCGGCGGGACCCGGATCGGTCGAATCACATCTCGTCGGCATAAGAGAGTTTGTCACAAAGAGACTATCCGACCTTCAGGGACTCTTGTCTGGGGAAACCACGCTGGCCAGGACAGAACTGAAAAAGCACGTAGAAGAGATTCGCATGACGCCCCAATACGGTGAGGGGAGACCTCGCTACCTGGCAGAAGGAGCTTGGAACCTTGTCCCTGGCGAATTGATATTGTGGCAAGTTTCGAACGCAATGTAACAACGTTACATTGGTGAATACCGCTGAATGGGATTTTTGGTAGGCACAGGACGCCGAACGGCAGGACTCGTTCTGTAGCTTCGGGTGGGATCCTTTCACAGGAGCGACTCGGAGGGCTGCACCATCGTTACAATCGAGCGGCATAGTTCGGATCGACTTTCGGCCGGTCCTTTATATACGCGCGCTCCACGCACACCGGGCTCGCCTTCTCAGGGTCTTCTTGCTGTACCGAGTCGATAATCGTATTCACGCCTACTCCACCAGAACCGCCCCTTTTCGGGCCTCGGCTGAAGTTTTGGCGAACTACAGGTCTCCATCACTTGATCGGGCCGGCTTTCACTGCTTCTGGGGCGGCTGCTCTTCCAACTGTTTCAGTTTTTGCTGCATCATCATCTTCTCCTCGTCTTTGGTCAGCTTGGGAAAGAGCAAGGCGAATGTCGCGCGAAGGCTCCAGGGCGAAGCCCCGGGAACATGAACGGCATTGCCGTAAAACTGAACGTTCATATTCACTGGCTGGAATCCAAGCTTCATGATTCTTCCCACACCGCCGCCGAATGGCACCGTCCATACGCTGCCGCTCGGCGCGGGCGAGTTCCAGTTAGCGGTGATGATGGGTTGGGTGGTCAGATACCAACCTTTTTTCATGTTGTAGTTGATGAAGTACTGCACCAGAAGTTGATTGACGTCCCGACGACTGCCCGACCCAGCGACCGACCAGATATTGTTGGCAAGCACGCCCATCACGAAATGTCCCGGCATGGTCAGAACGACGACGTTCGGTCCCATACCGAGCTTGCCTTGTCCCAGGAACTGGCTGGTCGC
>DATDGW010000772.1:0-6849 GCA_036521895.1 Candidatus Sulfotelmatobacter sp. | reverse complement strand
TTGGCATGAGTGTTCAACTGCACCGCATGGCGATGTTGAGATTCGACGTTTCCGGGTAACACATCCGTACCATCCGTTTTTCCAGCAAGAGTTCGAACTGGTTTCCTATCGCCAGGACTGGGGTGAGGACAGGGTCTGGTTTCAGGACAAGCTTGGTCGCCTACATTCATTACCGACAAGCTGGACTGACGCCGGCGCTGTCGATCCTTTCGTCGCTCTCGCGGGGGGACGGTCGCTGTTTCGAGTGGCGGACTTGATTGAACTGGCGCGGCAGATTGACGGAGGGAAGTCGGAGCGAGTCGCGAGAAGTGTAAAGGAAAACATGTCATGATTGTAAAGCTAATGTTGTCTGGAGTGTTGACCACGAACTGCACCGGATTGCTCGTATTCTCCTATTTATGCTCATGTTTATCAAGCACTTTCCGGCAAAAAAGACTTGACAAGCTCCCTGTTCGTGTCGTAATTATCTTTACAGCGGTCACGCAGCCTAACCGAGATAACGAAAATGGCGCGGGCGAAAATCAACCCAGACAAGCAGAAGGCGTTAGCGCAACACGGAACCCTCAACCCTCGCCCGCAAGATGTGCGTCATCCCCTGTTCCAGCAAAGCGGCTTCTTCGATCCCAGCGACTTGGTGCAGGTGAAATACGAGATGCTACGACAGGTCCATGTGGACAAGCGGGCGGTTTCCCGAACGGCCAAGGAGTTTGGTTTCTCCCGCCCGTCGTTTTACCAAGCCGAATTTGCTTTCGAGCAAGGCGGTCTGTCCGGATTACTTCCTCAGAAGCGTGGTCCGAGAAACGGTCACAAGCTCACTCCCGAAGTGATGGAGTTCGTGGGCGAACAGCGCACCGTGGAGCCATCACTGAGTTTCGCTCAGCTGGCAGAACGGGTGCAGCACCACTTCCAGGTGAAAGTGCATCCCCGCAGCATCGAGCGGCAGCTTCTGCGGGAAAAAAAACTCCGATAAGTTTGCCGCCCGCTCACACTGCCGAACCGATCGGGAAGGATGGATTGATTGCCGCGTACGAACAGCTGCGGCGTCAGATCCTGAACGGGCAGCGAGGACCAGGGTTGGCGTTATTCATGCGATGCGGCATGAGGGAATGGATGAATGCCTGTTCGCTTTGTATCGCGCCATCTCCAACCAAAGAATTCACTGCCGCACCTGACGAGGCGGTTCTTCCTCAGGGTGCGCGCACCGAGATCGTTCTGATCCTCGCGGGAATGCTGCTGCAGGGCTGCCAGGAGAGAGTGCCATGAATCAAGATGCGCATCAGAAAGTAAAGACCACTCATCTCAAGCGAAATGCCTATCTCTATATTCGGCAATCGACGCTGCGCCAGGTGTTCGAGAATAGCGAAAGCACGAAACGCCAATACGCTTTGCGCCAGAAGGCTGTCGCGTTGGGCTGGCCCGAGGATCGCATCATCGTTCTTGACAGCGATCTTGGACAGTCAGGAGCTTCTGCCGCCGACCGCGAAGGCTTTCAACGGCTGGTTACGGAGGTCAGCTTGGGGCGGGCCGGAATCGTACTAGGGTTGGAGGTGTCGCGATTGGCGCGCAACTCGACCGACTGGCATCGGTTGTTGGAGATCTGCGCTCTCACCGATGCTTTGATCTTAGATGAAGATGGAATCTACGATCCGGCCCACTTCAATGATCGCCTCCTATTGGGGTTGAAAGGCACGATGTCAGAAGCGGAACTGCACGTTCTGCGCGCGCGGTTGCATGGTGGAATCTTGAATAAGGCTAGACGCGGCGAATTGATGATCAGTCCGCCGGTCGGACTTGTCTATAACTCCGAAGGCGCGTTAGTGCTGGATCCGGACAAGCACGTGCAACAGTGCTTGCGCTTATTATTTGAAACCTTCCGCAGCACCGGATCCGCAATGGCCACAGTGAAAGCGTTTCGAACGCAAGGTCTGCAGTTTCCCAGACGCGTTCGCACCGGAGCCCACAAGGGAGACCTGGTATGGGCGGCCTTGGGACACACCCAGGTGCTGCGTATCCTGCACAATCCCAGGTATGCCGGAGCCTTTGTCTACGGACGAAGCCACATGCGCAAAACCGTGGACGGCCGTTTCACCGTTGTGCAGCTCCCGCAGGAAGAATGGGAGACGCTGATTCCGGGAGCCTGCCCCGGCTACCTGTCCTGGGAGGACTACCAGCAAAATCTGAAGCACCTTCACGAAAGTGCACAAGCGATGGGACAAGACCGGCGCAAGAGCCCAGCCCGCGAAGGGCCAGCACTGCTGCAAGGACTAATTCTCTGTGGCCGTTGTGGCCAGCGGATGACGGTTCGCTATCACGTCCGTCACGGCCGACTGTGGCCTGAGTATCTTTGTCAGCGCGAAGGAATCGAACATGCCCAGCCTATCTGTCAACAGGTTCCTGGAGGTGGGATCGATGAAGCCATTAGTGAGCTGCTGGTTGAAGCAGTGAGTCCAGTCGCTCTCGAAGTGGCGCTTACCGTGCAGCAAGAACTGCAATCCCGATTGGAAGAAGCCGACAGGCTACGTCAGAAACAAGTAGAACGAGCTCAGTACGAAGCGGATTTGGCGCGCCGCCGCTATATGCGGGTTGATCCGGACAACCGACTGGTAGCGGACTCACTTGAAGCCGAGTGGAATGGCAAGTTGCGTGCGCTGACCGAGACGCAGGAAAACCGTGAACGCCAGCGCGAACAAGACAGAAAGGTCCTGAGCGATGAACAGCGGGATGCGATCCTCTCGTTGGCTAGAGACTTCCCACGGTTGTGGCGTGATTCAAACACGCCCGACCGCGAGCGCAAACGGATGATCCGGTTGTTGCTGGAAGACGTCACGCTGGTTCGTGCCGAGAATATTACTCTACACATTCGTTTCAAGGGCGGGGCCACCAAGACCTTAATGGTGCCCGCTCCTCTCAATGCGTGGCAGCAGCGAGCAACCAACCCCGCTGTGGTGAAAGAAATCGATCAGCTCCTCGATCACCACACCTATCTGCAGATCGCATCAATACTGAATGAACGTGGTCTGCGGTCGGGAGAAGGACAGACGTTTTCAGTGCGGATCGTCGCACGAATCCAGAAACGGTATGGCCTGATGCCGCGCTATGATCGGTTGCGCAAGGCCGGTATGCTGACCGTGAAGGAGATGGCCGTGTTGCTCGGCATCACCCCAAAATGGGTCAAGGCATGGAATCGCCATGGATTGCTACGCAGTCACGCCTGCAACGACAAAAACGACTGTCTGTATGAACATCCAGGTGACAATCCCCCGCGAAAAGCCCAAGGCGTAAAGCTGTCCAAACGGCGCCTCGCGAGCGAGGTGGTATCACGGCGTACCCAGGAGGTGCAGTGTGAAGCATAGTCCTTGGCTTGTGGGCTGTGCGCCGCGATCCACTCGATGCCCAGCTCCTGCAACGCCCGCCCGAACTGCGAGCGCGCCCCTTCTCCGCGCAACTGTTCCCCGATCACCGCCGGGCCAGCCATTCTAAAGATGCTGTTTTTATCGGTGTAATGCGCCAGAGGACGGCCGTAGCGTCGCACCCAGTCCCCCAGCGTCCGCAGATTCTCTTCCGTGGTGTCGTGCTCCGCAAAGCGCGCCCACACCCGGCTGGTAGCGTCATCGATCAGGGCGATCAGCTGACAAGCCGGGCCGCGCTCCTCAAACCAGCGGAATGGCGAACTGTCCTGCATCACCAGTTCTCCGAAACTCGCTCGGCGCTCCCGCCATACATGTACGCTCTTGACGCGCTGCCGGCGAGGACGCCACAAAGCGCTCTTGGCCATCCACTTCCGCAGCGTCTCGCGGCTCACCGGCAGCCCCTCCTTGGCCAAGTGCTCGGCGGCCAGCGTGGGCCCGAAGTCTGCATAACGCTGGCGCACCCGCGCCACAATCTTCTGCTCGAACGCCGCCGCCAATCTGCGGTTCGAGGGCCGCCCGCGCAGCCCGTGAATCAGGGCCGCATCTCCACGCTGCTGCATACCTCGCAGCAATCGCCGTACATGTCGAGCGGTCACCTTAAGCCGCCGTGCCCCTTCCACTTGCGTCAGATGCCTCTGTTTCACCTCATGTAGCACTTTCAATCGGTCCCGTTCTCGTTGGCTCAAAGCCATGCGCTCCGTTTCCATGGGCCCCTCGGCCTCCCATGAAAGCGGACATTTCTACTTTGCTCAAACCGGACATTCTCACTTTGCAGCAACATGCAAAAAACCGGGGTTGACAAAGGAGCTGTTTGGGGAGTAGGTTCTGCCCACAAATGTAATCGTTTACATCGAAATTCTCGATGCTTCGGATTCGCCGACGTAGTGGGTCGAACTGGGAGGCGGTCAACGCAATTTGTGGAAAGTCGCGGGATAGCTGCCACGAATTGGAGTCCTTCCTTCGGACCAACCCCCCGCGGCTGGGGAGAACTGGAATGCGTAAAGCTCTTCTGTATGGCTGTTTGCTTCAGTTGATTCTGGTCGGACTACTCCAGGGGCAGGCCAATCGCGCGACAATCACAGGTACGCTGACCGATTCCAGCGGAGGCCCGGTCGCAGGAGTCACCGTCACTGCCAAGAATCTCGGTACGAACGTCTCCGCCGCCGCGGTTACAAACGGCGATGGAATCTACTCGATTCCCAACCTATTTCCTGGGACCTACTCGCTCGAGTTCAAGAAAGACGGCTTCAAACCCATTCTCTATCCGAGGGTGACGCTCGAGTCCACTCAGGTGGCGGAAATGAACGCCGCGCTGCAGGTCGGGGCCCTCCAAGAAAGCGTCACGGTTGCGGCCGACGCGCCCGTTCTCGACCACGAGTCTGCCGCCATCGGCACCAACATGAAGGGCGACGTGGTCACCGACCTTCCCTTGAGTATCTACAACGGCGGCCGCTTCGTAGAAAATTTTGCCGTCGCCATTACGCCCGGCTATTCGCCCATCAGCAGCCCGTACAACGCGGTCATCAACGGTTCACAGTACTACACCAAGGACTACACGATTGATGGGACTTCCGCGACCTCTTCGATCCAAGGCGACTCCATCGAAACCGGCCCCAGCATGGAAGCCGTGCAGGAACTGCAGGCCCAAACCAGCGGGCTGGACTCGGCTAGCGCCATCAGCAGCGGCGGCGTCATGTCGTTCAACCTGAAATCCGGAACCAACCAGTTTCACGGCTCAGCCTTCGGCTACGGCCACAATGAATTTCTAGATGCCAACACCTGGACCAACGACAACCAGGGATTGCCCAAAGCCAAAGCCCGAGCGTGGGATTACGGAGGAAGCGTCGGCGGACCAATCATCAAGAACAAGACTTTTTTCTTTGGCACGTTCGAACGCTATACCCAAACTGATTTCACTTTGGGAGGCCAAAGCTCCTTTGTGCCCACGAGCGCGATGTTGGGAGGCGACTTCAGTTCTCTGCTGGGTCCCAATCTCTGCACGGACACCAAGGGCAACGCGGGCGTTTGTGGACAAAGTGATGGCTCGGGAGGAACTTTCTCGAACGCCATCAACGTACAGAACGACGCTGGTCAGACCGTGCCCGCTCAGGCCGGCATGATCTTCGACCCGGCGACCGCGAAGCAGTTTACGAACAACATGATTCCGACAGGCAGCGTCAGTACCGTCGCGCAAAAAATCATCGCCATCTACAAACAGAATTACGCGCCGCAGATCGCGGGAGTCACGGCACCCAACATCAGCCTTCCCCTGAACAATTCGCCGGCTCAAACACCAAATCAAGCGGTGGTCAAGATCGATCACAACCTGACCACCAACGACAAGCTTTCTGGGTCATGGATCTATGACCACCGCCCGCGCACGCTCGTCGATAGCGGAGGTATTTGGCAAGCAGGGAGCACGGATGGTGGCCCGCTTTCCGCGGCCAGGGTTCAATTGGTTTATTCGGACGGCTGGAGGGTCAGCGAATCGCACACATTCTCACCAACTCTTTTGAATGTCTTCAACGGAACGTTCAACTGGTACTGGAATGGCAGCCAGCCCGCCGCTGCTTCAGATTGGAATCAGCAACTCGGTTTCGGAAACACCGGCGCTACTAACTTTCCGCAAATTTCGTTTGGTGGCACGCCTCAAGCCGCCGTCGCGCAAGGCGTCACCTTTATCGGAAACCAGTTTCAGGGAAATTTCACCGGCGCCAATCTCATCACCGGCGACACGATTACTTGGACCAAGGGCCGTCACATTTTGTCTTTCGGCGGCGAATTCCGTGCCTATCAAGTCAACAGCCACCTCGGCTCCGGCGCGCTGGACTTCAATTTTTCGAACAATACCACCGGCGCGCCAAGCACAAACTATGGTCCCTTTATGGGCTACGGATTTGCCAGTTTCCTCTTGGGCCAAGTCAGCACAGCTTCGGAGACCACGCCTTTCGACCTTTACGGCCGCCGCAAGTTCACAGCTTTGTATGCTCAGGACAGTTTCAAGCTCACTCCGAAGCTCACCTTGAACTACGGCCTCCGCTGGCAATATGTTTTTCGCTACCACGAAAAGTACGGCCACTGGGCCAACTTCGATCTCAACGCCATTGACCCGACCCTCGGTATTCCTGGCGCCCTCCAGTTTGCTACCGGTGGAGGGTCTAGCTTCGAGAAGAAGGAATACTGGGATGACTTCGGGCCGCAGATCGGTGTGGCTTACTCGCCTTGGAAGAAGTGGGTGTTCCGCGGCTCATTTGGCCTCGTCTTCCTCCCGCCGCCGGAGCCTTATTTCAACGGCGTTCCGAACGGATTCGCACCCGGCTTCAAAGGTATCAACCAGGTCACAACGCCTTTTGATTGGGACGCAGGCTATCCCGGGGTTTTCCAGCCCGGCTCGATGACCGGTCTCTCCGCCGCCAATCTGTTTCCTCTGGTCACTGTT
>DATDGW010000771.1:0-10597 GCA_036521895.1 Candidatus Sulfotelmatobacter sp. | reverse complement strand
CTTTGGCCGGGTAACGTTCTCCTGGCGTCCGTGTTGCTGCTGGTGCCCCGCAGAATTTGGCGAATCCTGATAACGGCAGCCTTCGCAATGTTTGTGGTCTACAACCTGCAAACAAGCATGCCGATTCGTTCAATTATTGTCTTCTTGCTGTCTGATGCGGTGGAAGTGCTGACGGCTGCGATGGGGCTCAATTATGCCTTTGGGGGTGTACCTCAATTAAGCAGTGTGAAGGCCCTGGTCAAATATTCGTTGTTCGCTGTGATCCTCGCGCCCTTCACAGGGGCATTTTTCGGTGCGCTTGCCACGCACGGGGAATATTGGAGAAGTTGGCGAATCTCTTTTTTGTCAGAGGCGTTGGGATACCTCACTTTGATGCCGGCAATTTTGGGTTGGGTGACCAAAGGAGCGGCGTGGGCACACGAGTCACTTTCTCGCTACCTTGAAGCGCTAGCCTTGCTGGCTGGTTTGATAGTTCTTGGATATTTCAGCTTTGTCTCACCTGGGACAGTCATCGCTCCCGCGTTGACCATTGTCCCGTTCTTACTCTGGTCGGCTTTGCGCTTTGGATCAACCGGTGTCAGTAGCATCATGATTGCGGTGGCTTTTCTGGCGATTTGGGGCGCAGTCCACGGACGCGGCCTTCTCGTCGGACCAGAGTCGATTCGCTATGTACCGTCATTGCAGCTATACCTACTGTTCACGGCGGCACCTTTCATGGTCCTCGCAGCCATCGCGGAAGAACAAAAACAAACCGAGCGATCCTTTCGCGAGAGCGAAGAACGCTTCCGATTGGTTGCCGATACTGCACCCGCCTTGATCTGGATGGCAGATGTCGACAAGCTATGCGGCTACTTCAACAAGTCGTGGCTGGATTTCACCGGGCGATCGATAGACTCCCAACTCGGCAACGGCTGGGCAGAGGGGGTTCATCCTGAGGATTTGCAAAGATGCATGGATACCTACACTCAAAGGTTTGATCGCCGGGAGGATTCAGAATGGAGTATCGGCTCCGACGGCACGACGGAGAATACCGGTGGGTCCTCGACATTGGAGTGCCGAGGTACGACCAAGATCACTCTTTCGTAGGGTACATCGGTATCGGCATTGACGTGACCGAGCGCAAGAGAGCGGAAGAAGCTCTCGCAAGCGTAAGCCGCAGGTTGATTGACGCACAGGATCAGGAACGTGCCCGGATTGCCAGAGAGCTTCACGACGACTTCGGTCAACGTCTTGCAATGGTGACCAATGAGCTAGAGCAGTTCCAACAAGACTCTATTGATTTGCCGTCTGAAGTCCGCAGGCGAATACGCGAATTGCAGCAAGAGACTTCGGAAATAGCAGCCAGTGTTCAATCCTTGTCACACGAATTGCATTCGTCAAAACTGGAACTGCTTGGCATCGCTACGTCCGTCAGAGGGTTCTGTCGAGAATTCTGCGAGAAGCAGAGCGTTCAGATTGATTTCCAGGTGCACGATGTCCCTAGCCATTTGTCTTCGGACATTTCTCTTTGCCTCTTCCGAGTACTGCAAGAAGCGCTCCACAATTCAGTCAAGCACAGTGGCGTACGTCACTTTGACGTGAGATTGTGGGGTACATCGCATGAGATTCTTCTTGCCATTAGGGATTCCGGCGCCGGCTTTGACCGCGAAAAGGCAAGGACGGGCCCAGGGATTGGTCTTATCAGCATGGAGGAGCGGTTGAAACTGGTGGAGGGAACGCTGTCCATCGATTCGCAACCCAAGCAAGGTACCACAGTTTGCGCTCGTGTGCCTCTGAATTCGGGAAGCGAGTCCATGCGTGCTGCCGGATAAAACGTTGCGCGAGTTCTCGGCCCACGACTGGTACAAGATGTCGGCGGCCTTCGGCTGCGTTCAAAATCCTCGGAACACACTTCCTTCCCCGAAGGCCCCGAATGCGTGGTCCAGAATATCTGTCTGAGATAGCGGAGCCAGCGGGTCCGAATGGATTGGATGGGAATCTTTCTTCTTACTTGTGGGCGGCGGTCCGTGTCGCGGAGAGTGAATAGGCGTACAGGTATTGCCAATGGGGGATGGCGGTGCAAGCTATGGTTTGTCTACGCCGCAGGCGGGAGATTGAAGCGGGGCACAAGTCGGTGATGGTGTACATGTTCGCGCAGACGGTGGGGGCGAAGCCGCGGCAGAAATCGAACGCGCAGAGAATTTGCTTTTGTCCGCAGTGTGCGGTGTCGCTGGCGATGGGGATGCCGCCGGAGGGCGCGCTGAACATGGCGGCGTGGGAGATGATTGGCGATCTGGTCAGTTCGGAGCCGTCGTTGCATCAGGCGGCTTGGGAGAGTCTGCGAGGCGTCGTGGCCCTGCTGGGATCGGGTGAGGATCCGGCGGCGGATGCCAAGGTGCGGTATCGCAGGGTGGGGTAAACTGGGGTCAACTATGCCTCCTACGCGTGGCAACGGCAAGATCTGCTACATCCAGATTCCAGCGACGGACGTTGCGCGCTCGGCTGAGTTCTACAAACAGGTGTTCGGCTGGAACATTCGACGCCGCGCGGACGGAGCGACTGCTTTTGATGATGGGGTTGGCGAGGTAAGCGGGGAGTGGGTTCTGGGGCGGCCGCCGTCTACACAGCCGGGACTGCTGGTGTACATCATGGTCGACAGCGTGGCTGACACGGTGGACTTGATAATTGCGAATGGGGGCGAGATTGTGCAGCCGATTGGCGGGGATGCTCCCGAGATTACGGCTCGATTTCGCGACCCGGCGGGGAATGTGATGGGGGTTTACCAGGAGCCGGGGTAAGGGCTGGTTGTTTTGATGATGCGAGGTGAGAAACGCCTTGACGCTGTGCAGGGAGGACTGGGACGTAGGGATCCTTCGACTGCGCGGCGGCTGCGCCGTCGCGAAGCCGCCGTTTCGCTCAGAATGACAAGACTTTCTTTTGGCTAACCGCTACGGTTTCGGCTCGGCGGCGGGTTGCTTCTTCGCCAGCGAGCGGACGTCGTTCACCAAGTCCCAATTTTCTTCGGTCTGGATGCGTGGGCCTTCGGGCGGCATGTCGTTGTGGCCGTTCTTGATGATGTAGAAGATCTCGCCGTCGGTGCGATCTTGCAGCGTGGCCGGATTGGTGAAGTCCACGAGCGTGAGCTTCATGTCTTTGGTCTCGCCTTTGTCGTTGCCGTCGGCACCGTGACCCCTGGCGCAGTCGAGCGTCCACCACTTTTTGGCGCGAGCGAGGGACTCAGGGCTCGATTTGACCTCGGCTACTTGATGGCTTCGACGGGAATGGCAGCGTAGGTCGGCGTCTTCTGGGTTGCTGCTGCGCGGGTAGCACGAGTGCGAAGAGAAACAGCGCGGGAAGAATCAGTGTGAATCGTGCCACAGGAACCTCCTCTTTGAATTCTAAGAGTGGCTTACGACAAGATTGCAGCAACGGAGCTTGCGGGCCTCTGTGATTGTAATCACACAGGGAGGTGCTCTGTGGCGGACGAGCCATGTGCTGCTCTATTCTTCGTGATCGAGCGGCTTGCCGTCGGGGCCGACTTGAATTTCTCTTTTCTGGCCGGCGGTTTGGACTTTGGCTTCGTAGGCCACCAGTTTGTCGTGCTTGGTGAGGGATTCGACTTTGACGATCTTGCCGTCGCCGGCTTTGGCCTGGAGTCCCGCTTTCACGGCAGCGGGCAGGGAATCGAGCGCGACCTGCTCTTCGATCTCGGCGATGCCTCCGTTGGCGTCGATGAGAATGTCTTTGCTGTGGCCGTTCACCGTGGTTTCGGCTTCGTAGAAGGTCTGACCGTTTTCTTTTTCCTGCGAGAATCCCTTGATGGTGGCGCCCTGAGTCTGGGCGGCGACGGTTTTTTCGACGGCGGGAGGCAGGTCGGCGCGCTGGATCTTCCTTTCCTGGGCAAGAGCGATTGTGGCCAGGGACAGAACTGCAAGCACTGCGATTGTTGAGGTGCGCATCGATCCTCCTGAAAAAGAGGGGCGGCAAAGGTTCGGGGCTGCCGCCCCTTGTTTCGTCCCAAACAGCAAGGTTATTCAACACGGGGATTCTGAAGATTAGATGAAAAGAATTTTATTGACCGAATCGGACTCGGGAGGCGACATCGCTTATGATACTTTCCGGCTGCCCGCGGTGAAGGGATGCAGTGTGGCTGCGTACGCGGGGATGACCGCAAGAGAGCCTTTCCAAGAAAATTTATGAGCAAGAACTTTCGTGTGTTTGCCACGTGCGACATTGGAGAAGCGATCGACCTGCTGCGGAAGCGGGGATATGAGGTGGAAGTGTATCCGCATCCGGAAGCGCCGCCGAAGAGTCTGATTCTCGAGAAAGTGAGGTCGGGAGTGGTCGGGTTGATCACAACTCTGCGCGACCCGATTGACGGGGAGGTGTTTGAAGCTGGCAAGGGAACGTTGAAGGTAGTCGCGCAGATTGCGGTGGGCTTTGACAACATCAACCGCGCCGACGCCAACCGGTACAAGGTTCCGTTCACCCACACGGCGGATGTGCTGACCGAGGCGACGGCGGAATTTGCATTCTTCATGATGGGGACGCTAGCGCGGAAGCTGTGGACGGCCGAGCATTTGACGCGCGAGAACCGGTGGGGATACTGGCATCCTTATTTGCCGTTTTTGGGGGATGAGGTTACTGGGAAGACTGTGGCGGTGATTGGAACGGGGCGGATCGGGCTAGCGTTCATCAAGAAGTGCACTGGGTTCGACATGAATGTTTTGTGCTATGACCCGGCGTATGAGAACCAGGCGTATGTAAAGGCGATCCAGGAAATCAACGACCTGCGGCATGCCCGAGGAATCGTGAAGGAGAAGGCGTGGATCAAGTACGTGCCTTTTGAGGAGGCGCTACGGGGCGCGGATTTTGTCAGCGTGCATGTGCCGCTGCTGCGGGCCGGGGAGAGCGCGACACCGACATATCATTTGTTCGATGAGAAGACCCTGCGGCTGATGAAGCCGACGGCGTATCTGGTGAATACTTCGCGGGGGCCGGTCGTGTCGGAGACAGCGCTGGCGCGAGCGCTGCGGGACAAATGGATCGCGGGGGCGGCATTGGATGTATATGAGCGGGAGCCGCTAGCGATGGATTCTCCGCTGCGGGACCCGGCGATTGAGGATCGGTGCCGGTTGATGCCGCACTTTGCAAGTGCGGCGCGGATCACGCGGCTTTCGATCGATCCGGACAAGGGCATGGCGGGGCGGTGCGCTCAGGGACTGATTGACGTGCTGGAAGGAAACTACGGCGGGGATGCCACCAAAATGCCGTATGTGGTGAATAAAGAGGCGTTTGGGAAGTGAGGGAATATAGTATTGTCTCTGACAGCATTCTGAGTTGGCGCGAAAATGCCCGCCGTCATCGTCCTTGAAATCGCTTTGATCATCGGTAGCGTCTTCCTGGGCGATCTCGGGGGCTGTCGTTACGGTGCTGTTGCAGCTTCACGCCGAAGGGCTTTGGAAAGACATGCTGCTCGGAGTTCTTGGATTCGAGATGGTGCGCTTCTGGCCCTGGCTCGGAGACGGCATCATTCCGCTGTTGGGCTCGTCGCGTCGGTGAAAGCTCGGATCGACCAATTTATTATCGCCGGCGCATTGGGTGCGGTGTCGCTCCCAGCGTTGCGCCCCGTGATTCGATCCGTGCGCCAGAGGGAAACGATGCGAGGGTGCCAAAAGCGGACATCCTCGGAAATGCCGTATGTCATTAATAAGGAAGCGTTTATGAAATAGTTGCGGGGTAGAGAGGAATCACGATTGATACGGGGTTTAAGTAAGATGGAGCCAAACGTTTCATGGCAAGTTGGGGAAGGGTTGCGCGTACAATAGAGCCTCAGATTTTCGATGTCCAAGGACTTGAATGAATAAGAGAATTTTGGTGATCGTTTCCTGCGCGTTGCTTTGTGCTTCCGCGTGGGCGCTGGATTCGGATGGGCGACCACAGTTGAAGCTGGTGCCGGCGCCCAAGGAAGTGCAACTGCGGGACGGGGGGTTTCACGTGGGACCGCGGACCAAGATTTTCGTGCTGCTTGGACATCAGTCGGAAGATCGCATCGCCGCCGAAACGCTGGCCGAAGAGGTGGCGGACCAGTCGGGGCTGAAACTCGACATTCTAGGAATGAAGGCGGCTGGGAAGGCTGAGGATGGCGCGATTGTCCTGGCCCGATTGCAGGATTCGCGAGTGCGAAAGTTTCTGGCAAGAAACGGGCTCAAGGCCGATAACGTCGTGGGCGCGGATGGCTATTTGCTGTTCTCGGACAAGTCGCATCTGATCGTGGCAGCCAATACGGGGCAGGGATTGTTCTATGGCGTGCAGACGCTGCGGCAGTTGCTGCGTCCGGCGGGCAAGGGGCTGATTTGTCCGGCGGTGGGGATCCGGGACTGGCCTAGCTTGGAGTCGACGCCGGAGTTGGCGCAGGGGGAGTTCAAGCTGCCAGGAGAGTAGTTCGGCGTTGCGTTCCAGGTTTCAGGCGCCCCTGCGGGGTGCCTTTTCATTTTGCGGGGCTTTCCCGGCGTTGAAACGCCGGCTATTTTCGGGCGCGCCTCCGGCGCTTGGTCGTGCTCTTCCATCCATGTTTTCTGATCGGACAAACTGGAGGCTGGCGCAGAACCGGTTTACGGTCGCGCTGGAAGAGGTGCGCGCTCGCGGGGCCAGGGTTTTTGACTTGACGGTTTCAAATCCCACGCGCGCTGGGTTGCATTACGACGAGAGGGCGATTCTGGGCGTGCTCGCGTCGCCGCGGGCGCTGGATTACGATCCGCAGTCGAAGGGGCTGTTGCCGGCACGGGAAGCAGTGGTTGGTTACTACCGATCAAAACATGGGATTCGCGATCTGGATGCAGAGCAGATTGTTCTGACGACGAGCACCAGCGAAGGCTATTCGTTCGTATTTCGGTTGCTGTGCAATGCAGGGGATGAGTTGCTGGTGCCGAAGCCGAGTTATCCGCTGTTCGAGTTTCTGGCGGATTTGCAGGATGTGAAGCTGGTGCCGTATCCGCTGATTTATGACCATGGGTGGCAGATGGATTTCCCGTCGTTGGAGAAGGCGGTGACGGAGCGGACGCGGGGCGTCGTGGTGGTGCATCCGAATAATCCGACGGGCTCGTATGTGAAGGCGGGGGAAGTGGGGATGCTGAATTCATTTTGCCGCGAGCACGGGCTGGCGGTGATTGTGGATGAAGTGTTTCTGGATTACGGGCTGGAATTTGCTAATGATGGCAGAGAGGGAAACACAAGGTCCCTCCACGCGCCCATGGATCGGAATTCTCCGATCCATAGGCTTGGTCGGGATGACAGAGAGTTAGAGACGCATCCTTCTTTTGTCGGGAATCGGGAGGTGTTGACGTTTACGTTGAGCGGGTTGTCGAAGGTGGCGGCATTGCCACAGATGAAAGTGGCGTGGGTGGTGACGAGTGGGCCGCAGGAGTTGGCGGTAGCGGCGATGGGACGGCTGGAAGTGATCGCCGACACTTATCTTTCGATGAATGCGCCGATGCAGTGGGCGGTGCCTGCGCTGTTGGAGCAGAGAGAGCATATGCAGCGGCAATTGCTCGAGCGGGTGGAAAGGAATCTTGGCGAGTTGGACCGACAGCTCGCGGGACAGAAGGCTTGTCAGCGGCTGGAGGTGGAAGGCGGATGGTACTCGGTGTTGCGGGTACCGGTCACGCGGTCGGACGAAGAGTTGGCGATCGAGTTGTTGCGGGAGAAGGCGGTGGTGGTGCATCCCGGACACTTTTTTGATTTTCCGAGCGATGGACATCTGGTGTTGAGTTTGATCACGCCGGCGGGTGAGTTTGTGGTCGGGATCGCTGCAGTACTGGAAAAGCTTTACTGGTAGGGTAGGAATGCAGTAGCACCTCGACGATCACTTTTCCTCCAACCCCAACGATGGCGAAGGCATCCTAGTTGGGCGCTAGGGAGGATAACTATGCATTGTGGGACTAAGTATCTAGCTTCATTGTTTGTGTCGACAGCACTGCTGGCGCCGATGGGCGCCTTTGCCATGTCCGCGCCACAGGATGATCACGAGCGGCACCAGCAGGAACAACACCGCATTTACGATCCCTACCACGAGGACTATCACAACTGGGATCAGCGCGAGGATGAGGCATACCGGCGCTGGCTGGATGAGCGGCACGAGGCCTACATCGATTACGAACACCTCAAGCACAAAGAGCAGCGCGCCTACTGGAACTGGCGCCACAACCATAAGGAGCACGAGGAACACGAGCACATGGAGCACCAGTAGGGAAGGCGCATCGCGCGGCTTTGGTTCGTAGAATTCGGATCGCGGGGGAGCATTCCTCCGCCGTTTTCGTTTTTGCCATGGGCTATGTTTTCACGAGGAACGGGTTGGTCTCGCGCTCCTCGCCGATGGTGGTGAGCTCGCCGTGGCCGGGGACGACGATGGTTTCGTCGGGCAGCGCCATGAGCGTGTTATGCAGCGAGTGCAGGATTTTCTGCATCGATCCGCCGGGAAGGTCGGTGCGACCGATCGAGCCCGCGAAGAGCGTGTCGCCAGCGATCAGCTTTTTTTCGCCAGGGAAGTAGAGGCAGACGCTGCCTTCGGTGTGGCCGGGTGTGTGGAGGATGCTGGCGGTGAGGGATCCGGCGGTGACGCTTTCGCCGGTAGTGATGCTGCGGTCGATTTCCACTTTGCCGGGAGTGGGCACGCCGATCCATGCGGCTTGCGCGTCGAGCATCTTCAGAAGAGCGTAATCTTTCTGGTTGAGCAGGATGGGAGCGCCGGTGGCGGCGCGGAGCTTCATCGCTCCGCCGACGTGGTCGATGTGGGCGTGAGTGATGACGATCTGCTTGACCTGTAGATTGTGCTTGTGGACCAGGGCGAGTACGGCGTTGATGTCGTCGCCGGGGTCGATGACCATCGCTTCGCGAGTCGTCTCGTCGCCGATGACCGAGCAGTTGCACTGCAGCGGGCCGACGGGGAGGATTTCGTGGATCATGGGGCTATTGTAGCGAGTGAGGGTTTGTTCCTTCACCACGACGGCAAAAGCCTCGCTTTTCGCAAAGAACGCGAGCAATGTGGCACCCCTGGTCCCGTGCCGGCGCTACGTTTCTCTTGCCGCCGAGGGTGTGCTGGGGAGACAATACGCGCGCGTGCTTGGGAGGGTTTGTGGCAGCAAAATACCGGCAGCATGGCTATCAGGATCGAGACCGCGAAGAGTCGCGGCGCAAGGGATCGGGAGAGAGATCCGGAGGCGGCGCGCCGCCGAAACGGGATCTGACGTTTGGGCCGAAGCCCGTCAACTTGCCAGGGACGCGCGCGGTTTCGCGCTGCACGCAATGCGGCACGGTGCTGCAGGGAGTCTCAGGGGATGGGCAGTGTCCGAAATGCGGTTTTGAGCTCCATTCGTGCAAGCAGTGCACGTATTTCGATCCGGGGAGCCGGTTCGAGTGCATGCAGCCGGTGAAGGAGCGGATCGCCAAGAAGGATGCGCGCAACCTGTGCACGCTCTACGAAATCCGCGTGACCCGGGAGAAGGAGACCTCGACTCCGGCGAGCCTGCGGCCGAATGATGCGCGGGCGGCGTTTGAGAATTTGTTCAAGAAGTAAGGCATTCAACCACAGAGGACAACTCCGGACACCGAGGTTCGATAAGAGCGAGATCCTTCGCTCCGCCTGAAAAATGGCTCCGCTCAGGATGACGCTCGAATCTGTAGGCTACGGTTTTTGGGTTGGCCTCAGCAGGATTTCACTGACAAAGGATTGCGGGGCTTGCGTCACCAGCATGGCTACGGTGTGGGCAATGTCGTCGGGCTGAAGCATCTTTTTTGGGTCTTTGCCGGCGTGCGGGCTCAGTTCGGTTTCGGTCGAGCCGGGGCAGATGACGGACGTACGAATATTGTGCGGTCGCAACTCTTCCGCGACCGAGTAGGTCAGGCCATTGAGTCCCCACTTGGAGGCGGCGTAGGCGGCGCCGTTGGGAAGAGCATTCTTTCCTGCGAGGGACGAGATGTTGATGATGTGTCCCGAGGAGGCGCGGATCATCAGCGGCGCGAAGACGCGGATGGCGAAGTAGACTCCGCGCAGGTTGGTGTTGAGGATCCGCTCCCAATCTTCGGGCGCGAGGTTGTGCAGTTGATCGCTGAAGCCGCCGACACCGGCGTTGTTGACCAGGATGTCGAGGCGGCCAAAGGTGCTATCGACGCGCGCCGAGGCGTACTCCATCTGATGCAGGATAGTAACGTCACAGGGGATGACTTCTGTTTTGCCTCCGGCTTCGAGAATGGCCTTCGCCGTGGCGTCGAGCGTGGACTGAGTGCGTCCGCAGAGGACGGTGGTGGCGCCGAGTTTGGCGAGTCGGAGTGCGATGGCCGCGCCGATGCCGCGGCCTGCTCCGGTGATGACGGCGACCTGCCCGACTAAGGGCTGTTCGGTGTCCATATCAGGAGGCTCTCCTGGAATCGGTTAAGGTGGGGCAGAGGGTTGAAGAACCTCCGGCGTATCCGGCACTGCGCATTTTAACAGTAGCATCTTACCCAGTCACCTGCTAACAACATGCATGGCGGCAAGCGCATCTTAACAATAAAGTGGAGGATGATTGGAAGTCGCTTGCCTTCGGCGGTACAGGTACTTATAATCCGGCCAACCGGGAAA
>DATDGW010000770.1:0-1624 GCA_036521895.1 Candidatus Sulfotelmatobacter sp. | reverse complement strand
GGTCCAGACCGCCAGCAACGAACGGTCCGCTCTGCTCAACGACGAGCAGATGAACATGTTGATGACCCGCGGCCGGGATTATACGGGGCTCTTCAAGATTCTCCCCGGAGTCGTTCCCATCAACGATCCCACATCCCTTTCACAACAGAGCGGGCCTAAGTAATTGTAAGAAAATAAGTGTAGCAATTAAATCATTTCTGGCCTAGAATGTTCTTGTTGCCAGCGAGGGTGAAATCAAGCAGCGTTTCTCTCGCTTGGAACCGTGGCTGGATGAACGCACGCGGCGTTTGTGGGCGGCTGCCGAAAGCGCGGCCCATGGGCGGGGTGGCCCATCGCTGGTAGCGCGCGCTAGCGGCGTTTCCAGGCGGGCCATCGCTGTGGGTTTGTCGGAATTGAAAAAGAAACCGGATCGCTCTCGCAGGACACGTCTGTCCATTCGGCAAAAGGGCGGTGGTCGGAAGAAGGCGTCGCTCAAAGATCCGAGTCTGCTGTCCGATCTGGAAAAGCTGTTGGAACCAGTGACGCGAGGGCATCCTCAGTCCCCGCTGCGGTGGACTTGCAAAAGTGTGCGGAATCTCGCCGACGAATTACGCGCGCAGGGCCACGAGGTGAGCCATATGCTGGTTGCGGAGTTGTTGCACGAGCAGAAGTACAGCCTGCAGGCGAACCGCAAGACGAAGGAAGGTTCCTCCCATCCGGATCGCAATGCGCAGTTTGAACACATCAATGCCAAGGCGACGGAATTCCTGAAGAGCGGCCAGCCAGCAATTTCCGTAGATACGAAAAAGAAAGAACAGGTAGGGGACTATAAGAATGGGGGCCGCGAATGGCGTCCGAAGGGTGAGCCCGAATCTGTCCAGATTCATGATTTCGGGAAGCAGAAAGACGCGCCCTATGGAGTATACGATCTGGGGCAGAATGCCGGTTGGGTCAGCGTGGGCACCGATCATGACACGTCAGCGTTCGCCGTGGAGAGCATTCGGCGATGGTGGAACATGATGGGTCGAGAGACGTATCCCGGCGCCCGTCAGCTTTTGATTACCGCGGACAGTGGAGGCAGCAACGGATCGCGCGTGCGGTTGTGGAAGTTGGAGTTGCAAAAACTGGCCGACGAAACCGGGCTGGAAATCTGGGTCTGCCATTTCCCGCCAGGAACCAGCAAGTGGAACAAGATCGAGCATCGCTTGTTCTCCTTCATCACGAAGAACTGGCGCGGCAAGCCGCTGGTAAGTCATGAAGTCATCGTCAATCTAATCGCGGCCACCACTACAAGAGCCGGTCTCAGAGTTAAAAGCCAACTGGACACAGGCAAGTACCCGAAGGGAGTCAAGGTAGGCAAACAGGAGTTTGCCACCATCCACCTGCGTCCTGACACTTTCCACGGTGAATGGAATTACACCATTACGCCCCGCTCATAATGCTACGGTTATTTTCTTACAGACACTTAGTTCGCGGCCGGAGGCGGAGCCGGGACGAAAACCAGGCCTCGGTCGGACGTTGGGTCGAGCAGCCAGAGCGGTCCGCTGCCGAGTTCGTTTAGGCGGAAGACGGAGCCCATCGGGATCAGCGCCGAGGGTGTGCAATCGCAGGTCAGGGCCGCGCTGTCGCCGGACGCGACTTGGAT
>DATDGW010000769.1:0-2473 GCA_036521895.1 Candidatus Sulfotelmatobacter sp. | reverse complement strand
TTACCGAGGGGCGTGTTCTCGGCGGCCGCAACGCTGAAGCTCTGGTCTCCGCGGGTCAAATCAGTGGAGACTCCGGACATGCTAGCCTTGCCTTGTGAGCGGTATGAGGTGATGACCTGCCCGGTAACGGCGTCGATCACGCGGATATCGAGCGCTACTTGGGCATTGACCCGGTCCAGCTTCGCGCCGAAGCCGTGCAGAACATTGAGCTTCCCGCCCATGCCGGATTGCGAGTAGCTGAACTCGGTGATGTCGCCAGTGATGATGGCCTGGGCGCCGATGATCTTGCCGATCTGCGGCGCCGTCTCCACGTTCACACGCCCACCGGCGCCGAGGTCCTGCTCGCCCGTCACTTTTTCCAACGCCGCGCGCTCCAGCACAATGAACCTGTCGGTCTTGGTGAGCGCTGTCGTCAGCATCTCGGTCATACCGCGCGCGAAGTCTGTGGGCGCGGGAATGTTCTGGCTGGAAGTCACGCCCGAAGGCTGATAGCTGGTCTGCGACCTGAGCGCCGAGCCGTTGAAGTCCATCACCGCCAACCGCAACTTTGGCCCAGTCCAGTTGGTCAGGCTGGCGGGCGAAGAATTGCGGTCTGCGCTGGTCGCCGCCTGTTTTTGGCTCGATCGATCCTGAGCACAAATCAGCTGAGGCAGCAAAATAATGACGATCAGACCGAGCAAAAGACATATACGCTTCATTTTTTGGCTCCTTATCTCTAGCCGGCTCTTATCCCGCTCGCTCAGCCGCCTCCGTTTTAGTTATGCGCATGGACCCGTCTTTGGCCCGATGGATTTGGTGTAGCGGGCGAGCACCTTTGTGGCCTGCGCGATTGGCTGGGCCAGAACCTCAGCATTGGCGACGCCCTGCACGGTGACGACGACCTGGGCTCTGGTGCAGTGCACCATCCCCAGACCGGGAGTCAGTGGTCCGGAATCCAGTAGATTTCCTGCGATGATGAAGTCGAGATGCACCGCCGCATCGCTCTTCAGGGCCGTCTTCACCGCATCCTTAACTTCGCTGACAATCTCCAGGGCCTTCTGAAAATCCGGCGTGCCCATCGCTTTCTGCACGTAGGGGTTTGATAAGAATGCCTGCAGAGCGCTTTCGGCCAAGTCGGTGGGAAGAACCTTCTCCAGTGCCTCCCAGGCCGAGCTGATTCCAAATTTCAGCCCGAGACGTGGCGCAGCCAGCGTCGCAACAAAAGCATGAGCGGCCACGGGGGAGAGCGCCCGAGTATTCACAATTGTCGTCTCACCGGTGACTTGTCCATCGTCATCAATGTTTCCGGAGTGAAGGCTGAAGCGCGAATACCCGTTGTATTCGAGCCGGAAATGAGCTTCGCTCAGCTGGTTTGCCTGGGTCAGGGCCGGATGAATGAGCAGCGCCTCCTCCACCGTGAGGGTCAGCGGAAGCCCACCGATGATGAGGGGCTGTTTAAAAGAAGTAGGCAAGGGAACTGGATCTTCTTCTGCCCACACGCCCGGCTTTTCCTTGGCGACTTCCCAGCTGAAGTTCATCACGCCGTTGAGATTCTTGTTGCTCCAGCGCAAGTCGGTCAGCTTGCTATCGTGAATCTCTATGTCGGATGATGTGTCGAAGTTCTGCAGGTATCCATCCCCGGTGAGCAGGGCATGCAGCCCAGCCTCTTCACGCTTCGCTTGCACCTGGATCCGGACCCGATTGGCTTCCACGGTTGCGTCTGCCCAAACATCCCAACCCTTGACCGTGCCATGGATGGAACCGGGCGGGGCATCGGCCGCATAGACGACAGGAGTCGTGCGGCTTCCCAAACATCTGAACAAGTCCGCCAAGCAGGGCGCGATCCTGGAATAGCGTGCTGGTCCGACACTTTCTTGGCCAGCAGACTGCGACGAGAAGCGCACCGGATAGTCCCAGTGCATATGGCCTTCTTTGATGGCGTCTGTAAGCACCGCTGGCACGGTAAGGACAGCAGTCCTGGATTCAAACGGCATGACCGCCAATACCTTCCGCAGGGACAGCCCTTGCATGAGCAGTACACTTCCCGGCTCCAGCTTCTGAATCTGCGGAGACGGATCAAATACCAAAACGTTCCCGTTCTTGCTGACGCTGCGCAGCGTCTTGCGAACCGTGGCCTCCTCAACGATTACCGTGTGGTCGTCATACGTAACTTTGAATGTGGTTCCCGGGAGTGTGGTCAGGTCGACCGGTGTGGATATTTGGCCGGCTGTGGATGTTCCGCTGGCAGAAGTTACGCTGGCTGGGGATGCTCCGCTGGATTTCGGAGCGCTCTTCTCTTTGCACGAACCGAGTAGAAGCGAGACCGACAACGCGGAGCTTAGCGCCATGATTCTGCGAAGACAAAGCATTCCCACCTCCTGGGCGGATTCACACCCACCTACCGCCGGCCGCGCAGCTTGAAATCTTTGCCGATCTGCAATCTGCGCGCTTCTTCTGTGCGATGGCGATTTACCAAACCTGCGGTTGCGGCATT
>DATDGW010000768.1:0-2829 GCA_036521895.1 Candidatus Sulfotelmatobacter sp. | reverse complement strand
CAATCGCGTCGACCGCAAGCACGAAGAGAGACCACCCCCAAATCGAATCGACGGGCGCGGAGACAGGTTCGAAAAATGGTTGTGGGATTGGAAGGTTGATCTGCAGAGTGGCCAAACGCAGCTGAACAACGGCGACCGAGGAAGCCACCTACCCGGCTGATAGCCTTCTGTCTTCCGTCCACAACGTCCCCGCCTCTTTGGAAAAACAGCCAAGCCCGAGCCTGTCTTCTCTTAGTCGTCTCAGGAGTACATCCTTAATTACTCTGGTGAAACAGAACGGAGTACTGGCAAAAGTTACAGCCTGAATGCGAAGGTTTCGCTTCAATGTGCGGTCCTGTGGTCGAAAGAGGCCAGTAAAGTGTAGTGGCGGCTCGATATTGCTCTGGTGAACGGTCACCGGCACGACTGGGTGGCAGCGCCGCCCAGAATCGAAAAGAAACCGACGATGTTGATTGGCCACACGCAGTCGCGGGCGGGGACGCCACCACGACAGCCGCCGGGACGGCGGCGTCACACGATCCTAATCGGCTATTGACCCTTCTGGCCCGATGTGAAGACTGTCCACGGGCCAGCTTTCATGTCACGCAGTAGCGGCTTTTGCCAAGCGAATTCGGGGTGGCGATCGAGAAACTGCTCTGCCAGAAAGTCCGCTCCGCAGGGGTGACCAGCTCGCGCCACGAAACTCATCTTTGCAGTCATGGCACTGTCGGTGGCTTTGCCCTGCACGGCGCCGCCGGGATTGTAGGGGGCCCAGTCCCATTCCTTCACGCCACGCAAGGAGGCATCCACGTGACCGCAGAGGGCGCGCTCGTTCGCTTGGTCTTTCTTTTCGAAGCTGTCGACGTGGTCGGAGAGGAACTGCTCGGCCATCGCGACGTCAACTTTTCCTTTGGCCTGCTGCATCACTTCTTCCCAGCGGGCATGGCGGGCGTTCATGGAAGACGACTTGTCATTCGGATCGAAACCGTTGGTCTCTTCCTGAATGAGTTTCGGATCACGCGCAAAATTTGAGCTGACGAAGTAGCCATCTTTGGTTCGCCAGAGCGGGGTGTTTTTCAGACCGAGCTCCAGGTAGGCAATTTCGCCGGTCTTGCGGTCGCCGATAAGCCAGTCGTTGGCGTATCCACCGTTGTTCCCTTCTTTAATTATGCGCACGTAATCATCGATGCTGTTGGCGTACTGCAGCGCTTTGCGGGCTCGCATGAACTCGGGCTTCCCCTTCGGATCCCACCCTGCAAACTGGGTGATAGTAGTCTCCGTGATCATAATGCCCGCGGAATTGACACCGAAATCGTCGTCGCTGACGATCACTCCCGGGAAGCCATCCATCAGGATGCGGTTGCCATGCTCGGGTTGGATGTCGAAGACGATAACCCAGCGCTCGCCCGCAAGGTAGCTCGTCCAGTTATTGTGAGCGATGACGATCTGGTGATCTTTGGTCATGCTGCCGGTAGCAATGAACGCGCTGCAGTTTCCGGGGGCGGCGAGTTTGGGGCCCTGCGACGATTTCTGCTGTTTATTCAGCCATGGCACGTAGTAGTCGGGTACCTCCTCAAATGCATTCAGCGCGACGATGTCGTACACGTCGAGATCGACGCCGTGCGCTTTCACGCCGTCGGCAATGCCCTGCAGTTCCTGCTGATACTCGGCGTCGATGTGGGGCCAGAGCATCTGGCGCGCGGTCGTGCGGAAGAATTCCCAGTCGCGCTGCGTCTGGTGCATGTCGAACAGCTTGATAGCTTCAAACGCATCGGCAATTTCGGGAGCGAGAAGGTAGCCGTGCTGGAAGCCCATATCCGATGGAGGTCCTTCGAGGTGCACGTAGGTCCAGCCACCCTGCTGGAAGCGGTACGCCTTCTGCAATCGTGCGTCGGGCGAGCCCGAGGTCGCTGCCACGGCAGCACAAGACAGAGTTACCACGAGTGCGAGCCAGCATGCACCGCGAACGAAATTCTTCACCATGAGTCCCCCGGGAAATTCGGTCTGTAACAACGGCTGCGACATTCTAGCCTGTCTCTTCATTCTAGATATCGGTCCGCTGATCGGGATGCCGGCTCAGATACCAGCAAGGCAGCCATCCGCCATGCGGAAACAGCGCGTGCACGCAAGTTTGAGCCTGCGGCGGGTCAAAGATCAACTGAGTCTTACCGTTCTTTTGCAATATGGCGTAGTAATGATCCACCGTCACCGAGCCGTAGGCATTGTGGTTCGTCGCCGCCCGTATGCGGAATACGGCGAAGTCGAGTCCGTACGCAAGCGCCGCCACTGCAAGCACGGAGAGGACCAGAGCAACAAACATTCGCCGCAACCGCACTCTGAGGTTTGGTGTGGAGGTCTGAGTCACGAGGTCCGATTATAAGCTGTCGTCAGGAAGTAGGAGGATGCTTCCCTTTCTACGCACTGCCTTTCAGTCTCCGCTCGCCCGGCGGTGCGGGGCGCGATAGCCCAACTGCATGGAGATGTGGCGCGCCGCGTCCTTCAACGCTTCCAGAATTCGCGGCATGGTCTGCGAGTTGACCTGATTCGTGGTTCCACTCAATCCCACGCTCGCCTCGATAGCGCCTTGCTGGTTGAACACGGGCGCGCCGACGCAGCGGGCTCCTAGATTGTTTTCTTCGTCATCGACGGCGTAACCCTGGGTGCGCACCTTCTCCAGTTCTTTCAGAAAACGCGGTAAAGTCGTGATGGTTTTTGGAGTGCGCTTCTCCATTGCCTGCTCGCCGACAATTTTCTCCAACCTCTCTTGCGGAATGTACGCGACGAGTGCTTTGCCCACGCTGGTGGCATGAACGCGCATGCGGCGGCCGACCCAGGTGTCCATGCGGATGA
>DATDGW010000767.1:0-16460 GCA_036521895.1 Candidatus Sulfotelmatobacter sp. | reverse complement strand
GTGACGTAGACCAGTCCATTAATGTCCTGGATCCCGAACGGCGCAAAATCCGCTGGAATCGAAGGATCGGTGAACGCCCCGGCGGCCAGCTTCACAGGAGTGAAGGTCCCGTCATACACATCCACCTTATTGTTCGCCATGTCCGCAGCATACAGACGATTCCCCGAAGCCTTGTTCGTGATCGCCAGGCCGGTGTACACCGCTGGAGGCGGATTCTTATTGGCCGTAGTGTCCACGCCGATAATCGCTTCGTTGAAGTTCGACTGCGGCGCCCAACCACTGATGGTTCCGTCTCGCGTTGCAAACAAGAAGAACGCAGGCCATCCCCCGACTTGGAACTCCGACGATCCGTTCCACACAATCCCGGTCGGCGAACCCGGGCCATTTAACCCCGTCGGTGAAGAAGGACCGTTTCCCGCAGTCGGGATCAACACTTTTAATCCCGAATTCAGTCTTCCCGCACCATCGTATAGGGTCGACCAGCCTGAGCCATTGTCACTCACCCACCATGGTGACCCGGGTGCATGCACCAGCCCCCAGGCATTCACCAGCAACGGATCGTCGTGACGTGCCTGCTTAACCTGATTCGAGGAGAGATTTGTGAGTTGATACTGCGCCATGGCCGCGCTCGAAACCAACATCAGCGCGAACCCCAGGGCAAGTGCGAAGGCAATCGTGCGACGCTGCATGTGAATCTCCTTTGTATGCCAGGTCAAAGGCAGGGGAGTGAAGGTGCCAGCTTTCTTCGCACACAAGTCACAATTCTCTGACCAGCCGGCTCAATGAATGTAGGATCATGCATTCTAAGAAGTGTCAGCGAGATGTCACGAATTTGTACATTTCACGCTTTATGGGTGCTGCGCCCAGGTCGCTGTTGGACATCAAGCGACCCCTCTCCTCTCGCTGCCCATTCGTTGGCGGGTATATGTGTATGTGATGTCGAGATGTACACACCCCCGTCGTGGATGGGATTCAGGTCAGGATCATCCTTCTGCCCGATTCAGCCTGGGAACGTTTGGCTTTCTCGTTATGAGGAATCCGATGCGGCTGGCTTTATTGTCGCTCCGAAAACCGATTTTTGTTTTTCCTGTAGATTAAGGGATCTAAGCAGCCGAACTCTTCCGCGGATCAGGTCGCGCGGAATGCTCTGCTGTCTCCGGAGACAATGGAATCGACACGGTTATGGCCGTACCGTCCCCATCCGATTGAATTTCGAACTTCCCACTTAGATCGTTGACACGCTCCCGCATACCGGTTAGGCCGACACCGAAGCCATTTGTCTGAGATCCTTGAATTACTCCGGTGGGCATTCCGCGTCCAAAATCTCTCACTGTGAACACCGCTTGACCCATACCGACCTTTAGGTGAATTTCAACTGTGGAGCTACCGGAGTGACGATGAACGTTCGTGAGACTCTCTTGCAAGATGCGGAACAAGGCAAGTTCTACCAAGTCTGGAAGCCGATTGGAGGCCTCTGGCAAGTCTAGTTTCACCGTGATTCCGCTTCGTTTCGCAAATTCCTCGGAGTACCAGCGAGTTGCAGAGACGAATCCTGCCTCGTCCAACAGAGGCGGATGTAGTAGAAAGGACAGAGTACGAGTTTCGACTATACTCCGCTCAACCGATTCCAATGCTGCGGATAATAGTTCCGCTTGGGTAGGAGAGGCGGAACTACGCAGCAAGTCCAAATTCATCTTCACGCTCGTCAAATACTGCCCCAAACTGTCGTGAAGATTACGCGCAATTCTCCTGTGCTCTTCATCTTGGACGCGCATGAGTCTGGCTGAGAGAAGCCGGAGCGTGGCTGTGCGCCTTTCAACAACAGATTCAAGCTGTTCGTTTGCAAATCGCAACTGAGCTTCGCTGTCACGTAGGGCTTCCTCTGACTGTCGGCGTTCGATGTCACTCTCGCGCAATGCTTCCTCCGCCTGCTTGCGCTGGGTAACATCGTAGAAGCAATTGATCGCTCCCGTGATTTCTCCCCGGTCGTCCATCAGCGGAGCAATATTCACGATGACGATAATCCGCGAGCCATCGGGCCGCTCAATATGCACTTCCGCATCATGCGTCCCCGGTATCTTGCCAGCCAGCACGTCGCCCATGGGGCATTGCTCGTGTGGCATATAACTACCATCCGGGCGGTACATCCTGAACGAGCCACAGAACCGCTCGTCGGTATCTCCCAATTCCGGTTTGCGCCCCCACAGTTTCGCTGCGTAATTGTTGTAATCTTGAATCACGCCTGAAACGTCACAAGAATAAACGGCCACGGGAGCCAAATCGAACAACGTACGGTAGCGTTCATCAGTGTTTGTGCGTAGAGCAACTCCAATCGTGTTCACAATGGCTGCTTCAGATGGGTTCAGAGAGTTATCCATAATTGATCCTCGGTTTTGAAATCAGTGATATTCAGTTCCAAAATCTCCAATTGCCCACTACAGCGCAGATTCCCGTTTCGGGTGCTGCTCGCGGTCTTCTGCATCTTGCTTACGTTTTTGCGCCTCGCCATGAAGCCAAGCTAGCTTCTTTGGGTCGGTCACGATGGAAACGCGGTAAGGCAAAGCTTGAATCAGGCGTCGGTTGCGTCGCCTAACGGCTGTTTGTAAATCACGGCACATATGCGTCACAAGTCACCCCTGATGCTGTGCTCGTGACCCATTTGGCTTGCGGGACTAGAATGTAACTTCAGTTCCAACCTCCCAAGCAAATCCAACGTCCGTAGAGCATCGCTCATTGCTCGCTGCTCTGCGATCCAGTCAGCATCGGGCATGGACGTGATTTCTTCCCCGCGCCGACGTATCTCTGTCTTCGCTAGCCCAATCTTCTTCTCGAGTTCTGCCGGATTCGGTTCCAACATCGCGGCTTCGTACAATTCCCGCCAGTGACCATTCATATTCACGGAATCACCTCACGCAACCCAGCGTACCCCTGCCACTAAAAAAAGGTGAAGATATTGGGTTCCCCTATCGCAGGCAGGACGGAACAGCAACACTACGTAAATAGCCCGACACGAAGCGGGCTCACTGGTATATGACACGTATAACAGTCGTAGAATTAATATGAAGCATAACGACAATACTATTGACACAAGGGTCTAGTTGGTTTATCGTGTCTGTGCGGATAGGGAGGAAGGACCATGCCCAAGGAAAAACTAGTGCCTTTACCACCTGCGAAGTATCGTGTGGTGGACAGTTCACTGCTAGATAAAGGCAGACGTGGAAAGCACTACGATCTCATGCAAGGGATCGTGAAGGAGCTGAAAAGTGCACCAGTTGCGTCGGCACTGGAGATTCCTCTTGAAGGCGTGGGCGGGATCGGCTTAGCAAATCTCAGGTCAGCGGTACATCGAGGAGCTACTGCGGAAGGTCTGGAAATTCAAACTCTGGCAGATGAGAAGAACTTCTACGTTTGGAAGACTCGCTAAACCTAGCCCGTCACCAGCCTTCTCTGTAAGTCCCTCTCCCCAAGCCTTTCCAATCTTGTGTAGCGACGAAACAATCTGCCCGATGTAATGTTCGTAGTCTGAAGCCATTGGTCCAGGATATTCTGGATATTCTTGACCCATGCCGGCATCGGGTCGCCGGCAGTGTATGCCTAAAACGGCGGAATGCAAGAGCGAATTCTAGTGAAAAAGCCTCCGCCGACTCAGCAGAGGCCTTCTTTTCCTAATTGGGAGCGTCGCCCTTTCCGTTTGCGAGAGTGTGGTTCCGTAGCTGGACAAAAGCGAGAGCAGGAAGTTCTAACACCCGAAGGCCTAACGCAGGCAGAGCCCCACCGCTCTGGAGCAATTTTTCCGCGCTGAGAAATATGCTAGGCTGCTTCGGGTCGAGATAACGCCTTACACAACTGGTCGATGATTTCTTGCCTGACCTCGTATTCGAGCAGCTCCGAATCGCTGGCAGTTCCCAACATCCTCGAGTCCAAGACTTCGCGCTGTTTGCGAAGCAGTTCACTGAGTTCAGCCCTGATTTCTTCGGTACGAGCTTCCATAATTCCTCCACCTTGGCGGAGCCCAAACCTTCTGAGTCGGCAAACCGGAGGCACGCTACAGTCAAGTAGCGGTGCGACAGACGAGTGCACGCGACTTTTCAAGCAATCGTGAAACGGGATCGGACTTTGAGACAACTTCAGAAATTCCTATCAGTTTTACTTGCTTCTCGGAAAGGCTGCCTTCGAACATGCTGAACATGAAGAATCAAGACTGGTTCCGAGCCTGTAATTTATCGCGTCGTTTGGATCGTCAATGTTGAAGTACGCCGCGTCTATCCACCTGCTCTGGTCGGGTTCAAACCGGGTGGCGAGCATGTAATGCTGCGGGTCGACATTGGCCGGGTACCCGCAGTTGGCCAGAACAGGAACAAGAAAGACATTAAACGGCGGAACCGTTTCCACCAATGCAGACGCTTCAGCAGGCTATGCGTGGTCACTGCCATACGCATCATTTGTGGACGCTTGAACCATGACGGGGGACGGTTCGGCGCGATTCTGCACCCGCGTTTGACGAGCCATTTCCATGCTTCATAGACCCGCGCTCTCCGCTACCAGCACGCCTCCGAAATCCGCACGGACCTGCAGCGCCTGAAGCGCGACAGCGGGTCCACACAGTCTGTGGCTGCATCTGCGCCGGCTCCGCATAAAACTTCGACCCTCGGGTATTGGGTTCTCGTCGCCGCGATCATGCTGCTCGTCTTAATGGAGCGTGGCCGCTGGTTCTGGCGCACCAGGATGGCGACACCCAAGATCGGGTCCATCGCTGTTCTTCTCTTCGCCAACGCCGGTGCCAATCCAGACGCCGGGTTCCTGAGCGATGGACTCACGGAATCTCTGATCGCCAGCCTCGCCCATCTGCCCGATCTGAAAGTGAAATCCCGCGACTCCGTCTTCCGCTACAAAGGCAAAGACGCTGACCCTCAGACGATCGGCAAGGACTTGGCGGTCGACGCCCTGCTTACCGGCCGCCTAGCGCAGCATGGCGACACCGTGCAAATCACCGCCGACCTCAGCAACGTCGAAGACAACACCGAGATCTGGGGCGGGCAATACGAGCGCAAATCCTCCGACATTATCGCTCTGCAACAGCAGATCGCAGGCGACATCGCTGACAAACTGCGTTCCAGATTAAGCAGCGCGGAAAAGCAGCAGGTTACCCGCCAGGGCATCCACAACCCCGACGCCTACCAGCTCTACGTGAAAGGCCGCTACTCCCGGAACAAGCGCACCAACGCCGATCTCAACAACGCCATTTCCTACTTTAATCAGGCCATCGACAAAGATCCTACCTACGCTCTCGCCTACGCCGGACTCGCCGATGTCTACGCCGTGCTCGGCTACTTCGGCGGCGATCCCAATTGTCCCCAAGTCGATTGCTGCCGCTCGGAAAGCGCTGGAACTCGATCCGACGCTGGCCCGGCCGCACGCCGACCTTGGCCTTATGAAGATGCTCTACTCCTGGGACTTTTCCGGCGGCGAGACCGATTTCCAAAAAGCCTTCGCCATCGTTCCCAGCGACGCCACCGCTCATCAGTGGTTCGCCGAAGTTCTCGCCTACATTGGAGGACGCGCGCAGGAATCGATCGACCAAGCCAACCGCGCTCATCAACTCGATCCACTCTCACCTATCATCGGCGCTGTGCTGTGCGAAGTCTACAACTACGACCATCAATTCGAGAAGGCGATTGCCATCTGCCGGAAATCCATTGCCGATAATCCTACCTTCGGCGCGGCCCACTATCGCCTCGGATGCTCGTACGGGGACGAGCACAAGTACCCACAAGCCATTCAGGAATTCAAGATTGCCGGTCAGCAGATGAATGACACGAACTTCCGGCCTTCGCTTCCGCGCTCGACGAAGGCTTCCGCTCAGACGGATGGCCCAGCGCTCTCCGCAGCGCAATCAAAGTCTGCATCGCACAACGCGATGCCAAGACCAACTATCTCGTTGCGTTCTGGATCGCGCAGTTATACGCAGAACTCGGCGACAAGGATCACGCCTTCGAGTGGCTCAACGCCGCCTACCAGGAACACAACCTCTGGATCCTCACCCTCCGCACCGACTTCACCCTCGCCCCTCTGCACTGCGATCCACGCTACACCGACCTGGTACGCACGATAGGATTTCCGCAGTAGCCCTGTGGGACGGACACTCCTGTCCGTCGCTTTTGACTTGATTGTTGGCTCCTCTCTGAGAAGTGATTCCTATAGCCGCGGATCCACCGGCTCGCTCTCCAGCGCCAGCACACCAAACACGCACTCGTGCACCCGGCGCAGCGGCTCCCGATGCACGAACCGTTCCAGCGCCTCCAATCCCAACGCAAACTCCCGAGCGGCCAGCGACCGCTTCGCTCCCAATCCGCGGCTCTTCAACCGCGTCAGGTTGTCAGGCAACGTGTAATCGGGCCCATAGATGATTCGCAAATATTCCCGCCCCCGCACCTTCAGCGCCGGCTGCGCCAACCCCTTGCGCCCCTTGCTCACAAAATCCCACGGCTTGACGACCATGCCTTCGCCACCCGCCGCCGTCAGTTCCTCCCACCACGCGATCCCCCGATCCTGCTCCGCCTTGTCCGTAAGATCGATCACCTGGTAAGGCGTCCGCAGCAACAAGTTGTGATGTGACGCGGAATCATGTGGCGCGGACCTGGCCTGAGCGTTAGTCGAAGGGGCCCCCGGACGCGCACCGCCGCAAATCTTCGCGAGCGTCTCCATGTGCCAAACATGATCTTTCGCGGAATGAACCCGCCCTTCACTCGCCAGCAGATGGAACGGCACCAGCTTCATATCCGACAAAGAGGTCACCGCCCAGCAATAACGACGATAAGCCTCGACATAGAGATCCGCCGCAATCTCACGCTGGCGAAATTGTTCCGCAAGCGCTGCGATCTCGGGATTGCTCGACGCCGCCGTCAGCGCCGCAATCGCCCGCGGCAACCCCGCGCGCGCAGCCGCCCCGGCGGACGCATACAGCGACCGCAGCAATTCCTGCGCCTTGGCCGACCACGGCATCAACTCGCAATCCAGACACACCCACTCGGTCTTCAGATCTTCCCAAATGCCGGCATTCTCACCCGCGTCGCGCACTCGCTCCAGAAATTGCGATTCCATCGCCGCGTCATTGAAAAACCTTCGCCCGGTACGCGTATAGCAGACCCCAATCTCTCCCTCCAGAATCCCGAACCGCTTCCGCGCCGCCTCAGCATCCCGGCAGATCACGACCACAGCCCGCGACCCCATGTGCTTCTGCTCGCAAACCACCTTGTGCACGCCTTCGTGCAGGTAATACGCAAACGCCTCTTCCGGATGCTCCAGCAATCCATCGCGCTTGCTGGTCTCGCACGGTGACATTGTCGGCGGCAAATAAATCAGCCACTTCGGATTCACGGCAAACCGGCTCATCACCTCCAGCGCGGCCGTCGCGTTCTCCTCGCGAATCGTGACGCTCTTCTGCAGCCGGGTTTGGATGATGCGTTTGCCGACCACGTCCTCGAGATCGAGCAGATCATCCAACTGCTGTTGCGTCGTCAGCACCCCCGCTCCAGTATCCGGCCGCAAGAAGGGCTTCGCCGATTCGTAGTAAGGCTTCAGCGCAGGAACCGAAACGAGTTCGCGTTCCGGATAACGCAGCGCCGTCAACCTCCCCCCGAACACACATCCTGTATCAATGTTGATCGTGCGATTCAACCACTCGGGCTCAGCCACCGGCGTGTGCCCGTATACGACCATCGCCTGCCCTCGATACTCTGCCGCCCAGTTGTACCTCACCGGGAGCCCGTACTCGTCAGTCTCCCCTGTAGTCTCCCCATAGAGCGCGAAGTCTCGCACCTTGCCCGAGCCACGCCCCTGCATCTCTTCCTTCATTCCCGCGTGCGCCACGACCAGTTTCCCGTCGTCGAGCACGTAATGGCTAACCAAGTCGTCGAGAAACTTGATCACCGTTTGCTTGAACTCTGGTGGCTGCTTGTCCAGTTGCTCCACCGAATCCGCCAGCCCGTACGTCAACTGAACATCGCGGCCCTTCAGCTTCCGCATCAGCTTCATGTCATGATTTCCCGGAACGCAGAAGGCCGTGCCCTCCTCCTCCATCTTCATAACCAGCCGCAACACTTCAGGAATCCGCGGCCCGCGGTCCACCAGATCGCCAACGAAAATCGCCTTGCGTCCATCCGGCGGAATCACCTTTGAACCTTCGGATTCAATCTTGTAGCCGAGCTGTGTAAGCAGCGCAGTCAACTCTTCGTAGCACCCGTGCACGTCGCCAATAATGTCGAACGGCCCATACTCCTGCTTCAGATTGTTCCAGAGCGCCTGCCGCGTGATCGTGACCGACGCGACCTCTTCCGGGCTCGACATCACAAACACATGACGGAAGCCTTCCCTCTCCAGCCCGCGAATCGACCGCCGCAGTTGCTGCGACTGGTTCCGCACCACGTGCGGTCCAAACTGCCGGTCCGGCCGGTTCTGATTCCGTTCGTGGCAGAGCCTCTCCGGCAGGTTCAGCACAATCGCGACCGGAAGGACATGAAACTCGCGCGCCAGTTCCACCAGCGGCTTGCGCGCCTCCTGCTGCACATTCGTCGCGTCGACCACCGTCAGCCGTCCCGCTGCCAGCCTCTTCCGCGCCACATAGTGCAGCACGTCGAACGCATCTCTCGTCGCCGCCTGCTCGTTCTCGTCATCCGAAACCAGGCCACGACAGAAATCAGACGAGAGCACTTCCGTAGGCTTGAAATGCGCCCGCGCGAAGCTCGACTTCCCGCATCCCGACGGCCCAATCAACACCACCAACGACAATTCAGGGATCGTAATGTTCACAACCTGAAGACCCCCATCTGCGTCGGCGGACCCACCTGCGCATCTTCCTCCCCCACCGGCAGAAACCGCACCACATACCCAAACCGCTCCGCGACCCGCGCCGACCAATCCCCAAATTCCTTTCGCGTCCACTCAAACCGATGATCTTTGTGCCGGAACTTCCCCGCGGGCAGAATCTCAAACTTCACGTTGTACTCGGCATTCGGCGTAGTCACCACCACCGTCTTCGGACGAGCCGCCTCAAACAGCACGCGCTCAAACGCGGCCAGCCGCGGCGCATCCAGATGCTCAATCACCTCCACCACCGTCGCCGCGTCATACCCAGCCAGCCGCTTGTCCCTATACATCAGCGAGCCATGCATTAACTTCAGCCGCTCCTTCTGCTTCGCCGGCATCCGGTCCAGCTTCAAGCGCTGGCTCGCAATCTCCAGGCTCCGGTAGGAAACGTCCATCCCTGCAATCTCCGTCAGCGCCCTGTCCTCCAGCAATTCCTTCAACAACTTCCCTTCCCCGCACCCCAAATCCAGCACACGCTTCGCCCCCGCCGAGCGCAGCACCGCCGTCACCGCCTCCATGCGCTGCTGCCACAAACGAATCGGCTCCTCCATCTTTATTTCCTGTTCGGAATTCTGCTGCGCCGCCACATCCGGATCGCGATTGTCCTCCTCCGCCAACTGCGCCAGAGCCTCGCGGGCCAGTTGCCTCTGCCGCGGCAAGTAGCGCTTCACGATCGCCTCCTTATGCGGATGCGACGCCAGCCATCCTTCGCCCTTCCGCAACAGCTTCTCCACCTCCGCCTTGCCGATCCAGTAATGCTTCTCCGCATCCAGCACAGGCACCAACACATAAATGTGATTGAGCAGATCGCGCAGCCGTAGCCTCCCAGTCAGCGTCACCGAGTAATAAGGTCCTTCGCCCCACTCCGGAAATTTCTCGTCCAGCGGATGATGTTCGCAGGCAACGCTGTATGCCAGCGGCTCAAACAACTCGCGAATCAATCCCTCGCCGCCGCGGCAAGCCACTACTGCCAGCTTCGCAGTCAAAGGAATCGCCTGGTCCGCCAGCTCCTGCCTCCCTTTGCTGCGTCCCGACATCGCCGTCCCGAACGCGCGCCCCATCGCGACGCTCAGAAACGACGACAGCACATAAGGACGGTCATTCACATACTGATCCAGCGTGCCGCCCTCATGCTGCCCGCGCTTGCCTCGCACCAGTCCCACCGGATCCACATCCAGCAGCAGCGCCGCGGTGCACCGCTCACGGCTCGCCTCCGGATAAAACACGTGTGCTTTCCCAAACGACAACTCCAACGAATGCAGCCGCGCAGGATTCTTATGCAGCAGATATCCCAGATCGGTAGCCGGTTGATGCGTGCTGGAAATTGTTAACAACATAGTTGGGATTATAGGGGGCGCGAAAACGCGCTGACTTGTCATTCCGACCATAGGGACGAACCTGCTCTACTCTGTCAGCCCGGCTGCCCCATTTCTCGCGCCCTTTGCGAGACATGGGGCTTTTGAGTCCCTGCATGTAAAGAGATTTGGTTCAGAAAAGTTAGTGGCCCACCAGGCGAAGCTACCCGCGACGAACTATTTCGCCCACCCGAGACCATCGGCAAACTTGCCCGCAGCAATCACCTTTTGAACACTCCATTCGGCCAGATCGAGCGCCACAACCTTCCCACTCGTGTTGCACGAAACGTACGCGATCTTTCCGTCAGGACGAATTAGTATTTCCTGGGGAGTACTCGGCACATCGATGCGACGTACTACCTGCATGCTTCCCAGGTCAATGACCGCCACCTGATTCGTGGACGGAACCGCGACCAGCAGCCAGCGCCCGTCCGGCGTGGCAGCCGTCCCGTAACCTGTACCCGGGAGCGCCACCCACGTCTTCACCTTCTGGGTGGCCGAATCGATCACGGCCAGCTGCGGCTTCGTTTGATCGGACGTAAACACCAACTTGTCGTCCGCCGAGATGGCAATCCGCTGCACCTGCCCCGACACCGGAATCACCGCCACCGTCTTTCGCCCCACCATATCGAGCACAGAGACGGTGCCCGGCCCAACATTGGACGTGTAGCCGCGCTTCCCGTCATGCGACAAGGCCAGCATGTGCGATTCCTCTTGCCCGGTCGGAACCGCACCCACGATCTTTCGCGTTCGCGGATCGAGCACGGTCACGGTTTTGTCCAGCTCCGTCGTCACATAAAGCAACCCGCTCGCCGGATCCAACACCGCACAGTGCGGCCGTACCCCATGCCCAAAATCGATGTCTCCCACGATCTCCCGCGATGCCAGGTCGATCACTAGCATCTCGTGCCCGTCGACCCCCGGCTTGCCCACACCGGAACTGCCATAGATGGGGACAAAGGCGGTGTGCCCATCCGCTGACACCGCGACCTCATGACCATGCACCCCGGTAGTCTTCTCCGCAATGGTCGCCACTTCCTTCGCAGCAACAGGATCGACGACACTCACATTGGTATCGCCCTGATTGACCACCAGCAACGATTGAGCATGAAGGCTCGCCGGAACCAACCCAATACAAATCGCGCACAGCAATAGAAACTGGAAGACAAGTTTTCGCATAGGTCGGAAAGTATACCGCCCCCATCGCATTATTTCCCGGCGTCCTTCTGAGCGGAGCCGTTCTTCAGGCGAAGCCAAGAATCTCTCGTGGACTAAACTGCAGTGCGAGACGATGTCATCTCTTGTTGACAGGTCCTCAGCCTTGTTCTACCGTGTTTCTGATCATTGGGCGCAGACCTCCCGTACAAGAGGCCGGGATTCGTATACGTCGCCCGCTGCTTCCCCATTCAACCGAATAAGCGAGCCCTGAACGCAGAGGTTTGTCCGCCGCAGCAACTTGCTCACGGGAGGCAACTCTCATGCGCTTCCGGCTTCGCCCGCGCCCGCCTGGCGCCGAGAAGCAGGACCTCTCGAATTTCTACGAAAGGAAATTCAAGGTACATATCTATGGAGCTCAACCAAGCCATCCTCTATGCACAGTTGGTGAATGCGGCTTACGCCGTCGATCCCACGGACGTCACGAACCACGCTGGCCAGACGATCAACCTGGGCCCCGCGAATTATCAGGTCGTCACTTCCGTCTTCGCCAACGACCTCGCCACCGACATGAATCCGGCGCGGGGGAGAGCCCGCGTCTCGATCGGATTCATCCTCCAGGCCGCCACTGCGGGCGATGTCGTCATCGCCATTCGCGGCACCGAAGGCATTCAGGAATGGGTACACGACGGCGAATTCCTTCTCGTCACCTGTCCCTTCCTGCCAGGCGCCGGACACAGCGAAGACGGCTTCACCGCCGTGTACATGTCGATGACGACCACGCTCGATCCCAAATGCCCACGCGTCATGCAAGCATTGTCGGGCCTGAACTTTCCCAGACCCGTAACCTCCATGACCATCTGCGGACACAGCCTCGGAGGTGCGCTGGCCACCCTCCTCGCCCTCGACGTCGCCGCCAACACCCCGTTCAAGACCCCCGCGGTGTACACCTACGCCAGTCCGCGAACCGGCGGCCCACAGTTTGCAGCCACCTACAACCAGGTCGTGCCCAATACCAACCGTATCGCCGGACGCCTCGATCTGGTTCCGAAGCTGCCGTTGCCTCCCCTGTATGAGCACGTCCTCGGCCTGTTTGAGGTCAGTTCGATCGAACTCGGAATTCCACCCAAAGTCCTCATCAAACCCGAACTCGCCTGTCTCCACATCCTGACCAGCTATCTTTACCTCTTGTCTAAGCAGACAGGCGCAGCAATCCTGCCCTTGATGCCACAATGTGTCCCATAGATAAGGCGCGGGTGCCCCATGTCTCGCGTTCTTTGCGAGAAAGTGGGGCCTTAACCATCTGTGAAGGGAAAAGAAACGGGCCGCCCAAACGCGGCCCATCTGTTTTTGGCTAGAAGCTAGTGGCTCGGAGCTAGAAGCTAGTCTCCAGCCACCGACTCGGCAATCTCCGGCTTCTCGGCCTGAGCAGCGTGCCCGTTGCCGCTCCCGTTCGGTTTCGTCAGCGCTCCGAGCGGAATGAATCCGTTCTCAGCGACGACCGGCTTCTCCTTCAGCACGACTTCGCGATACATTGCGGCCATGCGTGCGTTGTAAGCCTCATCGTTGATCTGCGGCCCACGCGCCTCGGCCTTCGCATCGGCGGTCAGCTTCTGCTTCGCGTCCCGCGCCCGCACCTTCTCTTCGCGTGCGTTCTTCGCGATGCCCTTGCTGTCGAGATCGTGCTGCAATTCGGTCGTGACCAGATCATCGCGCAGCAGCAGTGAGTGCGAATTGTCTTCCATGTCGACTTTCTTGCCGCCCGCGAAAATCTCGTGCCGCCCGTGCTCCTCGTACCACTTGGTGAGGGTGGCCGTCATGTGCATCTTCTCGATGATGTTCCGCCATCCCACGCCCGTGTTGTAGGCGCAGAACGATATTTCACCTTCCTGCGTTGCGTACGGAATAATGCACTGCTCGGTCCGCCGGAAGTCGTAGTTGAACAGATCCTGGAACCACATACCTGCGATGAACAGGAAGTTCCACCGGTCCTGCCGCCGCTTCATGACGTCTTCCACGGTCCGGTCCGGACCGACCTTGCCATAATTCTTTCCCGTAGCGTTGAAGTTCTTGTCGAACTTCCTCAACAGGTCCATCAGCTTGAAATGCGTCGGCGCCTGGAACGGATCGTAGTTCTTCATCAGACACAGCGCCATTCCACACACAGTGAGGAACTTTCCGCGCGCCGCATCATTCACCTTCGCAATGTCCTTCGCGAGCTGATCCCCCTTCAAGAACGCGGTAACGGGCACCGCTTCCTTGGTTTCCTTATCAATCATGACAGCCATCCCCGTGCCGCAATTCGGGTGGCAACCGCAAGATAGTTGGCCCCAGTCGTTTTTCACGTCGTTGACGTGCATCAGGTCGGCCCAATCGCTGAAGGTTCCCATGAACGAAATCGGGAACCAGTCGCGCGTGGGTTCGCCTAATCCCGTTTGATTTTTTACGTCATGGGCGAGGTGGCTCAGGGTGTAGCGTTGGGCGGCGCGGCGATCGTCGGTTACGGCTTCGTCGCGACCGGTGAAGCTTACTGGCTGAAAGCTCAGGAAGCTGATCGTTTTCGGATTGTCGAGTGCGAACTTGATGATTCGGCCGACTTGCTCGTTGTTGATGCCGTTCACGATCGTGACGACCGGAACGATCTCAACGCCGGCCTTGTGCAGGTTTTCGATCGCCTTCAACTTCACGTCGAACAGGTTGCCGACAAGGCGATGCGCGTTGGCTGCGTTGCCGATGCCGTCGAACTGCAGGTAGGCGTAACGCATGCCGGCTTCGACCGCCTGCTGGCAGAACTCAAAGCTCTTCGCGAACTCGATGCCGTTGGTCGCGGCTTGCACCGAGTTGTATCCGACTTTGCGGGCGTAACGCACTGCGTCGAGGAAGTAGGGTGACAACGTCGGCTCGCCACCCGAGAACTGCACACTCATCTGCCGTCGCGGCTTGATGGTGATGGCGTTGTCGAGCATCGTCTTGATTTCTTCCCAGGTCAGTTCGTGGACGAATCCTACCTGGTTCGCGTCCATGAAGCAGGGATCGCACATCATGTTGCAGCGGTTCGTCAGATCGATGGTGAGCACCGATCCGCGGCCGTACTTCACGGTCGACGATCCGTGATGATGCAGCTTCTCGTCGTTGTGCGCCGTGATGTCGCGCCCGGGGAACACTTCCTCCAGATGCTTGGAGAACTCGGTGTCGATCGACATGACGTCTTCGAAGTGGCCGTGCGTCGGGCAGTCCTTCACCATCAGGATCTTGCCCTCGCGCTCGACGATCTGCGCTTTGATCTCGCCGACCTTCTCGTTCATCAGCACTTCATGCGGCAGGTGCCCATCGAGAATCTGCTGCCGGATTTCCGGCACGCACTTGGGGCACAGCGAATCGGTCGTCCGCGGCCAGCCCAGCGGAGGCTTCGACTTTTCGTACGACTTGAGCAGCGGCTTTTCCGACCACTTCGGTGTGGGCGACGGATTCGGCTTGATGCGGTTCAAGCGCTCGAATACTGCCCAAGTCCCCTTGGCGGCGATGACGACTGCTTTTTCAACGTACTTGATCGGCTTGCGCATGATAGCTTCTAGCTCCTGGCTTCTGGCTCTTGGCCAAAACTTTCTCGGTCTTGGCTTTCGTTTCATTCGGATGGCGCCTAACATCTACCAGTTAGTGCTATCCCTCAACCTGCGAGTTTGCTTTTGTTTCTGGCCTCACCTTGGATGAACCTGGAAGATCACCCAAAGAAAATCCCACAATTTGACAACTCCCCGGGATTGGTTCCAGGTCGTAGCGACCTGATTCCGGACTACACTTTTCCCTGGGTTGGACTGCACCTATCCTATTGGAACGCTTGGGAATGGCGCATCCATATCCCAACGAACGGTGCAAAATTGGGGTTTAGCGGTGCTGTGGGGGATTAGACGGAGTTAAGTCGTTGAAAGCAAAGGGGGTCGCCGTCCGGCGGACGCGCTTCGCGCCTTCTACGGTTTTCCCCAGTCTTGCCAGACAAGCCCTTTCACTCGTGAAAACTCCGACCCATTGGCCGTAACCAAAGTGAGCTGATGGCGCAGCGCGCTTGGCCGGCCATCAGCACGTCATAGGCGCCGATGGACTCTCCGTCGGCTTCGAGAGTGGTGCGCACCGATCCTGCGACGCGCGCGTCGGCATCTTCGAATGGGACGACGAGAATTGGACCTGCCAGAAAAGTCTCCAGACGCCTGCGATTGAATTCCTGCTCAGCACTGTTGGCGACACCATACCAGAGTTCGAACACCGCCACAGACGACACCAGAGCGTGGGCACCCGAGGCGACCGCCTTCTGCATGCGCGTACGAACCGTGGCCGGCTCCCCGTTGATCAGGACGACGCAGGCGTTCGTGTCGAGCAGGTAGTCCACTAGAAAATCATTCGCTTGGGTGTGGCGGGCTGGCGTCCACGGGGCAAAAAGGGCTCGGAGTTGAAGTGGTCCAGTTCCTCAAACCAGCGGGCGGTGTCGGGGATGAGCGGCTCGAGCAACACTCCCAGTGCCACGCGAGGGATGCGCACACGGTCTCCCTCGAAACGGAACTCCTTGGGTAGGCGGACCGCCTGACTGCGGCCGTTTGGCCCTCGCTTCGCTTCGGGGAACGAAAGCCGTCCGTCCCTACATCGACGCTCTCGGCCTTTCAGGGCCGCTGCGAAAAAAATCTCAAAGAAAACACTTGCAATAAGTATAGTGTTATAGTTAACTATATCAGTATGGCTAGCAGAAGTGATTCGCCCCGCACATCTTGAGCGAACGGAAACTCTGCTGCCGAGAGAAGTATTAAAGGAGAATAAATATGAAGTCCCTTCGATTCCTGGTGCCCTTGGTTCTACTGTCGCTCTCCGCCGTGGCTGTGGCTGTGGCGCAGTCCGACGCGCAAAAGTCGTTCGACAAAATCAAAACCCTGGAGGGCTCGTGGGAAGGCCGCGTGACCACCACGCCGCCGCATCCTGACATCGACGGCAAGGCCATACAGGTCTCGCTTCGTGTAACGTCCATGGGGAACGCCGTCGTGCATGAAATGACTGGAATGGGCCGACCGGACCACCCGGTAACCATGCTCTATCTGGACG
>DATDGW010000766.1:0-4327 GCA_036521895.1 Candidatus Sulfotelmatobacter sp. | reverse complement strand
TCTGCTGCCTCTCCTTGATCAGGGCCTGTCTGCTGGCCTCGCCCTCCTTCCACTTCCCGATAATGGCATCGGCGACCGTGTTCTCTTGCGGGGTGTGGTTCTCGGAGTGCGCCTTTATGTTTTGCGCCCACAGGAAAGCCTTGTCCTCGCCTGCGAGCGCTTCGCGCGTAGCGGCAGTGCCGCCAGCCATCTTCCGCTGAACGAATTCTCTCAGCAGCTTGGGCACGTCTTCCTTCTGGATGGTCCTATTCAGGACCTGTCGCTGCAGACCCATGGCGTAGTCTGCCAGCTCCCGATCGAAACCGGGGCCTAGTTTGCCCCGCAGCGCGAGCGTTTGCAGCTGGCCCCCCATAATGGCGTCCTGTGAAAGCGGCATCAGGATCGGCGCATTCCCTCCCTTGCCTATCGCACGTCCGCCAGCGTTCAGTTGGTCCTGGCGAGTCATAGCCGGAGTTGGAGTAGTGCCGGTAGTTAAACTAGCGGGACTGATGCCGGTGGGAGCCGCATTCGCCAAAGTCGAGGGCGGAGTAGCAGAGCCAGGCAGCGCCGCGGGTTCGCCTGCTGCCGGTCCCTGTGCGAGCGTTTGCAGCGCGCCTTGCTGCGAATCGCCTGGAGCCCCCGGCGCTGACGTCGCCGGAGCACCGGCCTGCGGTTGCGGCTGTGCGCCGCGCTGAATCAACCCGCTAGGCAAACGTGTGGTTGGCAATCCGGTGTTCCGGTCAATTCCGGTTTGTCCGGTCTGCTGCGGCTGGCCCCTGGATACGGGGATTGCGGGTATCCCCTTCTGGGGCAGCTGCAACCCGAACGATCCCAAAACCGCGTTGCCTACGTTGTGCAGCCCGTGCAAAATACCAGGCTCGTGCTCCTTATAGGTCGGCCCAAAAATCTCCTGCAGGCCCTCGATGAGGTTCTGGTGAGCATTCTCCATGTCGCTTTGGATGGATGGGTTTGTGTAAGCGTAGAGATTCTCCATCACCTGCTGGATTTGCTCGGCCTCTTTCTCTTGTGCCCGCTGGCGTTTCATCGCCATCGAGCGGCCAATCGCTCCGAGAAGTCCGCTATCGCCCATAGAACTTTACCGCTTGCCGCGGCGACGCCTAGCCGGGAACCGGTCCGATCCGCGCGGCCTGCCGGGGTCTTTCGCGATCTGCTTGGGGCCTCCGGCTCTGGCCGCCCTGGCCTGATCCCTGGACACGGAAGCCAAATCGGTTCTGTCTCTAAGTAAGCCCATTATTCTTGTACCTCGATGTGTAATTTTGCCGGGGGCTGCGAGTAGACCTGGATCACGCCGATCACCGTACTAGTCCCCGGATAACTAGAACGGTAAATTCTAGGCGATGCCATGGGCGTGAGGATGTAGCCGAAAGAAGTGATGCTCAACCTGCCGGGGATCTGCATGAAGGCTCCGATCCAGACCGGCGCTACATTAGTGGGCTCCGGCCAGATCTGGAATTCGGTGCTGGTGCCGGGACAATTGCGGCTGATTTGCTCGTGGATCAGATCCAGCAGCGACACCGGCCGGTCGGGCGGTATATCCACCGTGCCTGAGACAAACGGCGTCGGGACCGAAGGCCGGGGCGGGATCACAACCGGAAGAGCCATCTAGAACACCTCCACATGAGCGTAGCCCAGGCTGGTCGCAAAGATTTGAATCGCTCCCAAGGGCACAGTGGCACCGGGGAAAGCTGCATAGTAGTGCCGCACCTGGCCGGGTTCAAGCTCGTAACCGAAATTGGTCGCGCTGAGCGCTCCGCCTCGTGGCGACATCGCGCCCAGATAAAGCGACGTGCTGTTGTCCGCATCCGCAGTGATCGCCAATTCGTAACAGCTCCCGGAGCAATATAATTCGAGCGACGAGCGGATCAGCCCCAGCAGGTTCCACAAGCCGACCGGAACTCCGATGCGACCGGCCACATAGGCGGGCGCTGCTATATGCACGGCCGGGACCAGGTTTGCCATCAGAAGATCGCCTCCACATGCAGGATCGCGGATGCGATCGACAGCACCTGCAGTTCTCCTAGCGGCGCGCTTGCGCCGGGGTACGTGGAGCGGTAGATGCGCGGCGCGCTGCCGGGCGCGAGCTTGTAGCCGTAGTTGGTACTGGTGAGGGGGCCGTTCAACGAGTTGGCCGCACCCACCGAAATGGCGGATGAGTTGGTCGGGTCCGCCTGCAGCATGAACTCCACGCACGTGCCCGCGCAATTGGTCTGGAGCTGGACCTGGATCAAATCGAGCAGGCTCGAAACTACGCCCGCCTGAAGCGTGACGGGACCGGCCACATAGGCAGCAGGAGCATAAACCGGTGTCATCTTGGCCCTCCATCGCTGAATACGATGCGCATCCGGCTAGCCGCGTCAGTTCCCGCCGTATTGGCACCCACCAGGACCACTGATTGGGGACCGGCCACGCAGGTGGCGTACAGAGTGAAGGGTGGAGTAGCGCCGCTCACCGGGATCATAAAAGTGAGATCGTAACCAGCCTGTCCCCAGATGGCGTCCGTCCCGAATTTATAGTGATAGGTGACGGTTTCCGCATTATTCGTGCTGGGCACCCAGCGCACCAGCCAATTCGATCCCCCCCCCGCTGTCTGGGTGAGCGTCCCGAACAGATCGATGCGCACCCAGGAATTTCCGGTGCGCGGCAGAGTGATAGGACTGCCGGTATAGATCGTCTGCAAGCCGAGCTGCACCGCGAGCGTGACCTGATTGGGCTGAACGACGACGGTAACCACACGGTCATCCAGAATATTGCGGCGATTGGTGCCGTTGTTATCCTCGATCTGCGGCTGTTCGTTTCCAGTCGACTTGCGGATCACTACGCCCGTGCCGGTGGCTTTGTAGATCCCCCCGCCCGAATAGGTCCACAGACCTGCGCCGTCGCTTCCGATGGCGATGGAGCCACTGGCATTGTGCGTGGCTGTCGGGAGCGTGGCAAGCGCATATTGTGTTCCGCCCAGATTCGCGCCGCTGGCGAGCGCCTGAGGCGGCTTGGGAATCGAAACACCATTAGCGGCCTGCCGCGCTATGCCCCAGATGAAGAGCTTGAATGACGGAATGGTCGAAGCGCTGTAGATTTGCCCTTCCAGGCGTATCGGATCGGAACCGCTCGTACCGGCACGGCTTAAACGGAATTGCTGCCACATTGCGCTGTTAGGATTCCTGGAATAGGAAGTTACGGTCACCGAAGCCGAGCTGAAACTAGTGGTGACCTCAAGACTAACCGAGCTATCGACGAAGGTGTCGAAGCAGTCCATCTGGAAGCGGAAATTCCCGTACGGAGGGAAAGTGGCCAGCTGCATCCAGTTGCCGTCCGCCCAGTTGGTCAGCGAAGGAGCGCCCTGGAAGTAGTCGCCCTGCGGCGCGTCATAGGGAACGATAGTGGCGAAGTTGGGCGTGGCGGGCGCGCCAGTGATGGCGGTGACTACCCTAAAAAGGAGCCCTTCCCATGTGACTAGCCGTCCCACCGGATAGTCGGCACCGGTAGCCCAGTTGGGGGCACCGTTGGCCTTGGCGTAAGGGACGTTGTTTTCATCTTCGAGAATCCCCCACACACGCACATAGCGCTGCGTCGAGCCGGGTTCGGTACCGATACCTATGATGTTCAGTCCGCGCGCGAATAGCCGCGCCCCGATTCTGCCGTCGTTCACGTCGGTCGGATTGGCGTGCGAGAACTTGTAATACGCGCCATTGAGCGAAGTCATGTTGCCGAGGCCGGTGTCCCCGGCTTTGAGCACGAAATTTCCGGCCGCCGCAGCGCTCGAAGCCGTCAGCGCCCAGGCCGACCAGGTCGCCGCACCGTCCACCTTGTATCTGGTCCAGATGCGCGACGGGTCTTGCGCGATGTCGTAGAGCACCTGGAATACGTCTTGTGGGGTCGGGGCATGCGACATCATCAGCAGGAAACGGTTGGAGGCTGTTCCGGTAGTCGACAGCCCAGGCGGCAAATTCGTGAAGGCCTTGCCGCTGCCCAGCGAGTATTCCCCAGGCCGGTAGGTCGCCGGAACCAGAAGGTTCAGATCCATCGCCGGGAGGTTCGCTTCTGCCGTGTAGTGGAAATTATTGAAGTCGCTGTACTGCTTGGTGACCACGCCTAGATTCGCGGTGGGATCGGCGCGCACGGTGGCTAGCCCGGTAGAGCGGTTGAAGACAATCACATCCGCCTGCGGCGTGCCGGTATCGTTGTAAGGGGAGAGAACCAGATCTCCAGCGGCGTCTCCGGTAGGCCGGAATTGCCAGCGCGACACCCCGCTCTCCTGCCACATCACGCCGGGCCGCACGGTCACGGTGGTACGGTTCATCAGCCAATTGATATTGCCCAGTATTACTTG
>DATDGW010000765.1:0-1520 GCA_036521895.1 Candidatus Sulfotelmatobacter sp. | reverse complement strand
CAATGCGCTGGCAGCCAACAAAGCGAGAGATAGCGCCAATCCGGTTTTCATGAGACCTCCTGGATGGATGACATTTTACACTACTCGGGGTAATATGAGACCCGGCGAAATGCGTAGGAGTCGCCGCAGGCGAGCTAGATCATAGTTCTCTTATTATCTATACAATAATAACCTCGTCCATTTTGTACTTCCAACGAAACACCACCGGCGCCGCGTTGATCTCCTCGAAGTATTGATGAATTCGGTCGATCAGCTCTTGCTTGCTGGCTACGCGGATGCCTCGGAGCATGGTACGCGTCATCTTGCTGAATTGATTCTCGATCAGATTCAGCCACGAGCCGTGTTTCGGTGTGAACACAAAAACGAATCGTTGGGGCATGGTTTGCAGGTAGCCGCGCGTCTCCTTGGAGATGTGTGCGGAATGGTTGTCCAACACCAATCGAATTTGATGATGCTCCGGATAGGCGCTGTCCAACTTCTGCAGGAAAGCGATGAAATCGCCGCTGTTGTGCGTGTCGCTGACGGTTTCGGTCACTCTGCCGCTGTGCAAGTCCAGCCCGGCCAATAGCGACACAGTGCCCAGTCGCACATACTCGTCATCCCGGAGGTGACTGGGATGCGTACCCACCACGGGTGGCCGATCGGGCGTCGTTGTTGCCAAGGCCTGAATGCCGGGCTTCTCGTCATACGAGATCGTCACCATGCCCAGTTGCCGGCCGGCCTCGCCCCGCCGATATTCATTGACGATCTCGACCTCCTTGTAGACGTGCAGCACGCTGGCCATTTTGATTTCGAAGTCCGGGTCCCTTTTCTCCACGTAGTATCGAATCTTGTGCGGTCGCAGTTCGCCCTGCCGCAGGATCTTGTGGAGTTTGGAGCGGCTCAGTCTGCGCAGTGCCGGATGCCCGGCTGCGACGCAGTGCTGGCGTACGTGAGCGACCAGCAACTTGTACGTCCACAATTCGTAGGAATACCCCAGTTCCTTCGGCTTCTGGCAAGCACAGTGCTGTACCCAGACAATCGCATCGTCCGGTAGTTGCCGCGGCTTTCCGGGCCGGGGCAATTCTCCCAGTGCCGCGTCCAGACCGAATTGAAGGAACTTCTGAACACACAGCACCACGGTGCTGCGGCTGACGTGGTGGTGCTGCGCAATGGCTTCATCACTCTGGCCAGATAGCGAATCCAAAAGAAACGCTGCCCGAAGGGTGCGACGTTTCTCCTCGGTTCGAGACTTGCGGATGGACTCCAGCTTGAGCATCTCCTGCTCGCTGAACTGAACGGGACTGCGCTTCCTTGGGAAGGGCATGACCCATTAAAACATAAATTGGGTCAAATGTATCGATATTTAGAGAACGATAATCTAGCTACCACATGAATGTTGCCTGTTTCGGAGCCATCGTAATCGCCTGCCTGGCGCCCGGACTCATGGAGGGGCAGGCCGTGATTAACACGATCGCCGGGGACGGGAGACAACTGCACGGAGTGGGCGGACCCGCCACGGGCGTGGATCTCGCCGATCC
>DATDGW010000764.1:0-3871 GCA_036521895.1 Candidatus Sulfotelmatobacter sp. | reverse complement strand
GACCGGACGGGGAACCGGAGCGTCTTTCTCCAGAGACAGATGCGTACGTGATCGCTCGTAGTAGCCGAAATACGATTTCAAAATACGACGTAGGCCGCGCTCATTGAAGATGAGCACATGGTCGAGGCAATCGCGCCGGATGGAACCGATCAGCCTCTCGACATAAGCATTGGCCTGTGGCGACAACTGCACCGTCAAGCGACATTGCAGCGCAAGCGTTCCAGGTAATTCATCCGTTCCATCCGTGGCGTGGCAAGCGGTTCGAACTCGTCACATATAAGAGCGCATGGGGCGAAGACCGCGTCTATTTCTATAACGAAGAACAGCAACTGATCGCATTGCCGGCCAGTTGGACAGATGTTGTCCCAGCCGATCCTTTCGTCTCGACAGCGGAAGGCAGGGCTTTGTTCCGGCCCAACGATCTGTTCGAGTTGGCGGGGCTGGTGCGCCGTTTGTCGTCGAGAGGTGGCGACGATGTGTAAAGCTAATTACGCCTATTATGTAAAGGGAAAGATGTCAGGCCGACCCGCTCACACCACTGCACTCTGTAAGCAGTTATCTGGGTATAAGGGCATTATCGCTAACAGAGAGCGGGGTGATGCACAAAAAGACCTTGACATCCGGTTTTAAATGTACATAATTATGTTTACAGTAAAACATGTCGGATTCACGACAAACGAAACGATCGTTCTTGCGCGAGCAGGGCACGCTGAATGCTCGCGCGAAAGCAGTGCAACACGAGAGCTTTCGCGACAGCGAGTTCTTCGATCCGGAAGATGTGGTGCAGGTCAAGTACGAAATGCTGCGGCAGGTGGATATCGACAAACAACCGGTCAGTCAGGCGGCAAAGACGTTTGGCTTTTCGCGCCCGTCGTTTTATCAGGCGCAGGCCGCCTTTCAGGAAGCTGGTCTTGCCGGTCTGTTGCCACAGAAACGTGGGCCCCGATCCGGGCACAAGCTCACGCCCGAACTGATGCTGTTTGTGGCACAACTCCGACTCGCCGAGCCTGCGATCTCCAGTCTTCAGGTAGCCGAACGAATCGCACAACGATTCGGTGTCTCGGTTCACCCGCGCAGTATCGATCGTCAGCTGCAGCGTCAAAAAAAACTCCGGTGAGTCCGGAACCAGCGACGATTCCTTTGGCAGATCGCCGGCTCGTTGCGGCCTACGAAGAAATCCGATCTCAAGCAGTACAAGGATGGCAGAGAGGACCTGGTCTGGCACTGATGATGGCTCGCGGGTTCCGCTGCTGGATGGAAGCCTGCAACCAGCTTTTCGCTAAGGAAGGCAGCTGCACACAAGTGCCGGATCGGGCCGCACCTCCAGTGCCGTCCGGCTTCAACGGAGAACTGGTGGTTCTGCTTGCCAGCATGTTGCTGCGCCGGGCGTCGAAAGGGATCGCATGAGAGCGGACGCGCATCAGAAAATCAAACCAGCCCACTTGAAACGGACTGCTTATCTGTACATCCGACAGTCCACGTTACGGCAGGTCTTCGAAAACGTCGAAAGCACAAAGCGGCAGTATGCGTTGCGCCAGCATGCCGTCGCTCTGGGGTGGCAACAGGAGCAGATCGTTGTCATCGATTCGGACTTGGGGCAATCCGGGGCTTCGGCCGCAGACCGCGAAGGCTTTCAGCGTTTGGTTACCGAGGTCAGCCTCGGACATGCGGGTATCGTACTCGGGCTGGAAGTCTCGAGGCTCGCACGAAACTCAATGGACTGGCACCGATTGCTCGAGATCTGCGCGTTAGCCGATACCCTAATCCTGGACGAGGATGGAGTTTACGATCCAGCTCACTTCAATGACAGACTACTACTCGGCCTGAAGGGCACAATGAGCGAAGCTGAACTGCACGTCCTACGTGCACGGCTGCAGGGCGGGATCTTGAACAAGGCACAACGTGGAGAGTTATTCGTCCGGCCTCCCATCGGTTTCGCATATGATGCGGCGGGGCGGGTGGTTCTGGATCCAGACCAACAGATTCAACGTACGATCCGGCTGTTGTTCGATACCTTTCAAAGAACTGGGTCCGCAATGGCGACGGTCCGTGATTTCCGCAACACCGGCGTACTGTTTCCTCGACGCATTCATTCTGGTCCAGCCAAGGGTGATGTAATCTGGGGCAAGCTTGAGCATAGCCATGTACTGCGCGTGCTGCACAATCCCCGATATGCAGGAGTTTTTGTTTACGGCCGCACGCGGACACGCAAGGGTGTGGATGGAGAGCGCCGAGTACAACATTTACCTCGGGAAGAATGGCACACGTTCTTACCGGAATCTCATCCTCCCTATATTAGCTGGCAGGAGTATGAACGGAACCTCCAACGTCTGCGAGAAAGTGCGCAGGCGATTGGCTTCGAGCGCCGAAAGAGCCCGCCTCGCGAAGGCCCGGCATTGCTGCAGGGCTTGATCGTGTGTGGCAAATGCGGTCGGCGGATGACCCTCCGTTACCACGCTCGTCAAGCGGGTCTGTGCCCTGAATACGTCTGTCAGCGCAAGGGGATCGAGAACGCCGAACCGCCTTGTCAGCGCATTCCTGGCGCCGAGGTGGATCGTGTGCTCAGCGACATGTTGCTGGAACTGGTAAATCCTGTCGCGCTTGATGTTGCTCTAACGGTGCAACAGGAACTGCAGGCGCGGCTTGATGAATCAGATCGTCTCCGCAAACAGCATGTCGAACGCGCTCGGTACGAAGCTGAACTGGCGCAACGCCGATATATGCGCGTGGACCCGGAGAATCGATTAGTCGCCGATACGCTCGAAGCGGACTGGAATCAGAAACTACGTGCACTGGCCAAGGCTCAAGAGCAATACGAGCAGCGCCGCGAACAGGACCGCCAGGTCTTCAACCAGGAACAGCGGGCTGCGATTATGTCACTCGCTCAAGATTTTCCGCGACTCTGGCGAGATCCCGCAACCGAGGATCGCGATCGGAAGCGGATGATTCGCTTGCTAGTGGAGGATGTCACGATGCTTCGCGGCGAACAGATCACGCTGCATGTGCGTTTTCGTGGTGGCGCTGCAAGAACGCTTACCTTACCCAATCCGTTGCGATCCTGGGAAGGTTGGATGACCGATGCAGAAGTAGTGGGCAAGATCGACCAGTTGCTCAACACGCAGACCTTCAGCGAGATCGCTGCCATGCTGAATAAAAATGCCTTCCGCTCCGGTAAAGGGCAGCCCTTCACTCCGCGCTATATCGCCCGGATTCAAAAGCAGTACGCACTTCGCTCGCGGTTTGACCGGCTCCGCGCACTCGGCCTGCGCACGCTCAACGAAATGGCGAGCGTTCTAAGCGTCAATCCCAAAACCGTGAAGATCTGGGCTGCTCACGGATTAATCAAAGCGCATGCTTACACGGACAAACCTGAGCACCTGTACGAGCCAGTTGGCCCCGACATGCCTAGGAAAGCGCCAGGTGTCAAACTGTGCCTTCGCCTACCCGCGGCTTCACTCCTACCGCAGTGTTCGAAAGAGGTGCAGTATGAAGCGTAAGCGTTCTCCATCGGCCGGCCGGGTTGGATATAGTGCCACCGGATTCCGTTCTCGTACGCCCACTGGTCCAGCACCCGGCTGGTGAACTCCGGCCCGTTGTCGGAGCGAATCTGCTTCGGTAACCCACGCCGGACTTTCAGTTCTTCCAGCACGCGCACCACGCGTAATCCACTGAGCGAGGTGTCGACTTCGATGGCCAGGCACTCACGCGTATAGTCGTCCACGATGTTCAGCGTTCGGAACCTTCGCCCCGAACTCAGCGCATCCGTCATGAAGTCGATCGACCACACCTGGTTGGCTCCCGTGGGCTCCAGCAGCGGCTGACGCACGCCCGAGCGTTTCCGTCCTCGCTTGCGTCTCAGTCCTAGCTTCTC
>DATDGW010000763.1:0-12473 GCA_036521895.1 Candidatus Sulfotelmatobacter sp. | reverse complement strand
AGTGGCGCTTCAAGCCTGCGACCTGCGATGGAGAACCCATGCCCGTCGAGATCCGCGTGCAGGTGAACTTCTCGCATGAGGGCATGATGGTGACTCCGCGCCACTAGCCCAATCCAGGTGATCGCTGCTGAGCGCTTCTCTCTACAACTCCCAGAGCACTCGCTTTCGCTGTCTCACCTTCTGCGGCACCGATCGCGCGAGCCTCAACCATTGCATCCAGGACTTCATTCCGCCGCTTAAGTGCGCGGTCCGGATGCGTAAACGGCGAAAGATAGGCTGGCGCTCGGATCAAGCCAGCGAGCAAAGCCGATTCCCCGGCTTGCAGTTGATTCGGCTCCTTCTGGAAGAAGTGCTGCCATGCCGCTTCAACCCCTACCTGCCCGTCGCCGAACCATGCCCGATTAGCGAAAATGGTGAACAACTCCCGCCGTGAAAACCGCCGCTCCAACTGCACCGCCATGCGCAGTTCTGCGACTTCGCGGTTCAATGTCTTCGACGGACCCCTGCGAGAGATCCGCACCGACAGAGGGGTCTTGTACGAAACCTTCAGATCTCTAATCGCTCGATACTCCTGATAGAGCACTCCGGGGTCGTCTTCGCCGGCTTCGACCGCCATTAGAGCCGCCTGCAAACTATCCCCAATGGACTGGTAGGGAATGGCGAAAATATGCCGCCGCAAGACAGGGATCGGAAACGTGCGCCGTTCGAGCAGGCGCAAACTGCGCCAAGGCTTTCATGTCAGGAAGATCGCCGGAATAAAAGAAGGTCCAGAGAATTCCAAAGCAGGTCGCCAGAACGACGGCTCCAAGCCCAATCGCAAGTACTCTCATCCACAATCGCATGACCTGATGGTCTCAGTACTCGCAACCAAGGACGGTCTAGCCTCTCTCGAACGCGTGCTTCCTCTCCAACTCCTCCACCGCCTGGCGCCGGGCGCTCTCGAATCTCTCGGCCTGACCTAGCAGTCCGGCAGTCGCCGCGGCGAACTCCCCTTCGATCCGCAGCAATCCCTGCGCCGCCACCAGCCTCGCCGCAATCTCAACCATGTGCGCCGGTGTGGTCTGCAGATATTGCGCTTCCGCGGGATCACCAATCCACACTTGCTTGTCTGTACCCAGCTTGGTCTGCCAATACAACTTGCGCCCGATGAACTCCGCCATCACATCGTCCGTGGCCTTGCCAAAAAACCACTGCTGGCGCTTGAAGTCGTAGTGCCGGCTCGAAAACGGCACGGGCAACAGTTTCCCCGACTTCACAAACTCAATCTGCCGCCGGTCGACTTCCTTGCGCAGCGCGTTGATCACCGGTGCCTCCGCGTCCTTCGGATCGAGCGACGGCATCACCTCGCGCACGGTTTGCGAAAGATTCACCGCCACCAGAGCGTGTAGCCCTTCCGTTCCCTCCAGCCGGATGTCCCCATGCAGCACGAAAAAATCCGCGCCCGAAGTTGACTGGTGAAACGGCCACTGCAGCTGCAACGTCAGCGGCAGCCCTTTCAGCGTGACCCAGATCTTGTTGCCCGCAGCCGCGCCCGCATCGTTCGCCGCCCGGTGATTCTCCTGCACCTTCGTCATAAGTCGGTATCCTTTTTCCCCGACGCAAATCCTCTGTGACCTCTGTGGTGAATGGCTTCAAGATAATGCGGCAGAAGATAACCCCGCAAAACCGTAATCCAAGATTTTACTGGCTCGCCCTACTTCCCATCCAGCGTCGACCGGACCTTCAGCGCCAGGTCGATCTTGTTGAAGGGTTTCTGCAACAGATTCACGCCGGGTTCCAGCACCTTGTGCTGCACCACCATGTCGTCGGTGTATCCGGTCATGTACACAATCCTGGCTTGCGGTCGCTTGCTCAGAATATTCTCCGCCAACTGCGCGCCGCTCATCCCCGGCATGATCACATCGGTCAGCAGCAGATCGATCGGCCCGGCAAAAGTGTCGGCCGTCTGAATCGCCTGCTCGGCGCTTTCCGCTTCCAGTACTTTGTACCCGTATTTCTCCAGGAAAATGCGCGCCAGTTCACGCAGATCCGGTTCATCTTCCGCGATCAGAATGGTCTCCGTCCCTCCCGCCACCATTTCCGCCCCAGGCGGCGCCTGCGGTTTGCGCGTGCTGCCCTCCGTCGCCGGCAAATAGATCCGGAACGTCGTCCCGCCTCCGGCCTTACTCTCGACCTGAATGCTTCCCCCGCTCTGCTTCACGATTCCATACACGGTCGCCAACCCCCACCCCGTGCCCTTGCCCATGGGCTTCGTCGTAAAAAATGGTTCGAAGATGTGCGAGAGCGTGGCCGCATCCATTCCGTGACCGGTATCGGTCACCTTCAGCATGGCATAGCACCCAGGCGGAAGATCAAGAGCACTGGCCAACTCCGCGCCGGCGTCCACGTTCGACGTTTCCATCGTGAGTTTGCCGCCGTGCGGCAACGCATCCCGCGCATTCACCGCGAGGTTCATGAGCACCTGTTCCACTTGTCCCGGATCCGCCTTCACCGACGCCAGCGACGGATGCAGGCTCGCGATCAGCTCGATGTCCTCGCCAATCACCCGCGACAGCATTTTCTGCACGTCGGCCACGGCTTCATTCAGGTCGAGAACTTTCGGCTGCAGCACCTGTTTCCGACTGAAGGCCAGCAGTTGCTGCGTCAGCGATGCCGCCCGGTCCGCTGCCCGCCGGATTTGTGCCAGCCCGTTGCGCGACCGCTCGTCCTCTCCCACCGCGGCCAGCAGCAACTCTCCGTGCCCCATGATGATGCTCAAAATATTGTTGAAGTCGTGCGCCACGCCGCCGGCCAGCCGCCCGATGGCCTCCAGTTGCTGCGCGTTCCTGAGCTGCTCCTCCAGATGCATCCGTACGGTTACGTCGCGCTGAATGCCCCACGTCCGTACCAGGCAACCCTTGTCCACGATCCCCACCATCGTGTTGCGGAAAATCTTGGTTTGTCCTTTTGCATCCCTTTCGTGCGACTCCCAGTCGGTGATCCGGAACCCCGATTTCAGAAATGTCTCCATGAATTCCCTCGTCACCGGATCATCCGCAATCAGCAACTCCGACAACCGCTTGCCGATGAGATCCTCGGCCTTGTTGAGCCCGTACATTCTCGCCATGGCGTCGTTGCATTCCGCGATAAATCCGCTCGCCAGGCTAAGCGCAATCTGCTCGTCCAACGCAGCATCCACCGGCACCGGCGGATCATGCTCCGTGCGGTAGATGCCTTCCGAAGTCTGCGCTACGAACACCCGGTAGCGCTCTTCGCTCTCGCGCAGCGCTTTTTCTGTGCTATGGCGCGCCTCCTCCGCTTTCAGCCGTTCCGTAATGTCTCTCTGAATTCCCCATGTCCGCAACAGCTTCCCGTTCTCCACGATGCCGAACATGCTGTTCAGGAACACCTTCGAGTTGCCCTGTACGTCCTGCTCGTGGGACTCCCGCTCCAGCACGCGGAATCCATTCCGCACGTACTCGCGCGTTAACTCGATGTTGTGCGGATCGTCCACCACCAGCAATTCGGCCGGCCGCTTCCCCAGAAAATCCGCCGGAGAATCGAGTCCATACATCTGCGCCATCGCCTGGTTGCACTCGGCCATGTACGAATCGTGCAGAATACGATGAATCAGTTCTTCTTCGGGAAGGTCGATCGAAACCGGCCCATCCAGGTCCTGCCGGAAAATCCCCTCCGAGCTTTGCGCCACAAACATGCGGTAATTTTCTTCGCTTCGCCGCAGCGCGTCCTCGGCGCGTTTCCGCTCCGTAATGTCGATCAACATGCCGCGCGTCAGCCGCTTCCCGGTTTGCGGATCGCGGACAATCACCGCCTCGTCCCGCAGCCACACTTCGTTGCCGTCCTGCCGGCGCATGCGGTATTCGACTTGAAACGGAGGCCCTTCTTCCCAGGTGTCTTCCAGCAGCGCAGTCGGGTGGTCGTCCGGATTCAGGTGACTCCACCAAAAATGGGGATCCGCCAGGCAATCCTCAGGACGGTAGCCGAGAATCGTTTTCACCTGCGGACTGAGATAGAGGAAGCACCCTTGCGCTCCCGCCTCCGCCACATAGGAGATCGCCGGCACCTGCTCCACCAGTTGCCGGTATTTCGCCTCGGCCTCTCGCAGCGCCGCCGTTGCTCGTCGACTCTCCTCCTGCGAACGCATCGCTGTGATGCCATAGGCCAGGTTGTTCGCCATCTCAGTGAGGAGTTCGACCTCCGAGCTTTCAAACGAGCTCGCCTGCTCCGAATAGATCGCCAGCACGCCAAAGGCCGAGCCCGCAACGCGCAGCGGCAGAGCGATCACCGCCGCATATCCCCGCTCCAAGGCGGCTTCGCGCCACGGCTTGAAGAGCGTATCGTTGGCCGTGTCCGGCACCACGCAAATCCGGTTCTCCCGAATCGCTTGGCCCACCGGCCCTCGACCCGCCGGCGTGTCCGACCACTTCAGTTCAATCGCGTCCAGATACCCGCGGTCGTGTCCCGCCTTCGCCACCGGTCGCACTCGCTTTTCTTCGCCCTGTTCCGCGAATGCAATGAACACCATCCGGTAGCCGCCCAGGCGCACGATCAGCTCACAAATCTCCTCCAGCAGTTCCAACTCGCTGCCCGCTTGCGCCAGCGCCTGATTGCACGCGCTCAGCGCGTGCAGCGCGCGGTTCAGCCGTCGCAGCTCTTTATTGATCGCGCTCTCGCGCGCGGTGTCGGCAGAAATCTCTAAGGAGGTCGCGCTGGCTGCAGAGAAGGAAGAAGTGCCCAATGAGGAGGGTGGAAGCGCGGACGGATCCGCCGCTCCCGACTTCACGCCGGGGCGGTTCGTTCCGGGGCTCTCGGAAGCCTTGCCGGCTCCCGCTGGATTGTTGCGCTGCGATTTTTCCTGCGTCATGAAACTTGCCGGCCACGCCCCGGCATGTTTGCTCTGGATTCTTGTTAGTGTACAGGTTCCCGCTCTACCTCCGTTTGAAAACTGCGCACGTCGGTCACAGCTTCTTGGGTACTGTTCTCCACCAGCCAGCCCAGCAGTCCCGCAAGACAGAATCCAACTGCATTAAGAATCCCGTGCGTCCTCGCCATCTCCGGGATCGTCAGCGCATCGCTGCCCAGGTAATCCGCAACCGCGTATGCTCCCGACAGCAACATGCCCATAAAAATCGTGGCTGCCGCGACCTGCAACAAGATCCTCGCCGTAGCGTCGTACGCTTTGCTGCCATAGGCGCGCACCGCAATCGCCAAGCCCGCCACGCTCGCGGAAAACAGCACCGCCGCCACCATCTTCGCCACTGGAGAAATCACAAACCCCGCCGCCACCACAACCGGAAGCGCCGCCACCAGCAGAACCAGTCGCCGCAGCCACTCGTGTGGCGCGCGAGTCTCGGCAAAGCGCAGCGTCGCAGCCCCGATCATCGCCGTGGCAAATCCCGCAAAGTGAAAATGCACCGCCGTCAGCAGCCCAATCGGCTCCTGAATCCCCATCAGCCGCATCCCCAACCGCGACGCCACCAGCCATGCCCCACCCACCGCGAGATCCATCCGCGCAATGCAGATCACGATCCATGTGGCGCGGGCGCCCCCACCCGCCTCTGACCACAGAGCACGAGCCAGCCCAACCGATCCAGAACCAGCCATCAGGACGCAGACCACAATCCATCCAATCGCAAAGAGCGCAGCCTTCCGTCCCGGAGGCAGCCAAATCGCCACTAGCGCAAACGCCGCGCCCAAAGGCTGCAGCCGACGCGCAAGTTCGTGCAGCACATCGCCTCCCCCGATCGCACGCGACAACTCCATCCCCAACGGAACAGTCACCAGCGGCGCAAACAGAAACAGCAACTCAATCGCACCCACCCGCGCAATACCCATCCGCGCCAACACCGCGAGACCAGCCCAAGCCGCCGCCCCCGCAGTAGCGCAAGTGGGCGCCCATAGCTCTCGCTTGTCATTCCGACCAAAGAGAGGAATCTGCTTTTCTCCGCCTAGCTCGAATGATGTCTTCATCGCGCCCTCGCTTTACCAATTCGGGTGCCCCATTTCTCGCACAGCCATTGCGTGAGAAGTGGGGGGTTGCTTTCCTCATCCCACAGGCCGCAACGCCGCAACTCCAAACACAACCACCAGAACAATCAATGACACCAAATACATCGAGTCCAACGCCCGGTTCTCCTGCCGTATCTCCGGGTCGTAATAGAAAATCTGCAGGACGATGCGCAAGAGCCAGAACGCAGCCATGAATCCGCTTAGGAACCTTCCCAGCACACTCGCCCCCGCCAGATCCGGAGCAAACCCGAAGCACAGCACCGCAAACAGCCCCAACACGATCACAATGTAGACCCAGTGCACGTAAAAAATCTGGCGCACAAATCGTGGGACGCCGGCCAGCCCTTCGCGTACCTTCAGTCGCCCCGGTAGCGGAACATTCGCGGCGATGATCCCGACGTGCACAGCCCCGGCAGCCCAGATCATTTCCTTCATCACCGTCCCGTTCATAGAGTCCTCCGTGTCCTCTGTTACCTCGGTGGTTGACTCATGGTTCTGGCCGCCGTGCTGGCACGAGGTCGAAAATGTCGTGCCACCTCCGATGCATAGCTCCGTCCAATACGTTCGCCGTTTACCCCAAGCCACTCGCTCAACCGAGTCGGTCCCGCCGACGGTCCTTTCGGCGCCAGCAGATTGCCCATCAGCCCGCGATATTCTTCCCAGGTAAGCACGACGTCGCCCACAATCCATCCAGTCACGAGAGTCGACAGATAAGCCAGCGTCCTCGGCAGGCGAATAATCCGAACTGACCGCCCGACTCGCTCCGCAACCAATCGCACCAACTCCTCGAACGTGAACGTTTCCGGTCCCACCGCATCGATCACCGAATTGCCGCGCTCCTCCGCCGCATCCACCAGCAACCGCGCCATGTCCTCAACGTAGATCGGACGAATCCCGTAACGACCGTCTCCCGGAATCCCGAACAGCGGCAGTCGCCGCAGGAACCATGCAATATTGTTGATGAGAATGTCTTCCGTCCCGAAGATGACGGTCGGCCGCAAGATTGAGTACGAGAGCCCGGAAGCAATCACCGCCTCCTCAACCTCCGCCTTTCCCTTGTAATAGCCCAGCGGAGAATCGTGCGATGGATTGGCAATGCTGACGTGCACAATCCTTCGCACTCCCGCGTCCCTGGAGGCGTTGATCAGCGTGCGCGAGTTTCGCACTGCAGTCTCAAAGTTCGTCTTCCCGTGCCGGAATCGAACCCAATAAGTATTGATAAGGACCGACACCCCCTCCAGCCTGCGCCGTAGTTCGTCGGGCCGATCGAAGTTGTAGGGGAACACCTGAATGCGATCACCGAAGGGATTCGCCCGCTCCGGGTGGCTCGAGGGAGGATGGTTCGTAACCGTGCGCACCTCGCAGCCGCGATCGAGCAAAAGCCGCGTGGCGTACTTGCCGGTGTAGCTGAACGCCCCGGTAATCGCTACAGTCGCGCTCATCGCCCGCCTCCCGTGACAGACCATTCTGTATAAACAGAACTACACTGTCAAAAAAGAGGTCTACCCCGCCTTCTTCCGAACCTTCGTCCCCATCCGCAACAGCTTCCGCACCGTCCCGGTCGGCAGCCGCTTCATCTGGTCATACAATTCCGTCACCGCCTCGAAGAATCCCGCCATCGCCACCAGCCGTTCCCGCGTGTAATCCGCTCCCGGTTCCTTGGGATCGAGATCGGCCAGGCACTGCCGCAGAATCTCCCGCGTCGGATCGATCTCCCGCCGCTTCCTCTGCTCGATCACTAGCCGGAACATCTCCCACACGTCCTTCATCGACTCGTAGTGTTCCCGCCGGTCGCCCAGCACGTGCACCGCGCGCACGATCCCCCACGTTTCCAGCTCCCGGATCGACGTGCTCACGTTCGACCGCGCCACGCTCAGCGTCTCAGCAATCTCCTCCGCCGGCAGCGCCTTCGGCGACAGGTACAGCAACGCGTGGATCTGCGCCACCGTCCGGTTGATCCCCCACCGCGTCCCCATTTCCCCCCAGTGAAGGATGTACTGCTTCTGCACTCCAGTTAATTCCGCCATAACGCTTCTTTCAGTACAAACTGAATATACAGAATAATAAGTCGGTTGTCAAGCTCGTTGCGGGGGCGTTTATCGCATCCTGCTGCCGGCCCTCTTCGTGCTGCTGAATTAATTCGCGCCTTGGTCGCGGCTCAAGGAATTCAATGGGCGTACATCCGGAATTGCTTTACTATTCCCGCAATACCTCGCACCACTCATGGAACGCTGGGCCGCCAACACGCTCCGCACTCTGGGCATCATTCTGACCGCCGGCTTCGTCGTCGTCACCAGTTTGCTGGTTATTCTCTTGGTGATCTGTTCCGGTGCGTCAAGCGGTGCCAGCGGTCAATTCGTCGCCTTCTTAGCCAGCGGCATCATCTTTATCGTCTTGGGCGTCATCTTCATCGCCTGGCTCTCTCGCCGCCTCTACCTGTCCTTGGCGCATCTCGACCCTCTCCTGCAAGGTGCTTTATCCGGCAACGTTTTACCTCAACCCGAGACTCCTGCCACTGTCCCCCTCCATCTCTCCCCGCTCGGCCGCAAAGCCATCGACCGCCTCGTCCTCGCCCTGGGCGCGCAGATCTTCCTCAGCGCTGTCGCCTTGAGCTTTAATCAACTTCACTTCTGGTCAGGACCGCGCATCTTCGCCCCGTTTCCCCTCCGCAACTGGGGCCTCGTACTGTTCGGCCCGTTTGTGCTTTACCACCTCCCTTACGCCGTGCTGATCTATGTCCTTCTCAAGCGCCCCGATCGCCGCGCCTTCACCTATTCACTGGCGGTGCCCGCCATCCTCATTATGCAAGCGCTTCTCAGCCTTGGATACTTCGGCCTCTTCGCCGGACATCCCGTGGCCATGATCGTGCTCTTCGTCGCGTGGGCCATTCACATCGTCATCCTCAACCTCGCCTACCAAGCCATCCAGCAAGTCGGTCTTCACCCCGAGCCCTCGTCGATCATGGTGGCCGCCGCCGTCACCTTCGTCTTCTTCTCCTTAATCCACGTGATCACCCCGTTCCTCTACCGCTTCGCGTGGCGATAATCACGTAGGGACGGACGCATTCGTCCGTCCCCGGATGCGAAGCGAGGGCAGCCGGTGCCCCATTTCTCTCTCGACCTTCGCGCAAGAAGCGGAGGCCAGAGGCTTCATGCGAAGATGCTTTTCTTCCTCTGCGTCCTCCGTGTCCTCTGTGGTTATTTTTGGGGTCCGCCTTCACCGCCCCGCCGGCCAGTGGGACACTCCGCAAACTGCCACAGATCTTCCTTCGCGAGTTCGTTTCCGCTGCTAATATTCCCCTCGTTGGAATTCGCGGCAGGTGACTTCTATCCAAGGCTGACGTCATGCCCCACAAAACCCGCCCCTACCTCTTCTACGACGTAGCCCTCTCCATCTGCTCCACCTGCTTCCGCAAAGTCGAAGCCAAAACCGTCTTCCAGGACGGCAACGTCTACCTCCTCAAGCGCTGCCCGCAACACGGCGCTGAGCGCGTCCTCATCGCCGACGACGTCGACTACTACCGCCGCTGCCGCGAGATCTTCATCAAGCCCCCCGAGATGCCGCTCGTCTACAACACCCCCGTCAAGTGGGGGTGCCCCTACGACTGCGGCCTCTGCACCGACCACGAGCAACACTCTTGCCTCACCCTCGTCGAAGTCTGCGATTACTGCAACCTGCGCTGCCCGGTCTGCTACGCCGCCAGCGGCCCCGAGCGCCAGCAATTCCGCGCGCTCGCGCAAGTCGAAAAGATGCTGGACGCGGTCGTCCGCAACGAGGGCCATCCCGACGTAGTGCAGCTCTCCGGTGGAGAGCCCACCGTCCATCCAGATTTTTTCAAGATTGTCGAGATGGCCAAGGCGCGCCCCATCCGCCATCTCATGGTGAACACCAACGGAGTCCGCATCGCGCAGGAGGAAGATTTTGTCCACCAGCTCGCGGACTGCAAAGAAGACTTCGAAGTGTATCTCCAGTTCGATTCCTTCGAGCGCGAGCCCCTGATGCAACTCCGCGGCGCCGACCTGCGCCGCATCCGCGAAGACGCCCTCGAAAAACTGAACCGCTACGACATCGCGACAAATTTAGTTGTGACGCTGAAAAAAGGCTTGAACGACCACGAAATCGGCACGACCATCGACTACGCGCTGCAGCAACCCTGCGTCCGCGGTGTAACATTTCAACCCATCCAAGACGCCGGACGCTTAGAAAGCTTCAACCCCGCCACCGATCGCCTCACCCTCACCGAAGTCCGCCGCAAAATTCTCGAACAGACCACCGTCTTCCGCCCCGAGGACGTCATCCCCGTCCCCTGCCACCCCGACTCGCTAGCGATGGCCTACGCCCTGAAGCTCAACGGCAAAGTCACTCCACTCACCAGCATGATCCCGCCGGAAGTCCTCATCAACGGCGCTGCCAATACAATTTTGTATGAACAAGAACCCGCCGTCCGCTCCAACCTCTTCAAACTCTTCGCGACGAACCACTCTCCCGCGAGCAGCGCCGGCACCCTCCGCGAACTCCTCTGCTGCCTGCCGAAAGTTCTCGTCCCCGACGCCATCACCTACGAGAACATTTTCCGCATCATCATCATGCAATTCATCGATGCCCACTCCTTCGACGTCCGCAGCGTCAAGAAAACCTGCGTCCACATCGTCCACCCCGACGGACGCCTGATCCCCTTCGACACCTACAACCTCTTCTATCGTGACGACCTGGAACAAACCCGCCTCAATCCCCTGAGAAAGAGAGCGGAAATGGCTCTAGCGGAATCCTGAAGTCTTACGTGATCGATCCAAGAATCTCGGGGACTCTGTGCGCCCGGAAGCCCACTATGCGAAAACGTGACCCTATGCGCGAACGCGGCTGCGTGCAACGTGGTCTAAGCGCAGGGGGTCCAAGCGTCCGTGGCCACTGCGCCCTAGACCTGTACGCAATGTTCCCTCGCTCTACCGTGCAAGAGCGGCCCTTCAGGGCCGCGTCGCTCAATCGGGCTTTAGCCCCTGTGGTCTTCGGAGGCCAGCTATGATGACCCCCACCCGTGCCCCTGACATCTGGCACAAAACTCGGCCCCTCCGAAATCCAAGCGCGGCTCGGCGCCGGAGGCATGGGCGAAGTCTACCGTGCCAGCGACGCGCGCCTCGACCGCACCGTCTCGTCCCTGAATCATCCGCACATCTGCCATCTCTACGACGTCGGCTCGCAAGACGGCACCGATTTCCTAGTCATGGAGTTCATCGACGACCGCCTGCGCTGGAACGTCAGGACAAACAACGCCGCAGGGACGCACGACCTCGCGGCACCACGAACCAAAACAGTAACCCCCGGCCAAAAAACACACACATTCTCCCACCACACCGCCAAATTCCCCCGCCGAACCTCCCACTCGAACCACCCAACCACCCGGTAATCCACTTCCCACTCCACACACCGTAACGATCTTGATTCCCAGACGCGCGTAAGCCGAGTCGCCAAAGCGGGAAGGGCACGACTCCAGTCGTGCCGTAAGCGTCCCATTCCCTCGCAAGTCTACGGCTGCCGGATGCCGGCTCAGTCACCCAAATGCGAATCTCGACTGGATCCCAGCCGCGCAGCGGCGGCATAAGAAAGGCCGGCACGGGAGTCGGGAACGAGTGAGAAAAGCAAGTCCCATCGGGACGACACTTGTCTACTGGCGGACCGGTGGCTCGAGCTTTCATCTCGCAGACACCACCAACACGGCAGGTGCCCTTCCCTCGTGCACTTTGCGAACGGCAGGAATCGGCAGGTGTGCACCACGGGTTTCGTCACCCACCACCGCATTGCTTGCTGCCCAACAATAACCGTTGAGAACCTCACTGCAGACGAGCACGAAGATCAACGGCCACTTTCGATCAGCTGCTGGATCTCGCGAAAGGTTTCGTCGGAGTCCTCGATGATGCCGGTCGTTTCCTCTCCGCTGTAGCACACGTCATCTCGCTGCAAACAAAATGTAATCATCGGCTTACCGATATCCACGGCAATGGGCACTTCGGTTGAGAAATGCCGCTGGATTAACAAGTTCACCGGCTGCGAAAACTTTCCGGTGATGTCGGCGAAGTGAACGAGCGGAATGCCGTTGTCAGCCTTCCCGACCCAGGTCGCGTGGCCGCGATATACCGATGGAACCAAGCGAGGATTTCCATTGTGCGTTGCCAGATATTTTCGAATCTGCTCGATAATCCGCGTACGTTGATGCTGCCGAGCTTGCCCAGCCCACTGTTCCGCTCGCCGAACATTCTCGCCGCTAGCGTCCACCGTGGCGAGAACGCAGCCCGCCTGAGGGCCCCGGTAAACACCCATGGCCTCGCAGTAGGCGATCACCTTCGCGCCGACGGGAACGGTCGAACAATCGCGGTGAGGGCACTCTGCATTCACCTCCGCTTCTTTGTAATATCCCCAGCGCAGACGTGAAACCGCGACCCGCATAGTGGGCGGCATCGCGATGGAGT
>DATDGW010000762.1:0-3021 GCA_036521895.1 Candidatus Sulfotelmatobacter sp. | reverse complement strand
CACCACAACCGGACTCACGGTGCGCGCCGAACTGGATGAAAACAAATATCCCAAGGGCATGAAAATCTCCGATGCCAAACTGGCCGCCATCCAGCTCGTGCGTCATGCCTTCCACGGTGACTGGAACTACACCATATCACCACAATGACTTGAAGCACTTATTTATGCACGATGCTTAAGTTGTTGAAATCATGGTGTCGCATTCGCAAGGCATTATCGTTCGCAACGATGAGGTCGTCGGTTCGATCCCGACTAGCTCCACCAAATTTCGCAAGTTCTTAGCTCGTTGTTTCGATGGCTTACACTTCGGTCTGTTCGAGGGGCACGCCGCTGACCCTCGTCGGGGAAGTGTGCGATTTTGAACAGACAGACAATTGGGGCTTGAGTATGCTGCCAAGGCTAGGGAGTGTGCCTTATGTCCTGCCCATCATGCGCATCTCTCAACGAGAGGGAATTCACTGCCGAGATTATGATCCATTCCAGTGGCCTGCGCTCCGTGGACGACCCCGGCGTGTTCGCATGCCCAAGAATATCGGTGTGCCTGGATTGTGGGTTCTCGCGGTTTACCGCAACGGAGGCCCAGTTGCGGTTGCTCCGGACGCAGATCGCAGCACCTGCTTCTGCGGCCGCTTAATCGCTGCTGGCAGTCTGAGCTTCCGTCGTGAACTCTTGAGCTGAGAATCCAGAGCTGACAAACTGCCTGTCGTCAACCACCGCGTTCACAGCCGCGACCAGATCGATTGCTGCTCTTGCCTTCACGACTTACCCCTTTCCCCCTATGTTAACCCAAGTTCGTCGCGGAAGCGTCGAATTCCGCCATTTTAAGCTCTGCAGTGGAAGGAAGTATTTTGTTTGCAAACCCGGCATGCAAGAACGGCGTGTAGTGTAGACCAACCATCTTGATAAGGGATGAGTGGAATGGCATGATCGGCGCGAGATGTTCTTGCGCCCTAACTACCGCGCAAAAGACGGCAAGGATCACATCTACTGGTCCTTGGTAGAGACGGTGCGAACGGTCGACGGTCCGCGGCAGAGAACACTCTGCTATTTGGGTGAGCTGAACGGTTCGGCCCAGGCCCGGTGGCTGAAAAGCGTGGAGGTGTTCAATGAGCAAGGCGAAGCCCAGCAACTGAAACTGTTTCCTTCGCATGTGGAGGTGGCGGACGATGATCCGCAGGTAGCGCGGGTGGTGGTGAATCGAGTTCGTCTGGAGAGAACCCGTCAGTTCGGCGCTTGTTTCCTGGGCTGGGAGTTGTGGAAGCGTCTGGAGCTGGATGGCTTTTTTGAACTGGCGCTGGACGGGGAAGCGGCCGAGGTGCCCTGGTCGCGGGTGGCTGCGTTGCTGGCGATCAATCGACTGTGCGCGCCGGGCAGCGAGTTGGCGATTGAGGAGCGCTGGTACCCCTCCACGGCGCTGGACGATTTGCTGGAAATCGAGGAAGCCAAGATCAATGACACGCGTCTGTATCGCTGTCTGGACCGGATTCTGCCGTACAAGACGAAGCTGGAACAGCATCTCAAGGAGCGTTATGGGGAGTTATTCGGAGCCGAGTTTGATGTGCTGCGGTATGACCTGACCAGCACCTACGTGGAAGGAGCGGCGAAGAAGAACCCGATGATGGGCCGGGGATACTCGCGCGATCATCGTCCCGACTGCGAGCAGATGGTGATCGCACTGATCGTGAACCGGGAGGGATTTCCCTTCAGTTATGAGACCTTCGATGGCAATCGTGCCGACGTGTCGACCATGGAAAGCATACTGCGCATGGTGGAACGTAAGTACGGGAAGGCGCGGCGCATCTGGGTGATGGATCGTGGAATCGTGAGCGAGGAAAATCTGGCGGCGATTCGCAAACGGGGAGGGCAGTATCTGGTGGGTACGCCGCGCCGCCAGATGAAGCGGTTTGAAGCCGAGTTATTGAAGGACGACTGGACCCAAGTGCGACCGGATGTGGAGGTCAAGCAGATTGCAGTCCCGCAGGGAGAAGAGACGTATATGTTGTGCCGCACGGCGGGCCGCAAGGAGAAAGAAAAGGCGATCCGCAAGCGGTTTTCCACGCACATGCCGGCGGCCCTGCAAACCTTGGAGAAAAGCATTGCCGGCGGCCGATGGAAGGATCGCTACAAGATGGAGCGCAGACTGGGACGGATTCAAGCGCGGCACCCGCAAGTCAACGATCTGTTCGAAGTCACTCTGCGAGACACGCCGGCCGGCGTGCGTCTAGTGTGGGCAATGAAAAAAGAGCGGGAAGCCTGGCGGGACTTGCGGGAAGGTGCCTACATGCTGCGCACCAATCTGCAGGCGGATTCGGCCGAACAGATGTGGTCCATGTACATGCAACTCACCGAAGCCGAGGCCTCGTTTCGCGCGCTGAAAAGCGAGCTTTCCATTCGGCCTTTATTCCATCAGAAAGAGCCACGGGTGAAAGCCCACGTCTTGGTGGCCTTTCTCGGTTATGCCTTGTGGGTGACGCTGAAGCATCTGCTGCAGCGTCGACTGGCGATCGTCCCACAACCCTCGGCCGGCGGAGTGGACAACGCGCAACCGTTATCGCCAATGAAGGCACTGGCTCTGCTATCCACGTTGCAGAGCGCCGACATCGTGCTGCCCACGACCGATGGACGCGAGATCCGCCTGCGCCGGATTACCGAACCCACAGCCGAACAGAAATCTCTGCTGCACCAGCTCGGCCTGGTTCTACCTGAGCGTTTTCAGTTCAATCGCAAATGTAGTGTAGACCCAGCTGTTACCTAAACTGATTCTGAACGGGTTAGCCGGCTTCTCGACCATTCCGTGACGAACTTCGGTTAAGTGGTTCTCGTACCACGTCAGGATCAGCTTCCTGGGTGACGAAAATCAACTTGGACTGCGGAGAGAGAGTGCGGATTTGCGAGCCGCCGCAAGTCCATCCAGCGTTGCCAGGCCGAGATCGAGCAGGATCGAGTCTGGTTGCGGCGCTTCAGTTGTCCGCACCGCTTCCAATCCGTCAGACACTTCGCCGACGATTCGCAAATCGGGGT
>DATDGW010000761.1:0-2267 GCA_036521895.1 Candidatus Sulfotelmatobacter sp. | reverse complement strand
GCGCTCTCGATCGTTGTGCTGGTCGGCGCCGGCCTGCTGGTGCGCACCCTGCATAAACTGCAGACACTCGATCCGGGTTTCGATACCCACAACGTCCTGCTCTTTGGCACCCATCCCAGCCTGGCCGGATACACACACCTTCAAACGGTACAGCTCTACCAGCAGTTGCAGGAGCGGTTTGAAGCGCTGCCGGGCGTGGTTTCTGCTAGCTATTCCGCTGACGCGCTCTTGAGCCAAAGCTGGTCAGCTAGCAACGTGCACCTCGACGGTGCGCCCCCCCAATCGAATGCCAACACCGCTACGCTCCGGGTGGGGCTGGATTTCTTCCGGACGATGCGCATTCCGGTCCTTGCCGGCCGGGTATTCACGCCCGCCGAAATTGCCTCGGCGGAGGCGACGAACGCGGCCATGACCGCGGCGCCGGAGCCTGCCGCATCCGGCAATCACTCCAAGGCCGCGGCCGCCAAGAAACGAGTTGCAGCCGGCTTCCGTGCCTGTACTCGTCAATCAAGCGTTTGCCGGGAAGTACTTCCCCAACCAGAATCCCGTGGGCCGGCACATGGGAAATGCACAAGAGGATGAGCCGGCAACGGGTCCGCCCCCTGGCTAGGCGCTAACTCCTTTGTCCTCAAGATTTTGACCTCTAAATCCTTGGGGCGCAAGATTTTGACGACCATTTTTTGCAAACCCCGCGCCAGTCGCGGCTTTAGAGGTATGGGGGGAGGGGGTACCCCCCGTGGGTACCCCCCCGGACCCAGCGATTTCTCGAAAAATGGACTCGCTGAAAAGGCAGTCATCCGCGCTGCGGGACCCAATTTTTTTCAGACGGCTTCTCCGTTACAATTGAAGCAGGTTCTGTGAGCACACATGTCCCTGACGAAAGCGCAAGCGCTGGAGATGTTCGCGTCCGATGACCTGATCGGCATTGGGATGGAGGCCGATGCGGTGCGCCGCCAACTGCATCCCGAAGGCGTGGTCACCTACATCATCGACCGCAACATCAACTACACCAACTTCTGCACCGAGTATTGCACCTTCTGCGCGTTTTACCGGCCGTTGAAAGGGCCCGCGGCGAAGGAAGGCTACATCCTCGACTTCGATACGATCTACGAGAAGATCCGAGAGACGGTCGAACTCGGGGGAACAGGTGTGCTGATGCAAGGCGGCCTTCATCCGGACTTGAAGATTGACTGGCACGAGAAGATGCTGCGCGGGATCAAGGAGCGCTTTCCGAAGATTCATCTGCATTGCTATTCCGCGTCGGAGATCATTGCGATTGCCGAGTACAGCTCACTCTCGATCCGCGACACGATTCTGCGGCTGCGAGATGCGGGCCTCGATTCGATTCCCGGCGGCGGAGCGGAAGTGCTCGATGACGAAGTCCGGTACAAGATTGCACGGCTGAAGTGTCTGACCGACGACTGGCTGAACGTGCACCGGACGGCTCATCAGATCGGGATGCGGACGACCGCGACCATGATGTTCGGCGTGGGCGAGAACTACGAAAATCTGATCAACCATTTCCAGCGGCTCTATGAATTGCAGGAAGAGACGGGCGGGTTCACGGCCTTTATCCCCTGGAGCTTTCAGCCGCAGCATACAGCGCTCGGCGGGCGGCATTGGGACGAGGCGACCGCAGTCGATTACTTGAAGGTGCTGGCGATCTCACGGCTGTACTTATCGAACTTCCGGAACGTGCAGTCGAGCTGGGTGACGCAGGGATTGAAGGTCTGCCAGATGGGACTGCGCTTTGGCGGGAACGATGTGGGGTCGGTGATGCTCGAGGAGAACGTGGTGCGCGCTGCGGGCGTGACCAACTGCACGACCGAAGAAGAGTTGCGGCGGATCATTCGAGACGCGGGATTTCGTCCGGCGCAGAGAGATACGTTGTACCGGCAGTATTTCCTGAACTAACACCTCAGGGGCTAAAGGCCTCACCAGAGAGAAGCATAGATCGCAGAGCTAAAGCGCGGCGCCACCCAAGAGCCAGTCTGAGCCGACAAGCCGCGAACATTCATGTCTTCTTCCTCACCTTCGATCAGAAAACATGCGGAGCCCGGACCGAGTGATCAGCCCGTGGTTCCTGAGCCTTCGTTTGCCGAGCGGGTGCGGACGCTGGTTTACCTGGGGCGCCTGGGAAGTCTCTCGACGCTTTCGCGCAAGCAGCCGGGGTTTCCCTTTGGATCGGTGATGCCGTACGGGTTGGACGCGCAGGGGCGTCCGCTTTTTCTCATCAGCACGATGGCCATGCATACGCAGAATTTGAA
>DATDGW010000760.1:0-2377 GCA_036521895.1 Candidatus Sulfotelmatobacter sp. | reverse complement strand
GGAGCGGCCACGTCGACGATCGTGATGCGCTTTTTCGCGGCGATCGCTTTGAAGATGTTCTTCGTATGCGGGGCGCGGGTCGTGATACGTGTGCCTTCGCAGGAGGGATTGCGCGAGTTCAGAACGTACACGGGAATGTTTTTCTGGATCGCGGGCAGGACTGTCGCCGGGTGCAGGACTTTCGCTCCGAAGTAGGCGAGTTCGGCAGCCTCGTCGAAGCTGATCACCTTGATGCGGCGGGCGTCGGGACAGATTCTGGGATCGGTGGTGAGGATGCCGTCGACGTCGGTCCAGATTTCGATGCGGTCGGCATTGAGACCGGCGCCGAAGATCGCGGCGGAGAAATCCGAACCGCCGCGGCCGATCGTCGTTGTGATACCGGCGCGGCTGGAGCCGATGAAGCCGCCCATCACCGGAACTTTGCCTTCGCTCAACAGAGGCTGAACTCTTTCCTGGAGCTTGGCGTTGGTTTCTTCGAATTGCGGTACGGCCTGCATGTAAGCGCTATCGGTGATCAGGACCTCGCGCGAGTCGACGTGGTCTCCCCGGAGACCGCGGGCGGCGAAGGCGGCGGCAACGATTTTGCTCGACAGCATCTCACCGAAAGCGGCGACGTGGTCGGTGGTCCGGGGAGTGATCTCGCCGACAGCGGAGATGCCGCGCAGTAGTTCGTCGAGATTTTCGAACTCCGTGCCGAGTTCGGAATGGAATTCGGTAAAGAGCGCAGTGCCGAGCAATTCGCTGGCGGTGTTGTAGTGGCGTTCCTGGAGTGAACGGCAGAGTTTGAGGGCGGTCTTGCGCTCTCCCGCACCGGCGGCCTTCGCCATGGTGAGCAGCGTGTCGGTGACTTTCGCCATGGCGCTGACCACGACGACCGGTTTCTGAGCGAGGCGTCCCTCGACGATGGCGGCTACGCGGTCGATGGCCTTGGCGTCTTCGACGGAAGTGCCGCCGAACTTCATCACGATCATCGGCGTGACTTTCTGATGGCGGGAGTAGGCCCGGTTAAGTACGGGTTCATCCCAGGTATCCCTTGGCCTTGAGCAGTTCAGCGTTGAGCACTGCGGCTCCGGCGGCTCCGCGGATGGTGTTGTGCGAGAGCACGGTGAACTTCCAGTCGAGGACTCCGCAGGGACGCAAGCGCCCGACCACGGTGGTCATACCTGCACCAGTATCGACGTCGAAGCGGGGCTGCGGGCGGTCGTTGGCGTCGACGTAAACGACGGGGCGTTCGGGAGCGCTGGGCAGTTTCAGTTCCTGCGGCTCGGCGCGATAGCTGTTCCACGCGGCGATGATTTCTTCTGGCTTGGCCTTTTTCTTCAGGCGGATGGAGACCGACTCGGTGTGCCCGTCTTCGACGGCGACGCGGTTGCATTGCGCGCTCATGGCGAAGCTGCCGGGAATGACTTTCGAGCCGTTCAGTTGGCCGAGGAGCTTGCGCGTTTCCTCTTCCATTTTTTCTTCTTCATTTCGGATGAAGGGAATCACGTTGCCGAGGATGTCGAGGGAGGCGACGCCGGGATATCCCGCTCCGCTGACGGCTTGCATGGTGACGCACATCACGGTTTCGAGTCCAAAGCGCCGGTGCAGCGGTGCCAGCGCGAGGACCAGGCCGATGGCGGAGCAGTTGGGATTGGTCACGACGTAGCCACCGGATTGTTGGCGCGAGCCCTGAGTGTCGATCAGCTTGATGTGGCCGGCGTTGACCTCGGGGATGACGAGCGGAACGTCTTCTTTCATGCGCAGGGCGCTGGAGTTGGAGACTACCGCGCAGCCGGCGTCGGCGAAGCGGGGCTCGAGTTCGGCGGCGATAGAGGCGTCGAGTGCGGCGAAAATAATTTTCGGCGCACCCTCAGGTGTGGCGGGGGAGACCTGCATCTTCGCGACTGGAGCGGGAACTGGAGTTTTCAGGCGCCAGCGGGCGGCCTCAGCGTAGACCTTGCCTTCGGAGCGGTCGGAAGCGGCCAGCCAGGCCACTTCGAACCAGGGATGGTGCTCCAGCATCTGGATGAATCTTTGTCCGACGACGCCGGTGGCGCCAAGAATACCGATAGGAATTTTGCGGTTCATAAGGATGTTTGAATTTTATAACAATCGAGGGATGAGACCTGGAATAAGGCCCGCACTTGAGTCACTGGAGACCCGTTCCGTCCGGCCGATAAGGATAAGAAGGATGGAGGGACACCAATGCCCGAGTTACGCCAGAACTTTTTCACCAAAGAGTGGGTCATTCTTGCGACGGATCGAGCGAAGCCGCCCGAGAAGTTGGCTACCCATCGAGTGGCGGCGGCAGTGGCGTCGTTTTGAGGAGACCTGCCCATCCTGTCCGGGCAACGAACATGAGACGCCTCCGGAGGTGCTGCGGTCTCCGGCGAAT
>DATDGW010000759.1:0-4392 GCA_036521895.1 Candidatus Sulfotelmatobacter sp. | reverse complement strand
AGGCGTTGTTCTTCTGCTTAGAGCAGGACCGGAATACCTGGGATTATTTCGAATGGCTGCCCGGTCGGACGGGAGTTTTTCGTCGCGACCAGCTCGTGAGCCTGCTGGAGCGCATCGTGTGAGCTGGCCATCGATGACGGTGGCGCCGGAAAAAGGGGCCATTCTGGCAGTGAGAAAAGGGCCAGCAGTATGGTTGAGTGATGGCTAGTTGCGGGCGCAGCGGGACGGTGCGGAACGTGGCGGCGTTTTCAGGAGGAGTGGTTTTCCGAGATTTTGGCTTTCTCGGCGCGGTAGGATCTTCCTTTGAGTTTCAGGATGATCGCTCCCTCGACGAGACGGTCGAGGAAAGCCATGGCCAGCGGACCATCGGAGAGATACTCTCCCCACTTATCGAAGTCCACGTTGGTAACCAGCGCCGTGGAGCGCTTTTGATTTCGTGAGGCGATGATCTTGTAGAGCAGGTGTGCGGCCTCCGGACATTCGGCGCGCTCGATTTTGTCGAACCCGAACTCGTCGATTATTAAAAGGTCTGGGCTCGCATAGCGGCGCAGACGGATGGGAAGAGTCTTGTCGGCCAGCGAAGCGGTGAGATCAGCGAGTAACTGCGCCGAGGTTTGATAAAGAACGCGATAGCCGCGCAGGCAGGCCTTCTGGCCCAGCGCCTGAATGACATGACTTTTTCCGATACCGCTCCAGCCGACCATGACCAGATTGGTCCGGCGGCGGATGAAGTCGCCGGTAGCCAGTTCTTCCAGTTGCACCCTGTCGAACGTTTTGGGGTTGAAGTTCCAGTCGAAAGCTTCCAGAGTTTTGTTCTCGGCAAAGCGGGCCTCGCGGATGCGGCGAGCGACGGCGCGCTCGCGGCGCGCGTCGGCTTCGGCGCCCAACAGCCGATCGAGAAAGCTCAGGTGCGAGAAGCGCTCCTGCTCAGCTCGGGTGAGGAGTTCGTCCAGGGCGGTCGCTTCAACCGGAATCCGCAGGGTGGCGAAGTGGCTCAGACAGCGGTCACGCAAGGGGATCGTCTGGTGCGTTGTCTTCGCCTTCGTTAGTTTCATCATTTTTCGCCGCTTCCTCCAGCAGCGCCTGGTACTCGGCCGTGGAGCGAGGGGCCAGAGGGACCTGACGCAGAATCTCGTCCAGCTGGTCTCGCGCATCGATGGCCAGCGCTTCCATGGCCGAGCGTGGTTTGGCCTGCGCCGCCAGAATGCGCTCCACCGCGGACCATGAGAAAGCGCGATAGCGCAAGGCTCGCTCCAGCGCACGGGCTAGATCCTCGCGGCGGTAAATTGTCAGCAGGCCGAGCACGCGCGCAGCCTCGTCCTTCCCGTTGCGCCGGGCGCGCAGCAGTTGGTCGAAGAAGCGGACGCCGTCGGGCCCGAACTCGGCAAAGCGCTGCTCGAGCAACTCGCGTTTGTGCAGATGATCGCGGCCGGGAGCATGCGCCGGCAGGCTGCGCTTGTTTCCGCTGGTTCCCGATGGATACAGCTCGTGCCGGGCGATCTCTTTCACGTCCGGGCCGTAGACACTCAGTTCGTTCTCGGTGATGCGCACCGGCAGCAGCTCGCCGATGCGCTGCCAGGGGACGGAATAGAAGTTCTGCAGATACGCGATGTGCCCGTCCGGGTCCACGGTGCGATAAAGAACACGGGCTGTATCGTAAGGCCGGGCGGGAAGGACGAGCAGATGCCGTTTTTCTTCTTCGAACAGGTCGATGGGCCGGCGGCGGGTTTCCCGGTGCGTGCGTACATCGGCAGTTTCGGCCAGCCAGCGCATGGCCATCGCGTTCAGATGCTCCAGCGAAGTGAACGTCCGTCCATTCAACAGGTTCGTTTCCACATACCAAAATGGTCTCTCGACCTTGCCTTTCGTTTCCGGACGCCGGGGCCGGCAGGCCCAGGGCCGAAAACCGTAATGCGTCGCAAAAGCAAGAAAGCGGGTGTTGTAGATGGGCTGGTCGCCGTCGTAGCCGGTGACGACCAGCTTCATGTTGTCGTAAAGACAGGTGGCCGCCAGGCCCTGAAAGTATTCGAAAGCGCGCACGTGCTCACGGATGGTGGTTGTAAAATCCTGCGACTCCACAAAGCGCAGATACTGTCGGCGCGAGTAACTCAGCACATAACTGAAGGCCTGCACCCGCCTCCGGCCTTCGGCTGAGAACGGAATCTCATAGGTGGAATAATCCATCTGCGCCTGCACCCCTGGGCCAGTCTCGAACCGCCGCACCGGCGCTTTCGGAGCGCGCGGCCGCACCACCTGCAGATGTTCCTTCACGATGCCGTAGCGGCCCTCGAAGCCCAGCCTGCGCAGCTCTTCGTGCAGGCGGACCGCGGTAAGGTTCGGGTAGCGTTCCAGAAGTTGCGCGATCCGATCCTTATAAGGGTCCAGCAGACTCGGCCGGCCAGGGCGTTCGTTCTCTGTCGCCCCGGTCCTGCCGCCCCGGTGTTCCTGCAGCACGCGGTACACGCTTTTGCGGTCGATTCCTAGCAGACGCGCGATGGCCCGATGTGAAGCGCCGGAATAATGCAGGCGGACGATCTCGTTGCGCGTGGCTTCCTTCATGCCGCCGTCTTCATCTCGCTGACCAGGTCCCGGCTCAGGGCGGCAACCGAGGCGGCGTCCCGCGACAGCTTTTCAAAGCGCGGCGCAAGCAGCGCGCGATCCTCCGGGGTGAGCCCGGCGCGGCCATGATGCGCCAGCCATACTTCCATGCGGCCCAGCACATCGAGCAGAAGTCCCACGCGTTTCCAGACCTGATTGCCGGTGTCGCTCAGCCGTGGATCGCGACCCGAAGGATTTACGCCCTTGGCTTGTGAGAGCGCCTCGCGCGGATGCGCCAGGAGGTACTGCTGTTGGCTGCGGTCGGCGCAACCCAGCCACAGATCGACCAGACCCGCCAGTTCCACGCGCGAAAGAGTCTCGCGCCGTACCGCGTCGAGTACTTCGGTCTGGTTGCCCTGGGGCAACCGCACCATCTCTCGCGCCGCCGTGGGCGACAACAATCCCACGCGCAGGTCATCGCGCGCTTTCGCGCCCAGCCGTTCGATCAGGGCCAGACGCCGACATACCCAGCTCTTGTGCCGCCCCAGCAGCTCCGCCACTTCCACCTGGCTCATCCCGTCCTCGCGCACCAGAGCGTGAACGATCCATGCCGCCTCGAGTTCGCGCGTACGGCCGCCGGCGCGGTTGAGCCCATAGATGGCGGCTTTCAACGTCCGCTCGTCCGCTTCCATCAGCCGGGCCGAGAGCTGACCGATCTGCTCCAGACTGCGCGCCGCAGCCAGACGTTTGAATCCGTCGATCAGCTCATAGCGGTCCTCACGACGGCACACCACCACCGGCGATAACTGCCCGTACCGCTCCAGCGACTTCGCCATGACGCGTTCGGCTTCCGGCACGTGCAGGCGATAGCGCCCGTAGTGCTCGCCGATTTCCTCGGGTTTGAGTTGCAGCAGATTCTCGCTGGCCCAGCGCAGCATCCGCGTCGTTCCTTTCCCTCGCCAGGTCGAATGTAAGCTGGTCCGTTCGTTCGGATCAATATGTCCGGCTTATCGCCGGCAGCCCCGGCTCAGATCCGCCGCTGCTGTCGCGCCGTGCGGCGCCAGCGCCGTTCGCGCTGCCAGACTCGTTCCATCGCGCGCCTGCATGAGCGCGAACAGAAGCGCTGGTTGGGTGAGCGACGTCGCCGAGTGAAGCCCTCGTAGCAGCCGGGCCGGTCGCAACAGCAGTCGAAAAAAGTTTTCGGTGATTACCCTCGCCAGCTCCGCAACTGCTTCTTCCGGCGCTGCTTGCTGGCGGGTTTTGACTCGCTCGCGATAACGCCGGCTCTGCCCGTTGCGTTTGTCTTTGCCGCCCTTCGTCCCCCGATAGCTCTGCTGGGCCTTCCAACGCGACCATCGTCGCGCCGCTCGTCCGCACTCGCTGCTGCAATAACGTTGTCCGGTCCGTTGGGGGCGAAAACGCTGCTCGCATCCTTTCAACAGACAGCAGCGCGTTCGCGGGCGGCGGCCCGGCTTGGACGGCCGGCCGGGTTCTCGATGTTCGGCCGGGCGTGTAGAATCCTCGACAGGGCCCACGGGAGTGTGGCTCCCGGAAGCTCATGCCTCGGAGGGGAGTCGCATCCTCTCCGAGGCGCAGCAGATCCGGTTCAGCGCAAACTCCAGAGTCTATCGCACGCCGACGGCCGCCGCCCGGCTTCGCCATCCCCCGTTTTCTCCCGCATCGCGGCCCCGGTTGCTCAGGTACCAACTGCGGGCATCCTCGCTGCCATCAATCAGCGGCGCCGTGGTCCTTCGTGGCGCTGCCAAACTGGCCCCTTCGCTCGGCGCCACCCACATCAGGCGGCCAATTCTCTGCACCACAGCCAGACCCACATGGGCGAGTACTTGCGGCGCA
>DATDGW010000758.1:0-3236 GCA_036521895.1 Candidatus Sulfotelmatobacter sp. | reverse complement strand
CCAGTGAACTAAAGGTCCATCCCGATGCCGTGCGCAACGCCATCGAGAGTGAACGATTCCAAGGTGCGCAACCGCTGCGCGGTTCCCTCGTCGATCCCTATCTGGGGTTCGTTCGACAAACCCTCGAACAACATCCACGGCTGCTGGCCACGCGCATCTACGCTATGATTCGCGACCGTGGCTACTCCGGAAGCATCGCGTTTGGCCCGAAAACTCAACGCGTTCCTGCCGCCGCCACTTTCGGGATTGAGCGTAGGTTGCAGAGCGCGCCAACGCGCCGCATCTCCGGCCTTCTGAGATTTAGGAGTACGCAATTGGGCCCGTTCATTTCGGATATTTCGGAGCGTCCCGAGGAAGCTCGGGCGCGCCCAGTGTTTGTGTTGCGTCCGCGCGGATGTCTCGACACTAACTGGCGAACTTGTGATCCAGTCACAATGATCGACGTTAGCCGGGGCGTTTATGGCTCAGGCCGCGTCGCGGTAGTAGGAGTTCAGCATGCCGCTCAGGCACCGCCGCCGCTGGACCTCTCCTGCGCTACCGAGGTGGCCCGCTTCTGGGCTGATGAGTTGGTTCCTCAGGCCTTGATGATTGCGCTCGCTGTGATACAAGTCAGCAACAGAACACCCATATTGGCGATCTGCGCGACATATGCTATCCATGGCATCCCTGGCATGATCGCAAGGTGAGGGTGCATGCAACGTTAGTGAAGCGAGGGCGTGCTGTGGCTCGCTGCAGCCTGGAAGATGTGCAGCCCTTCCGGATTCTCGAGGTGCCGCTCTGGATGTTGGACACAGCAGTTTGTTGTAAAATCCGAACCGCCAAAGCCGGTGTGGCAAACGCGGAGTCACTCCGTGAGCTAAAAACGCTACTTCGATCCACTCAGCGGGCGGATCTCGACCTTGCGATCCAGGCTCAGCATCGATACTTCCTAAATGCAGGAGGTGCTGATGTTGGTATCGCTGAATCGACCGAGATCTGCTCAACTGGGGTTGTTTGCTCAGCCGCATCCGAAACCGGATTGGCGAGAGCTGTCACCCGAAACTCAACAGAAGGTTTTGCGATTGCTGAGCCAACTGCTGCGGCAACGGAGCGCAAGATCGGGCGCCCTTCAGGTCGCAAAGGAGGGTCGCGATGAGTGAGAAGATCATGCCCCATCACCTGGAACGGAAGGCCATTCTGTACGTGCGCCAATCTTCTGTCTATCAGGTCAACAACAACCTGGAGAGCCAAAAGTTGCAATATGCCATGGAGGCCCGGCTGCGCGATCTCGGTTGGCGCGAGGTCGAGGTGGTGGACGAAGATTTGGGGCGATCTGCGGCGGGAACAGTCCCCAGGGCCGGGTTCGAACGGATGGTCGCGGAAGTTTGCTTAGGTCACGTCGGCGCAGTAGCGGCCAGAGAGGTATCGCGGTTCGCGAGGAACAGCCGCGACTGGCAAAAACTGGTCGAGGTATGTCGTGTGGTCGATACGCTCCTAATCGACCAGGAGATGGTGTACACGCCCCGGCAGAGCAATGACCGCCTGTTACTGGGCTTGAAAGGCAGTCTGAACGAGTATGAACTGGATTTGCTACGGCAACGCTCGGTGGAGGCGCGGCGTGAGAAGGCCAAGCGTGGTGAGCTGATCGTGGCGTCCCCAGCGGGCTATGTGAAGAGCGAGAATCAGCGCTTGGAAAAGGATCCGGATCGCCGCGTTCAAGAAGGCGTGTCCCTGGTCTTCCGCAAGTTCCTCGAACTTGGTTCGGCCCGCCAAACGCTGATGTGGTTCCTGGAGCACAGCCTGCAAGTTCCCGTTTCTGCCCCGCGCGGTAGGGTTATTTGGCGACGGCCTCGATACACTACGATTTACAGTATCCTGAGCAACCCGGTCTACGCCGGCGCGTATGCATATGGAAAAACGGAACACACGACGCAGTACTGCCACGGAGAACCGCGGCACCGGAGTCGGCGTAAGCCGAGAGATCAGTGGTGGGCATTGATTCCCGACGCCCATGAGGGCTACATTAGCTGGAAACAGTTTGAAGAGATCCAACAAATTATGACGAACAATGCTCATCTCGGCGACCGGCCCGCCGCCGCTAAGCGCGGGATGGCTCTACTCGCTGGGCTGTTGCGATGTCATCGTTGCGGCCGCAAGTTGATGGTGGCCTATACCGGCAACGGCCCTTTTGTGTTGCGGTATTCATGTAATCGAGGTCGGTTGGACAACGGCGACCGGCCATGCATCTCGGCGGCCGGCTTGGTGCTGGATGAGGTCATCGCCAAGGAGGTACTGCGTGTAGTGGAGCCGGCAGCGTTGGAAGCGGCGGTGCTCGCGAGTCAGGAAGAGGGTCTCCAGCAAGACGAAGTTTTGGCGGCGCTGCGACGGGATTTGGAGGCAGCCCAATACTCTGCACACCGCGCTGCAAAACAGTATGATGCGACGGATCCCGAGAACCGTTTAGTAGCGGATGAGTTGGAACGTCGATGGAACCAAGCGCTGGAAAAAGTCCAGGAAATTGAACGGCGGATCCAGCAACAAGTACAGCGACTGAAAGTCGCACCAGCCTCGCAGGAAGAGTTTGCAAGCCTGGCCGGGGACCTTGAAGCCGTATGGAACCACCCCGACAGCGATGCTCGATTGAAGAAACGAATTGTGCGGGCGCTGATTGAAGAGGTTATCGTCGACATGGATGCAGAGGGAGGCGAGATCATTGCCGTCGTGCATTGGAGGGGAGGTGTGCATACTGAAGTGCGTATGCCTCGCAGACGAAGAGGCCACAGTCGAGCTCACACACCGAAAGAGATAGTCGAAGCCGTACGGGTCCTAACGCGGATTTGCTCCGACGATCTGATCGCCGGCACTCTTACGCGCAACGGACTGCTCACCGGAATGGGCAACCGCTGGACGCGGGAACGTGTGGTCTCGTTACGCAGTCACCATGGCATCCCTTGTTACAGCGAGGAACGACGCCACGCCGAAGGATGGCTGACCCTCACCGAAGCCGCAGCCAAGCTAGGCGTCAGCAGTATCACTCTCCGTCTGGAGATCGAACGAGGAGAAATCGAAGCGGAGCATCCATTGACAGCGGGGCCTTGGGTTCTCAATCGTCGCACTCTTGAAAGTGCGGCCGCAACCAAGTTGGTCGAGCGGAGTCGTAGACACCGGCGGACCCCTGCGTTAGCATCGCTAAACCAACCGCTCCTAGATTTATCAGTCACATAGCGAGGTGGGCAGTATGAAGCGGAGTTGTAGTG
>DATDGW010000757.1:0-5406 GCA_036521895.1 Candidatus Sulfotelmatobacter sp. | reverse complement strand
ATTCTTGACCGAGGCATTCCTGCTGTCGCTGATCGGCGGGGGACTGGGAGTGCTCGCGGCGTTGTGGGGCATCGCCGGATTGGTGGCGCTGGCTCCACAGCAGTTGCCGCGGCTCGACAGCGTTTCCGTAAGCTTGCCGGTGCTGCTGTTTGCGTTCTTGCTCTCCACTGCGGTGGCGACCGGGCTCGGCGCGTTTACGGCTGCGCGGGCAACGCGAGGCGATTTGAGGAAGGGCCTGGTGGAAGGCGGTCGCGGGCAGGCGGGTTCGCAAGGGAGCCAGCGCATCGGGCGTACGCTTGTCGCGGCGCAGATCGCCATCACGTTGGTGCTCGTGATCGGCGCGGGGTTGCTGGGACGCAGCTTGCTGAAGGTGCTCGAGGTGAATCCGGGCTTCCGCGTCGACAAAATCGTGGCGATGGACGTCTCGTTGCCGTGGATCGAGGATCCCAAAGTTAAAGCAACCCAGGGAGTCTTTTTTTCGAACTTGATCGATCGTCTCAAGCAAATCCCCGGCGTGCGAGGGGTCGGAGCGGCCAGCGCGCTGCCCATGACCGGCGGGATGCCGGACGGAATGTTTCTGTTGATGGCGCCGGAAGAGGCTCCCAAGACCATGGCTGGCTTCGAGGCTTTGTTCCAGCAAAAGGAACGGCTCGGGACAGCAGATTTTGGTGTCGCGACCGATGGATATTTCCGGGTGCTGGGAATTCCGTTGATCCGCGGACGAATGTTTGACGAGCGTGACAGCGCGAACGCGCCGCACGTGGCCCTGATCAGCGAGTCGCTCGCGCACGATCGCTGGCCGCACCAGGACCCGATCGGGCACACGATTGAATTTGGAAATATGGACGGCGATGTACGCCTGCTGACCCTTATTGGAATCGTGGGCGACACGCACGAATACGGTCTCGACGAACCGCCGCGGCCAACGGTCTACGTAAATATGTTCCAGCGACCGCGCCCAGAAATGACAGTGACGATGCTGAGCGATGCCGACACGCGCCTGATCAGCTCGTCCGCGCGGGAGATTCTGCGGGATCTCAATCCGGAGATTCCGGCGAGGTTCCGCACATTTCAGCAGGTGTATTCCGCGTCGCTGGGTTCGCGAAAGTTCAACGTGATCCTGATCGGATTCTTCGGAGTCACAGCTCTGTTGCTGGCGGCCGCCGGGGTCTTTGGCGTGATGGCGTATTCGGTGAGCCGGCGGACGCGCGAATTCGGCGTACGCGTCGCGCTGGGCGCCACGTCAGGTGACGTGCTGCGCATGGTCCTGGGGCAAGGAATGCGCACGATCTTGATCGGCGTGGCGATTGGAATCGCGGGATCATTCGCGTTGACGCGGGCAGTAACCTCTCTGCTGTTTGGCGTAACCGCGACCGATCCGGTGACATTCGGCGGAGTGACGCTGCTATTGATGGCGGTCGCACTGCTGGCTTGTTACATCCCAGCAAGGCGCGCAACGAAAGTGGATCCGATGGCGGCCTTGCGGGAGGAGTAGCGGGTCGTGCGAGTGCCGCAGCCGCCTACTGACCCCAACTCAGCTTCATCACAGTGTTGTGCTTGTCGATGGTGACGTGCAGAGCCTTGTCGGCGCCGCCGATAAACTCGCCGGAGACCGTCCGCGAAAGGTCGATCGTCTCGTCGGCGGATAACGCCCTAACCCGGATCACATGTTTTCCCGCCGGAATCTTCAGCGTCTCTGACTCCGCGCCGCGCAATCCATTGAACACCACCAGATGCTTCTGCGCCGCCCCGTGCAGCGGCCTGGTCAATGTCAGCTTGTCATCCACCCAGACCAAGAGGGTGGCGTCTTTGAACTGATGCTGCACCGTCAGGTCGAGATTGGAGAGGGGCACAACGATCGGACTTGCCGCCTGGGTGGCCGAAGAGCGACCTTTCCGCGGAGCGGCCTTTGCCGGGGCAGGGGTTACCGGATCGGCGGTTGTCGCTGCGCTCGGTGCGTCCTTCGCAGAAATTGGATTGGAACCAGCGGCCGGAGGAGCTACGTACGCAGCCACCGCTTCTTTGGGGGACGTAACCTGCAGCCTCGACTGAGCGCCGACAAACACCAGCACGATCAGCGTGGCCGCGCCCAGAATCAGGTCCCGGATCGGCGCCTTCCGAATCGCGGTGCGGACCGCCTTGTCCGCCTTCGCCACTTCAGCCACGGGATTCGTTCTGCTGACCGCCCGTCCGCTTGTTCGATTGCGGGTTCCCGTCGATGCCGTCGCGAGCGGCGTGATTGCCCGCAGCGACGTGGTGGTCGAGCTTGGCTCGAACAGCGCTTGCAACTGTCGTACATCCTCTGCCAGTTCTGCACCCCGTTGGTAGCGCTCTTCTGGACTCTTCGCCATGGCCCGCGCAATCACATCGTCCAGTTCCGGAGTCAGACTCAGGTCCAGCGCGCTCGCAGCCACGGGCTCGCGATTCGCCACCTTGAAGCACACCGTGGTCGCACTGTCCCCCTGAAACGGAGAATGACCCGTGACCATGGCATACAAAATGACGCCGAGCGAAAATAGATCCGAGCGCCCATCCACTCCTTCGCCGCTCAACTGCTCAGGCGACATGTAGGCTGGCGTTCCCAGCACTTTTCCAGGCAGGGTAAAGTGGGCAAGATTCAGCTTGGCGATGCCGAAGTCGGCAATCTTGGCGTGGCCGTCCCCGGTCATAAGAATGTTGCCGGGCTTGATGTCGCGATGAATCACGCCCTGAGCGTGAGCATAGTCGAGCGCCTCAGCGACCTCTTCCACCAATGTCAGCGCCGCCGGCAGCGCGAGCTTTCTTTCGCGCGCCAGAATCTTGTTCAGGGACTCGCCCGCAACGTGTTCCAGCACGATGTAGGGGTCGCCGCTTTCGGGGTTCTCTCCGACATCAAAAATGCCGACAATCCCCGGATGGTGCAGGCGCCCAGCGGCGTGCGCCTCATGCATGAACCGCAGGCGAAATTCCTTCTCCTCGTCTGGCTCCTGGCCTGACAGCGAAACGGTTTTCACCGCGACCGTGCGACCGATCTGAGGGTCTTGGGCCTTATACACCACACCCATGGCCCCGCGGCCCAATTCAGCCACGACCTCGTAGCGGCCAAACCGTTTGATCTCGGGATTCTCCATGGAGTCGTCCTTGCGCCGAGCGAAAGCTCCGCCACATCACTTTGGGAGGGAGTTCTACTATGGTAGTGCCACCGGCGCCGTTATCCAGCAGCCTGTTTGAATGGCTCCATTACCCCGGTAATGCCAGTTTTGGCGCTGGTCGGAGGCGAAAATGCGCCACCGGGCCCTTCGCGCTGAAACTGGATCACTGAGAGTTTGGACTAGCTTCCCGCAGCGAAGCCGCCATTGTGGGCGACCGTCATGCGGAGGTACTTGTAGGGATTGACTGGAGTATCGTTGATGCGGACTTCGTAGTGAAGATGTGGGCCGGTGGAGCGTCCGCTCTCTCCCACATAGCCGATCACGTCGCCGCGGTGGACCGACTGGCCCGCGGTCACCGCGTAGCCGGAAAGGTGGCCGTAGCGGGTGCTGATGCCGTTGCCGTGATCGATCATGATTGCTTTGCCGTAGCCGCCCATCAGATCGCTGAATGTCACCCTGCCGTCAGCTGGAGCGATAATCGGAGCGCCATAGCTGCTGCCGATGTCGACGCCGCTGTGGAATGCGCCTTCTCCGTTGAATGGATCAATCCGCTCCCCAAAGCTGCCTGTCACCTGGCCTTCGACGGGCCATAGGTTGGGAGCCGAATTGGCCTTGATCCAGTCTGCCGTCGTGGCGTTGCGCGTCAGGCCCATGGTCAAGCCCACCATCGTCGCCCCGGACAAGGCCGAAGTCCGCAAGGCATGCAACTGGTCGAGCGAAGAACTTACATCGGCATCCTGGATCTGCTCGGAGGTTGCTGTCACCAGCGTAGGCTGCGCCTTGAGGCCGTAGAGGGCCGAAACCTCCCCGGCGATCGAGCCCAGCGACGCTACTTGCACGTCGCGCTCTTTGGCAACCTGCTCCAGGCGTGAATAATTGTTTTTGAGCTGATCTTTTTCCGTCCGCAACTCGTTGTAACGGGAAACCTTCAAGAGCATGCGGGTATAAGAGCTGGCAATGCCGGTCAGGCTGAGGAATCCGATTGCGGCGCCCACGACAAACACGTAAAGGTAATGCACGGGGATGGAGATTTTACGCAACTGGCCGTCGTCCCCGCGGGCCACAAAAAGGATGTAAAAGCGTTTCTGCAATATCGCTCCCTCTAGTTGTTGAAACATCAGGTCCGGAACTCCAGGCCCAGTTTCTTAGTCGCAGAAACGCCTGTTCGGACCACCTGACTTTTTTCGGGCTACGCTCCCATCTTGGGAATGGAAACCTTCTCGCGCCCTAACCCTACCCGAGAACTACAGGCCAAGCTTGAAACCCGTGCTCGTCTGCAATGCCAACCGCGCGCAGAACTTAGCTCGGCCAAAGGTTATTGTGAATGACTGGTTAACGGTAACAAACTGGGTTCCCCCTGTCAACGACGCCCTCGGGCATTTCCGGTTACCGAAGACGGGGTAACCAGGGGCGGCCCTGGGGACAGGTTACCAGGGGAACTGGACTACCTCCTGCGCTCATTGCTAAAAAAGCCGATTCGCAGCTCTTTGCTCGGGATCAGATTGATCGTGTGCGCGGAAAAATGGTCGGCATCGACTTTTGTGGGCCATCCCAGCAAAAGCTCACGTAGTCGCCAAGGTCGCTCTCGCCCCGATTATTTTTCCAGTGTGGACGCTCGACGATCAGGGTGAAATCCTCAATCGGCGTCTTCCAGGTGTTGGCCGTCGTCAGGATGAAGTCGACGTAGTTATCCGAAGCGGTCTTGTCTTTAGTCCTGGCCATCCGCAATCCGTTGCAGGGTTGTGTGCAGCGGGCCATCAAGGCAGAAGCTCTTGATTTCTTCAGCAGCGTACTTGTCGGGATTGGACCCCATGCCGTACCCGACGCTATTCTCTGACCCCCTGACCGGCGAGTACTCGTGGCGGATATGGACGACCTTGTGCGCGGGGAAGGTCTGCTGCCAGTAGTACTTCTTCCGGACTTTCCAAAGCGGCTCATCAATGCAGTTTCTATCGTCTTGATCACAGTCTTGCGCGATGCCGGTTGTTTTCGTTGTGTCACTGTGAGTTCCTGAAGGTCTCGGCTCTCGGCGGTCGCTTGGCCATGACTATCCAGCGGCATCCCGTGGCCATAGCTCGCGATATCCACCGTGCACACTGGTTAGCAGTTCGGTGCACCATGGCGAAGGAGGTTCTGCAGATTTCTGCGTCCAGAGTGATCGTCGACTATGACTTTCGCAACGACACCAACGACGCGAGGTTCTCGTTTCATTACGACAAGGCCACCGGCAGCAATGGAAGCGGCTCCGTCGTCCGCCCGCACATGAACTGCCCCC
>DATDGW010000756.1:0-4548 GCA_036521895.1 Candidatus Sulfotelmatobacter sp. | reverse complement strand
CAACGTCATCGGGAAGCCCGGCCAAGGCTGGAGGGTGGCCGCCGCCAGCCTGGTGGAGGAGCGGGCCAACGTGGGCGGAGCAGGTGGCGGGAATGACAATGTGGTCGAATATCGGATACAGTCGGTGAGTGCGGTTGGGTGTCTTCATTCTTAGTTTTCCTCGGTCTTCCACAGGGAAGTCTCAACGTCCACAGCTTCTGCACAAGGGCGGATATTTTTTGTGTTGCGAGGCACAACAAAGTGACGGAGAGTGGGCTCAGCGAAACGTGAAGTTTCCTGAGCTTGCCGAATGATTGCGGCAGAGCCAGCGGCAGCCTGGTGATTCTCGAGGGTGAATCGCCGGGGGGACATTCCAGAAAACGCGCGCGAGTGCGACTGGTTGCCCGGGCATTGCGGCCTCCTCCCCCACCTGTTCGTTGCTCTAGGAGCGGAGAACAGGACGGACCGCTGGCCACCGCAGGCTTGCCAGTTCGTGATCACGAGATTGCGAATGGGCAACTCGCTTTGGCGCATGCGGCACCCCTAGCGGAGCGCTGCCGGGCTGAAGCGGTCATTCCGCCGCCACGCGGTGATCAGGCAGAGCAGGAAACCACGTGCGAATGCGGTCGGGTGGCTGGCCCGGCCGCATTTCCATTTTTCGGCTTCATCTTTTTGGATCCATTTCTTCTCTTGATCTTCGTCTTTTGTTCTCCTACACTCGGAGTGACGCGACGGCTACTCGGCTTTGACCTTCGGGTGCTGCTCGGCTTCGCCCCTTCGGCTTCGCTCAGGGTAGGCTTTGCGGGACGGCCGAGGCGGCCGTCGCCACATGGGTTGGGCGGCCAAGTATTTTTTGTTGGGGGGGAGTTTTGCAGAGGACGTGCGTCGCATTCACAAGGGGATTGCGGATAGTGTTCAGTTGCGCTTCCGCGAAAATTTACTGAGAGAGAAATCTTTGACGACTACGGATTACAGCATCAGCACGCTTCCCGCGAATGTAGAGGCCGAACGCTCGATTCTGGGCGCGATCCTGCTCGACAACTTTGCATACAACCAGGCGGCCGAGCATTTGCGCATCGAGGATTTTTCGCTCGACTCGCACCGGCGGATTTATTCCCGGATGGTCGATCTGGCGGAGTCGTCGCGGCCGATCGACATGATTACGCTGATCGAGGAGCTCGACCGGCACAAGGATCTGCAGCCGATTGGCGACGTAGCGTATGTGTCGAGCCTGGTGGATGGTGTTCCTGACCGGCCGAGCATTGAGCATTACGTCAAGATCGTGCGTGACAAGGCGCTGCTGCGCGGGCTGATTTCGGCGGCGAGCACGGCGATAGCGCGTGCGTCGGATCAGGGGGACGCGGCGGAAGATGTCCTCAGCGATGCTGAGGCAGCGATTTTTCATCTGTCGGAAAAGCGCATTGGGCGCGGGTTCATGGGGGTGCAGGAGATCGTCCGCGAGTCATTTGGGTCGGTCGATGCGCTGCTGCAGCGGGGGCAGCGGATCACCGGACTGGCGACGCACTATACGGATCTGGACGAGATGACGTCGGGCTTGCAGCGCTCGGATCTGGTGATCATTGCGGCGCGGCCTTCGATGGGCAAGACGGCGTTTGCCATGAACATTGCCGAGAATGCGGCGATTGAAGATCAGCAGGTGGTGGGCGTGTTCTCGCTGGAAATGTCGCGCGAGGCGTTGCTGATGCGCTTGCTGTGTTCGCAAGCGCGGGTCGATGCGCACAAGATGCGCACCGGTTCGCTGTGGCAGGACGATACGCGGAAAGTTGTGCGGGCGATGGAGCAGCTGGCGCATGCGCCGATTTTCATCGACGACACTCCCGGCATTTCATTGAGCGAGATGCGGGCGAAGGCGCGTCGGCTGAAGCAGGCACAGGGCGGGCGGCTGGATCTGATCATCGTGGACTATTTGCAATTGATGTCGGGCGGAAGCAAGCGCTTCGAGAATCGTACCCAGGAAGTTTCGGCGATCTCGCGCGGGCTGAAGGCGCTGGCGAAAGAGTTGAGCGTGCCGGTGATTGCGCTGTCGCAGTTGAGCCGCGCTCCGGAGAGCCGCGGTGGAGATCATCGTCCGCAACTTGCTGACTTGCGCGAGTCGGGATCGATTGAGCAGGATGCCGACCTGGTGATGTTCATTTTCCGCGAAGAAGTGTACAAGCAGGATGATCCGGAGTTGCAGGGTAAGGCCGAGATCATGATTGCCAAGCAACGCAACGGGCCGATTGGAAGAGTCAAGATGGCGTTCCTCAAGAACAGCACCAGATTTGAGTCATTGGCCGAGGGCGGGACCGACCCGGACGAGTAGTTACCCCGCTACAGCGAACACTGTAGAGGTGTCTAGGTAAGTCCCTTAGGAGCTTGAGTTTGCGCCAGCGCCTCGACGACACCTCCAGCCTGTGGAAAAGATTGTGGAATTGAAAACCGTGTTCAGGATCTCTTCCGGCGAAGACCGAGCGGTCGGTTTCGGTCAGGCGGGATTGCCCCCTTTAAATGCATGAGTAGTAACCAGTTATGCAATTCATTGGGCATTAACATGACCCGGAGCTAAATGAGACAGGCTTCCTCTCGGTTTTGAGATTTGCACATTTTAGGGTCATAGCACTTTCGTTTTCGGGCCGATTTTAGCGGTTTCTCGGCGGGTGCTATCGCTTCCGGTAGCGAAAATTGCCGCCGGGCGAATCGGTTTTTCTGCTGCACACCTGCTACCGCATCGACGATAGAAAGACCCCACCATTCACAACTCTTGTTTCTGCTGGCGCGGCGTCGCCGAGCGCGGTGCGCGCCACGAACAGCTCGGCGAAGAGGCGGGCCTCGGGAAGCGAAAGGCGGTCGGCCAGAATTCGGGCGGCCGGAAGATCATAGTTGGCCAGCTCCGCGGTGGCCTCGGCGTAGGGACGGATCAGCGAATTACACAGGAAACCGTAATTCAGGATCAGCTCTCCAGCCTCAAAGGAATGCTGGTAGGGCAAGAACGCATCGACCGCAAGGGCGGCGGTGAGCACCTGTTCCAGCTGGCTGGCGGAACGTTCGAGCAGCGGGACGGCGCGCGCGGGCTTCACATGGGCGAAGGCTTGCGCGACTTGCAACTGCGCCGCAAAGGCGGGTGCGCCGGCGGCGCGATTCACCAGGAGTCCTCCGGCTTCCTCGAGCATCTCCTGGGCGAGTGTCGGTTGCTTCGCGAGTGCGGCACTCGAGGCGAACTGCGCCAGCATCGTGGCGCGGTCTTCGTCGGGAGTAATTTCTTGTGCGAGCTGACGGGCGGCGGCGAACTCTCCCTGATTGGCGGCGTTCGATGCCGATTGACGGATCGCTTGTTGCAACACCTGCTCGCGCTGAAACGGATCGGGCAGCTTCTCGGCGATCTGGCGGGCGCGCTGTACGTCCCCGCTGTTGGCAAACTGCCAGGCGACTTGCTGATACATGTTCGAACGAACATCGTCGGACGCTTGATCGGCGACGGCGATAAGCTGGTTGGGATCTCCGCTGGCCTGCGCATCATTGAACTGGTCCCATGCTTTCTGTTCCGGCTTGAGGTTGCGAGTGTATTCCTCCATCTTTTGACGCAACGCCTGCACCCTGCCGGGCGCAAACTTTTCGAAAGCAGAGATCGAACCTTCCAGCATGGGCAACGATGCAGCGGCGAACTCCGGGTTGAGGGCAGCGGAAGCCACGGCGTCGGCGAGCGTCTTCAAAGTCTCATCGGGTGCGGCGCCGTTGGTGGGTGAGTTGGCCTGCGAGTTGAGCAGACTGAGTGCGAAGGTAAAGTTACCGTCTTCCGAGAGACTTGCGCCGCGAACGCGAGCCACAATTTTGTGCAGCAATTGGGTACCGGCCTCCGGATCCTTAGCGTTAATCTGGCTCCACAGATTGATGAGTTCCTGAGGCAGGTCGCCGGGAGTCTGCAGGTCTTTCTCCGCGAGCCGCAGGGCGTTGCGAGGATGATGCTCAGCTTCTTGCGCCGCGAGTTCCAGCCGGAGGCTACGCTCTCCGGCTGCCTCCTGTTCAGCATCTCCGATTTGCACGAACGTGCGGGTTGCGTTCATGAAGCTGAGAGCTAACTCTGCATCGGACTGGGCTATGGTTCGCAGCACGATCTGCCACTGTTGGTGCAGCAGTTGCCGGGCGTTGGGCACCGGATTCTCCAGCTGGCGGGAGGCCGCTTGGGCGAAGTCGCCGATCATTTGCGTGACGAGAGTGCGGGCCTGCGGCTCGTTGCGGCTCCATAGGATGGGAAATGCTGCCGACGCGACTGCGATACGGTTTTGAGGCAGGCTCAGGTTCTTGGCGCCGGAGAGAACGAGGTCGAGCAGCGTGAGAGCCGCTTGATGCCGGGCAATGACCTCCTTCTCTTTTTCGGCTTTGGCCTTGGCGTCTGCTGGCGAGGAGGCCGAAAGGAGGTTCGACGGGGTAGGCTGTGGCGCGGGTGCAGGCTGCAGGTCTACGAGTTGTGCGAGAGCGGGCGCGGTCAGGATTGCGATTGTAAACGGAACGAGTGCGAAACGGGCCCATCGGTGCATGGATTCCTCCGTCGCGGGTTGGTCTGGCCAAGAC
>DATDGW010000755.1:0-2434 GCA_036521895.1 Candidatus Sulfotelmatobacter sp. | reverse complement strand
AAGCCTTGATCCCCTCCGGCCGTCGCCCGTGTCTCAGCAGAAACTTACCCAACCGGTGACGTGCTTTCAGTTGATCCTTCTTGGCCGCTTCGCGCGCCCGCACCAGATCTCGTAACGCCTCATGCGCAGCGTCTGGCACCCAAACCGCAGTCAAGTCACCGGAGCGATAGGGGTGCACGTCTGTTAAGCCGAAGTTCTGACAGCTAAACGGGGAAATTTCTTTGTCTTGATGGCGTTAGGCTGTTTTGCAGTCATTATTGTAGGCATGTAAATTGTAGAGATTGTGCTTGCATAAATTGTTGTATTGCGGTATGAAGTAAGCATGTACGTCGCCACCGTACCCAACCGCAACTCCCCTCCCGCCATCCTCCTCCGCGAATCCTATCGCCTCGACGGCAAAGTCAAAACTCGCACCATCGCCAACATCACTCATCTCGCCCCTCATCAGGTTGACGCCCTCCGCTTGGCATTATCCGGCTCGCTGTCTGTCTCCTCGACCCCTTTGCCGGACTCCTTCCACATCTCCCGATCCCTGCCTCACGGCCACGTCGCCGCCGTGCTCGGTTGCTTGCGCAACCTGCATTTGGATGCCATCCTCGATCCGCTTCCCAGCCGCCAGCGCGATCTCGTCATCGCCATGATCGTTGCCCGCATCATCGAGCCCGCTTCCAAACTGGCTACCGCTCGCGGGCTTCACTGCGATACCCTCCACCACAGTCTCGGTGAGATCCTCCACTTAGATTCCGCTGATGAAGCCGAACTCTACCAAGCGATGGACTGGCTGCTCCCGCAGCAACCTCGCATCGAGCAAGCCCTTGCCAAACTCCATCTCTCCCAGGGCGGCCTGGTGCTCTATGATTTGACCTCCACTTACTTCGAAGGGCGCCACTGTCCTCTGGCCAAACTCGGTCACTCGCGAGACGACAAATCCGGCACTCTGCAGATCGTCTTTGGACTGCTCACCAACGCTGCCGGGTGCCCGGTCGCCGTCGAAGTTTTTGCTGGCAATACTTCCGATCCCAAAACTGTCGCGACCCAGGTCGATAAACTGCGCCAACGATTCGGCCTCTCCGATATGGTGTTGATTGGCGACAGGGGCATGATCACCAGCGCACGCATTCGTGAAGACTTGCCGGCTTCACAGGGCATCCAATGGATCTCCGCTTTACGCGCCGCCCAGATCCAGAAACTGGCTGCCGGCGGCCAGTTGCAGATGTCTTTCTTCGATCAAACCGATCTGGTCGAGATCGCTCATCCGGACTTCCCCGGCGAACGCCTGGTCGCTTGCTTCAATCCTCTGCTGGCCGAAGAGCGAGCGCGTAAGAGACCCGAGTTGCTGACCGCGACCGAGAAGCAACTGGAGAAGATCGCCGCCGCCACCAAGCGCCCCAAACGTCCCTTGCGCGGCAAACAAAACATCGGATTGCGCGCAGGCAAGATTCTCAACCGCTACAAAATGGGGAAGCACTTTCAGTTGCACATCGAAGAGGACAGTTTTCACTACGAACGCAAAAAGGCCAACATCGAGCGGGAACAGAACCTGGACGGAATCTATGTAATCCGGACCAACGTCAAGAAGGAAGCATTATCCAGTCAGCAGGTCGTAGCAAGTTACAAGAGCTTATCCGGTGTGGAGCGCGCTTTCCGCAGTCTGAAGACCGTCGATCTGCAGGTGCGACCTATCCATCACCGCTTACCGGACCGCGTCCGTGCTCACATCCTGCTTTGCGTGTTGGCCTACTCCGTGGAATGGCATATGCGCCAACTCTTGGCCCCCATCCTTTTCGACGACGATGACAAACCGCAAGCACACACCGCCCGCACTTCCATCGTCGCTCCCGCCCAACGCTCCACCTCCGCCAAACTCAAGGCCCTTACCAAACAGACTGGCGACGGGATGAAGGTGCACAGCTTTCAAACTCTGATCGGCGATCTGGCAACGATCGTCAACAACAGAATTCAACCCGCCGACAAAAACATCGCCGTCTTCGATATGCTCACTCAGCCAACTGTGATTCAGCAGCGCGCGTTGGATTTGCTCGGCGTCACTCTTCGACCTTGATTCCGCGTTTGTAGGCAGTAGACCGACCCATGAATCCCTCTAAGCCATTGATTTTCCTAAGCTTTCTTCAGCAAGCTCAAAGAACTTCGGGCTAGGGCGCAATTGACCTTCTGGTTCGTAGTTAGGTGGTAGGTTGTCCACTGCTTCCACTGGCGTATTATTTTGTTCATGATGCGACTCCCTTACGTCGTGAATCGTCCGTAGTTTCCGTATATGTCCATCGGTCTGGCTGTCAGATTGGCTGTCAATTTTCGAGGTTCCAAAATCCGCGAGTTATCCCTTAAGTATCAAGACAAGAAGGCGCCCAGCGCCTTTTGGGGGTCCCAGGGCGGCGGTCCCGGTGGGGAATGACTCTGCCAGTCTTCAGGGCAC
>DATDGW010000754.1:0-6890 GCA_036521895.1 Candidatus Sulfotelmatobacter sp. | reverse complement strand
AGTCTTTGCCCGGAAGTTCTGCGCAGGACCTTCGGTAGGGTCACTCACTTCCCTACCCTGCACGTGCTCGATTCGACGGATCCCGGCCAGGTGAAGGCGTTTGAACACCTGATCGATATCCCGAAGACGCTCTTTATCGTTTCCAGCAAGTCGGGCAGCACCCTCGAACCCAACATCTTCAAACAGTATTTTTTCGAACGTGCAAAGCAGGCGGTGGGCGCGGTAAAGGTCGGCAGCCAATTCATCGCGGTCACTGATCCGGGATCGAAGATGCAACAAGTCGCAGAGGCCGATCGCTTCCTGCATGTGTTCTTCGGGCGGCCTTCGATCGGGGGACGTTACTCGGCGTTGTCGAATTTCGGGATGGTCCCGGCCGCTGCGATGGGTCTGGACTCAAAGAAATTTCTCGCGCGGGCCGCGGAGATGGTGCGGGCTTGCGGGGCCGGTGCAACTATCGAAGAAAATCCCGGCGCAGTGCTGGGCATCATTCTCGGAACAGCTGCCAACGCGGGCCGAGACAAGGTCACAATCGTAACCTCCCATGGCATTTCTGATCTGGGCGCGTGGCTGGAGCAACTGCTGGCCGAGTCGACTGGAAAGGTGGGCAAGGGCATCATCCCAGTTGACCGCGAAACTTTGACGACTCCAGAGGTTTATGGCAGCGATCGCGTATTCGCTTACGTACGACTAGAGACGGGAGCAGACGCCGATCAGGATGCGAAAGTGGCAGCGATCGAAAAGGCCGGGCATCCGGTCGTGCGTATCACCATGGCCGACCCCTATGACCTGGGCGCGGAATTCTTCCGATGGGAAGTTGCCACCGCCGTCGCTGGCTCGATCATTGGGATCAACGCCTTCAACCAACCGGACGTCGAAGCCAGCAAGGTCGCGACTCGCGAGTTGACGTCGGGGTATGAGAAGACGGGTTCCCTGCCCGCCGAAAAGCCAGTGTTGGAAGATTCTGGCATCAAATTATTCACCGACGAAAAGAACGCTGCAGAACTGGCGAAAGGCGCGGGTGATGACAAGTCTCTCACCGGGTATCTCAAGGCGCATCTAGCGCGCATCCAAGCCGGTGATTATTTCGCAGTGCTCGGCTACATCCAGATGAATGGCGAACACGAAGAGAGCCTGCAAACCCTGCGGCATCTGGTGCGCGACAGGAAGCGCGTGGCGACCTGTTTAGGATTCGGACCGCGATTCCTGCACTCTACGGGACAGGCTTATAAAGGCGGACCCAACTCGGGAGTGTTCCTGCAAATCACTTGCGACGATTCCGTCGAACTTCCGGTGCCCGGACAGAAGTACACATTCGGAGTGGTGAAGGCGGCGCAGGCGCGTGGGGACTTCCGGGTGCTGGCGGATCGAGGGAGACGGGTGCTGCGGGTTCATCTGGGGAGCAATGTGAAGGCGGGGCTGGCGGCGCTGCGGACTGCGGTTCAGAAAGCTCTCTAGACTGTTGCGGTTTATGAGTGCGAGGGCAGGATGCCCTGGCGACAGCCGGCGGGACGCCGGCACTACTTTAGGAGCGACGCATGCAATTGGGAATGGTGGGGCTGGGGCGCATGGGCGCGAACATGACGCGGCGGCTGATGCGCGGGGGACATCAGCTTGTGGTCTCTGATCTCAGCGCCGACGCGGTGCAGCAACTGGCGGGTGAGGGGGCAGGCAGCTCTCGTTCGCTCGAAGATCTGATCAGCAAGCTCACGCCTCCACGCGCGGTGTGGATCATGGTTCCCGCGGGTGGTCCGACTGAAACGACGGTGCAGAAACTGGCGCAGCGTATGCAGGCGGGTGACGCCATCATCGATGGCGGTAACTCTTATTTCAAAGATGACGTGCGCCGTGCGAACGAACTGGAGGGCAAGGGCATTCACTACATCGACGTGGGCACCAGCGGTGGCGTGTGGGGATTGGACCGCGGCTACTGCATGATGATTGGCGGGCCCAATGAAGCGGTGCAGCGGCTCGATCCTATTTTTAAGACTCTGGCGCCAGGCAAGGGCGACATCCCCAAAACTCCCGGACGAGAAAAGCGGGCAGGCACAGCGGAAGACGGCTACATTCATTGCGGTCCGTCGGGCTCCGGACATTTCGTGAAGATGGTGCATAACGGTATCGAGTACGGCATCATGCAGGCGTATGCCGAGGGTTTCGACATCTTCAAGAACGCGACCAGCAAGGATCTGCCGGAAGACATCCGCTACGACCTGAACCTGCCCGACATTGCGGAAGTGTGGCGGCGCGGCAGCGTAGTCAGTTCGTGGCTGCTCGACCTGACGGCGATGGCTCTCACGGAGGACCCGACGCTGGCGGAATACGAAGGCTACGTGCAAGATTCGGGCGAGGGTCGCTGGACCATTCAGGCCGCTCTCGACGAGGCCGTCCCCGCGGATGTTCTGACCGCGGCGTTGTACGTGCGTTTCCGCTCGCGCCAGCAACACACATTTGCCGAGAAGATGCTCTCCGCCATGCGGCAGAAGTTCGGCGGACACGTGGAGCAGGGCGCAGACAAGGCGAAAAAGACCGCATAGGCACGGTTCATTTCCGATATCGATCCAAAGGACTTACTTATGGCTGAATTAGCGGAACAACCAACAGTGGCGGCGCCGCCGCGGATCGGAAAGCAGGGTGATCCCTGTGTCATGGTGATCTTCGGAGCGGCCGGCGATCTGACGGGGCGCATGCTGATTCCCGCTCTCTACAATCTTGCGCGGGCCGGACTGCTCTCCCGCGAGTTTGCCGTGGTGGGAGTGGCGCGCACGCAGTACTCCAACGACGAATTTCGCAAACGCGTTCACGACGACGTCAAAGCATACTGCGGGGAGTGCGTGGATGATGATCTCTGGGAGTGGTTCTCGCACCGCTTTTATTACTTCGCCGGCGATTTCAGCGACGAGAAACTCTATCCTCAACTCAAAGATTTTCTGAACAAGGTGGATCAGGAACATTCCGCCCACCAGAACTTCTTCTACTACCTTGCAACCGCGCCAAGCTTCTTCGGTCCGATCGTGCAGAAGCTGTCCGCTGCCGGATTGATGGAACAGTCGAACGGTCACTGGCGTCGGGTCGTTATCGAAAAGCCGTTCGGGCACGATCTGGAGTCGGCCAAAGCACTGAACCAGCAACTGCTCCAGGAGGTCGACGAGAAGCAGATCTACCGCATCGACCACTATCTGGGCAAAGAGACAGTGCAGAACATCATGGCATTCCGTTTCGCCAACGGAATTTTCGAACCCGTATGGAACCGCCGCTATATTGATCACGTTCAGATCTCCGTGGCCGAAACGGTTGGCGTCGAAGGACGCGGTAGTTATTTCGATCAAGCCGGTTCGCTGCGCGACATGGTGCCGAACCACATCATGCAACTGATCAGTCTCACGGCCATGGAGCCTCCGATCTCGTTCGACGCCAATGCCGTCCGCGATGAGCAGGCCAAGATTCTGCACGCGATCCAGCCCATGAGCGACGAGGAGGTTTTGAGCCGGAGCGTACGCGGCCAGTACGGCGACGGAACCGAAGATGGCAAGCGGGTCTCGGCCTATCGCACAGAGCCCGATGTTCCCCCCGATTCGCGGACCGAGACTTTTGTCGCCATGAAGCTGCTGATCGACAACTGGCGGTGGGCGGATGTGCCGTTCTACCTGCGGACGGGCAAGCGGATGCCGGTACGCAACACCCATATCGTGATACAGTTTCGACGGGCTCCCTTCGTGCTATTCCGCGACACTCCCGTCGAACACCTCATGCCAAACCAACTGGTGTTGCACATTCAACCGGAAGAAGGAATTTCCCTGCAATTTGCGGCCAAGGTTCCAGGCCCGGTCATGCGACTGGGCACGGTCGACATGAACTTCGAGTATCAGGAATACTTCGGCAAGCAGCCCAGCACGGGCTACGAGCGGCTGCTGCATGACTGCATGATTGGCGACCAGACGCTGTTTCAGAGGGCCGACATGGTGGAAGCGGGTTGGTCAGTAGTCAATCCGGTACTCGATCTGTGGAAGGCGCTCCCGCCCCGCAATTTCCCGAACTATGCCTCAAGCACCTGGGGACCGAAGGAGGCCGACGATTTGCTGGAACGAGACGGCCGCCGCTGGAGGAATTTCGAGAAATGATTCTGGCCGGAGATATTGGCGGCACCAATGCTCGGCTGGCTTATTTTCAACCCCAGAACGGGCACCTGCGTTTGGTGTCCGAGCGCACTTTCCCCAGCCGCGAGCACAGCGAACTCGGCGAGATCGTGAGCGAGTTTGTGGACGCCTCTGGGACGCGTCCGGAAGCGGCGTGCTTCGGCATTGCCGGTCCAGTGCGCAATGGCCGCGTCGAAACTTCGAACCTGCCTTGGGTGATCGAGCAATCGCGGCTGGCTCAGCAGATTCACCTTCCCGCGACCCTGCTGATCAACGATTTGGAAGCGAGTGCGTGGGGCATCGGCGCGCTGGCCGCCGGAGACCTCGTCCCCTTGAACCGTGTGAGCGGGGCGGCCGTAGGCAACCAGGGAGTGATCGCTCCGGGAACGGGATTGGGCGAGGCCGGGCTCTTCTGGGACGGAAAACGGCACCATGTTTTCGCCTGTGAGGGCGGGCATACTGACTTTGGTCCGCAGGGAGATTTACAGATTGAACTGGTACGGTTCCTGCGAAAGCGCTTTGGACACGTAAGCTATGAGCGCGTTCTTTCCGGTCCGGGCCTGGTAAAGGTTTACGAATTCCTGCGCGACAGCGGATGCGGCCAGGAAACGGCGGAGTTCGCGGCAGCGCTCAACCAGAGCGACCCGGCCGCGGCAATTTCGCGGGCAGCACTCGATGGGGCTCAACCACTGGCGGAGAAAGCGTTAGATCTGTGGATCGCCGTCTACGGCGCGGAAGCCGCGAATCTGGCTCTTAAGGTGATGGCCACCGGAGGCCTGTACCTGGCCGGAGGCATTTCTCCCAAGATTCTCGCCAAACTGAAGGGCCCGCTGTTTATGCAGTCCTTCCTGGAGAAAGGGCGCCTGCGGCCGTTGCTGGAGGCGATCCCGGTACAGGTCGTGACCAACGAAAAAGCTGGGCTCCTCGGTGCGGCGCGCTGCGCCTCGCTCCGCGGCAAAGGCTGAGGGAAGAAGCGGCTTGAGTTCTCCCGTGGAAATTCGAGTCCTGACTACTCCGCAGGAATTGTTCGAAGCTGCGGCGGAAGAGGTCGTGCGTGCTGCCAAGGAAGCCGTGGCACAACGAGGCCGCTTCACCATCGCACTGCCGGGCGGCTCGACCCCCAAGAGTCTTTTCAACTTGTTGGCCACGAATGCCCGCACCGTGATGCCCTGGGATCGGACTTTCTTCTTCTGGGGCGACGAGCGGCACGTGCCTCCTACCGATCCCGACAGCAACTACAAGATGGCGGAAGAAACCATGCTGTCAAAGGTTCCCGTGGCGGCGGGAAATGTGTTCCGCATTCCGGCGGAGAATCCCGACGCCGCAGCCGCTGCCGAGGCCTATGAGCAGACTCTGCGGAAGTTCTTCCAACTCGAACCAGGGCAGGTTCCAGTCTTCGATCTGATCCTTCTCGGTATGGGCCCGGATGGGCATACCGCTTCGCTCTTCCCCGGTTCTGCCGGACTACACGAAAAGGCGCGTTTTGTGATCGCCAACTGGGTCGACAAACTGAAGACCAGCCGCCTGACCCTTACCCTTCCTGTGCTGAATGCGGCACACTGCGTGGCGTTTCTGGTCAGCGGGACGGATAAGGCTGCCATGCTCAAGACAGTGTTGGAGGAGAATGCTCCGCCAGAGCAGTACCCTTCAAAGTTGATTCGGCCAAGCAACGGGAAGCTAATCTGGCTTGTGGACCGGGCCGCGGCAAGCCATCTCTCGACGAAATCCTGAATTAACCGCGCCAGTCGCCGATTTCCTTCAAACCCTTGCCGCGAGCGTGTTCGAAAAGGCGCACGCGATGACGCGAGTGCTCAAACTCGTGGATGTCGGCCCACACTTCGGCTTGCCATCCCTTGTCGTGGGCAGCAGATTCACCGCAGGTGGCACAGCGGGTGTGTAGCGTAACCGGGATGGCCTCGACTCCAACCGGGGGAGCCCCGGGCAGTTCCATGAAGATGCAGCGGACGTCCTCGATCTCCTCGTTCTCGCCGAGGATGTGCTCGTAGCGCAGCAGGTATCCAAAACCGAGTTTCTTGGCCTCCGACTCGGCTTCCGTGCGTGTGTGAAAAGGGCCATACTCCGCCCGCAGCTGTTCGGTAGAGTCACATGCCATCCAGAAAATTTCTTTGTACGCCATCGCGGTTTCGCCCCGGGGTTGCGAAGCCGGCTCGTGGCTGCTGTTGAGCCCGCTCGTGCAGGACGCCGTGGATAGGGCAATTCAGATGCCGTTGCCGGCGCCCGTGCAATTGATTGCCGGACATAGAGTTAGCGAATCAGAGGATTTCCCGGTGCGTCACGGTCGTGAAACGTTTTGCAGACATTGGACTCGATCGGTGCAGAGCGGACAAAGGCAGAGGCACGCCACGCCTCCGCCGTTCGGGATGTACCGGCATAAAGATTGAAGAATGATGAAGTCTGTCACGAGATGTCCGAGAGTGTTCTAGACGCACCGACCGTTTTCCCATACGGAAATGCTGGGACGCTCAGACTCGGCGGGCCAGTCCTTTCCGCCGTGGCTGGCCGCGAACATGGCCTTATTCGAGGCGGCTCCAAACACCGAGTTTGTCGACGCGCTGCGCAAATGGTTATTGATGACCTGCTCGCTGGTACCGACGATCTTGCCGATTTCGCGGTTCGTCAGACCTTCAGGAGACCGGAATCGCGATCTGGACCTCCTGCGGGGCGAGGCGCTCGCAGGGTGTCAGAATGAGCCTCCTCTATCTTGGTGAACATGGCAATGGCCAGTTTCACGCGCTT
>DATDGW010000753.1:0-3496 GCA_036521895.1 Candidatus Sulfotelmatobacter sp. | reverse complement strand
CCCAACCGGTGGACGATGGCCATATCCCGAATCTGGAATTGTTGCAGCGCCTGGTTAGCCAGCGACTCCATCTGCTGCAGCGCCATCTCTTCATAGGCTTCGTAGTCGAGATAGAGCGTCTTGCGGCCGCGGGTCTGATTGCGGACCACGCCCTCAAAGACGAGGGCTGCACCATCTTCCCCTCGCTTAAGGGCGCCTAGCACCCGCTGCGTATCAATGACCTCGCGAACAATCGTTGCAAAGCGCTGGCGTCCCGCCAGCTCAGGCGCACCACCACTCACCGGAGGCAGCAGAGCGACCTCATCGTGCGCCCTCAACTTGGTATCGGGCCCCGTGTACTCTTGGTTCACCGCCAGGGCCAGCGACGGCAGCGATTCCTTCAGGCGGGGAATCTGCGATTCGTAGCGCGCGAGGACATCGCGGACCGATGCCCCATCGGGCAGCTCAATCTCGTCGGCTGGCTTCCCTACCAACTCTTTCAATATCCCGAAGAAGAGGACTCGAACTCGCATCGGCGTTCAGTGTAACCCGAACGGACCGGCGTCGGTTGTCAATCGGCCATGCTCTGGAACGAAAAAAGCCAGCCTCTCGCGAGGCTGGCGTTTGAACCTTTCACAAACCTCTCAGGCTTGTGTCAGCACCTTATCGTGAACCGCTTCAGGTTCTTTCACCGGCGAGGTCGGGTTGTAATCCTGCTTGGGATCCTTCGGGGGCGTCGAGAGTATCTTCGCCGCCGGACCCTCCGCCACCTGAGGCAGTGAAACCCGCAGGGCTTCGTCGATGGTCTTGACGTAATGAACTGTGAAGTTTTCCAGCTGTTCAGGCGTGAGATCTTCCTCCACGTTCATTTTGTTCTCTGCCGGCAGAATCACGTCGGTGACCCCGGCGCGTTTAGCGGCAAGCACTTTCTCTTTTATCCCGCCGACGGGCAGCACGTTCCCACTCAGCGTGATCTCGCCCGTCATCGCCAGCAGCGGCGTGATGCGCTGCTTGGTCAGCAGCGACACCAGGGCCGTAGCCATGGTCACTCCGGCCGAAGGCCCATCCTTCGGAATCGCGCCCGCCGGCACATGGATGTGGATGTCGTGGTTGGCAAAGAAGTCTTCCGCCACTCCCAGCCGGTCTGCATTCGACCGCACCCACGTCAATGCTGCCTGCATCGATTCCTGCATGACTTGGCCAATCTGCCCGGTCATGGTGAATCCGCCCTTGCCCTTCATCGCGTTGGCCTCGACAAACAGCACGTCGCCGCCTGACGGAGTCCAAGCCAAACCCACGGCCACCCCGGGCCGCTCGGTACGCTCGGCGATTTCTCCCTCGCTCCGAATCTTGATGCCACCCAGAAATTCCTGAACCACTTCTTTGGTGACAATCAGTTTTTCGGTCTTGCCTTCCGCCAGGCGCCGTGCCTGCTTCCGGCAGATCGTCCCGATTGTCCGCTCCAGGCTGCGCACCCCCGCTTCCCGCGTGTAGTGGCGGATGGTGTAACGGACCGACTCTTCAGGAAACTCGATCTGCTCGCCCGTGATGCCGTTCTCTTCGATCTGGCGCGGGATCAGGTACTGGAAGGCGATGTGAACCTTCTCTTCCTCGCTGTAACCCTGCAGTTCGATGATTTCCATGCGATCGCGCAACGGTTCTGCAATCGGATCGAGCATGTTGGCCGTCGTGATGAACAGTACCTTCGACAAGTCGAACGTGACGTCCAAATAGTTGTCACGGAACGTCGAGTTCTGCTCAGGATCAAGAGCTTCCAGCAGCGCCGAAGCTGGATCACCGCGGAAGTCGCGCCCCACCTTGTCGATTTCATCGAGCATGAAGACGGGATCTTTGGTCTCCGCCCGCCGTATGCCCTGAATGATCTGCCCCGGCAGCGCCCCGATGTAGGTGCGCCGATGGCCGCGAATCTCGGCTTCATCGTGCACGCCACCGAGCGAGAGCCTCACGAACTTGCGGCCCAATGCGCGGGCAATCGACTTGCCGAGCGAGGTCTTGCCCACGCCTGGAGGCCCGACGAAGCACAGAATCGGTCCCTTCATGTTCGGCTTCAGACGGCGAACCGAGAGATAGTCGAGAATGCGGTCTTTGACTTTCTCCAGATCGTAGTGATCCGTATCGAGAATTTCCTTCGCCTTGGGAATCTCGATTTCCTGCCCCGAAGTCTTTGCCCACGGCAGAATGGCGAGCCACTCAATGTAGTTGCGCGTCAGCGAATAATCAGCAGCCATCGGCGACATGCGCGACAGCCGGCCCAATTCCTTCAGCGCCTCTTTCTTGACCTCATCGGGCATGCCGGCTTCTTCGATCTTCTTCTTCAGATCCTCGACATCGCGCTGCCCTTCGTCCTGCTCGCCCAATTCTTTCTGGATCGCCTTCATCTGTTCGCGCAGGTAGTACTCACGTTGCGTCTGCTGCACGCGGTCCTGCACTTCGCTCTGAATCTTGTTGCGCAGTTGCTGGACTTCGAGTTCCTTGGCGAGGTGCTGGTTGATTTTTTCCAGCCGCACATGGATATCGAGAGTCTCGAGCGTGTCCTGCTTGTCAGGGGTCGACAGGGACGGCAGCGACGACGCGATGAAATCCACCAGGCGGCCCGGTTCGTCGATGTTCATGGCCACGGTCGAAAGTTCATCGGACAGCGTGGGCGACCCGGCGACGATCTGCTGGAACAGCGTCAGCACATTGCGCTGCAGAGCTTCGATCTCCGAAGTCGCGGCCGGCGTGGTTCCCTCTGGCAAAATGGAGTAGTAAGCGCTCATGAAGGGCGCCAACTGGGTGAACTCGCCCAGCTTGATCCGTTCCAAACCTTCGGCAAACACAAACAGGCTCTGGTTGGGCATCTTGACGACTTTGTGCACTACGGCGGAGGTTCCCACGGTGTAAAGGTCGCTGGGCTGCGGGGAGTCGACCCGCGCCTCGCGCTGGGCTACTACGATGATGGTCTTGTCTTCCCCGAGTGAATTGATCAGCTGAACGGAACTCTCCCGGCCCACCGTCAGGGGCAAAACGGCGTGTGGGAACAACACCGTATCCCGTACCGGGAGCACCGGAAGAGCCTTTTGATCGTTTATTTCCTTATTCTTAGGAGTGCGCTCGACGGCCGACTGCTGGCTCATATGTCTCCTTGAGTGTAACTCGCTCAAGTTTAGATGATACTCCTCCCGGAAAGGTTTCAGGAGTCCCGGAAGGACTACAGCAAGATGTTAAATTCTATTCCGTTATTCTGACTGGCGAATGTGCCTAAGGTGCAGAGGCTAACGCGGAGGATCAGCGCTTGCAAGACTAAAATTGCAACTAAAATTGCAACATACTTAACTTGCCAGAACGAGGAAAGCCGACGCTGGGAAGACACTGGGTCAACACCTTTGCCACGAGCGGCGTGACCGCCTCGATGGCGCTCACCCTCCGCTCGCAGCCGAATCCGCGTGACGATTCCGGCCTCAGAAAATGTGCTTGGAAGTATCGCCGCGAAATACTAATCCCTGCAGTTCTCTCT
>DATDGW010000752.1:0-12006 GCA_036521895.1 Candidatus Sulfotelmatobacter sp. | reverse complement strand
CGCTTACATGAAGGTGGAACTGAATCTCACGGAGCGCCTCTTTGCCAGCCTGGTGGGCATTCGCACGACTCTGATGCGGCCGCCTTATGCGATTGATGAAGAGCCCGACACGGCCGACCAGGTGCGCCCGCTCGAGATTCCGCAGGAGATGGGCTACATAACAGTGGGAAATCGGATCGATCCCAACGACTGGAGCGACAATCCATCGGCGGAGAAGATTTCTGCATATGTGCTATCGCACCTGCCGCCATGCCGGCAGGAAAACCTGCGCTGCGGCAACATCGTGTTGCTGCACGATGGCGGCGGCGATCGCGCCGAGACGGTGCGCGCGCTGCCCATGATCATCGACGGCATCCGGGCCAAGGGCTATGAAATCGCGCCGGTATACGAACTGATTGGCAAGACTCGTGCTGATGTGATGGCTCCATTGCCGAAGGGCGAACTTTGGGCTGCCCGGCTTGACCGGTTTGGCTTCTGGCTGTTCGACGCGGGAATTGTCGCCATCACTTGGATCTTTCTGGTGGGAGACCTCCTGATGACGGGGCGCCTCCTCTTTATCGGCGCGGCGGCGGTGTATGACCGCTTGCACGAAAAGATCTTCGGCAAGCCAGCAGAGGTCGTGTCGTACAAGCCGAAGGTTGCGGTGTTAATTCCCGCCTACAACGAAGAGAAGGTCATTGAGCGGACCGTTCGCGCCGCTCTCAATTCGAACTATCCGAATCTGCGCGTCATTGTTATTGACGACGGGTCGAGAGACCGCACGCTGGAAGTCGCTCGCCATGCTTTCGCAGCCGAGGCCGCGGCGGGGAAAGTTCTGATCCTGGGGAAGCCGAACTCCGGAAAAGCCGAAGCGCTGAATTACGGCATTGAGCACATCGGAGATGCGGAGCTTTTCGTTGGCATCGACGCCGACACGATCATCGCCCCGGATGCGATTTCGCGGCTGGTACCGCATTTCATCCGCCCGGAGGTCGGAGCGATTGCGGGCAATGCTAAAGTCGGGAACCGCGTCAATCTCTGGACGCGCTGGCAGGCTCTGGAATACATCACCAGCCAGAATTTTGAACGCCGCGCGCTCGACGTTCTGGGCGCCGTCAGCGTGGTGCCGGGTGCGATTGGCGCGTGGCGCGTCTCCGCAGTGCGCGAGGCCGGCGGCTACCACGTGGACACTGTTGCAGAGGACGCCGATCTGACCATGGCTCTGCTGCGCCTGGGATATCGAGTCGAGTATGAAGACATGGCCCTGGCTTACACCGAGGCGCCCACCAACGCGAATGGCTTGATGCGCCAGCGTTTCCGCTGGTCTTTCGGCATTCTGCAGGCCGTATACAAACATCGCAAAGTGGTAGCCCGCAAGGGACCGCTGGGCTGGGTGGCGTTGCCCAACATTGTCATCTTCCAGATCATGCTGCCGCTGGTGTCGCCGCTGATCGACATCATGTTCGTGGTGGGCACGGTCTGGTATTACATCCAGAAACATTTCCATCCGGACTCGACCGATCCGGCGGACTTCCACAAGTTGGTGTTGTTCTTCTTTGCGTTCCTGGTGATCGACTTCATCGCCTCGGCAATTGCGTTCGCGCTGGAACGCCGCCGGCCTGACGACAAAGAAGATGTCTGGCTGCTGACTCAGGTGTGGCTGCAACGCTTCGCTTACCGTCAGCTATTTTCGATCGTGCTCTTCAAAACTCTGAAGCGCGCACTGGAAGGGCGCAAGTTCGCGTGGGACAAACTGGAGCGCACGGCTGCGGTCAACTATGTACCCGCGGCCGAGCACCGCGAACACGTCGACGTACCTTGACCCCTAGCCCGGCCTTACCGGAAGAGCAATCCAGCGAACTCTGCCAGATTCCGGCGCCAGACCATCCACGTGTGCATGCCCGGTGTTTCAATGTCGGTGTGCTGGACGCCCTTCGTCTTCAACCACTCGCGCAGGTTCCGGTTCGGCGTAATCAGGCGGTCTTCCGTTCCGCACGCGATCCACAAGACCTTCAATTGCTGGCTCGCTTTGGCGTCAAGATCGGGAAAATCGTTCTCCAACGGTTCCGGCAGGCCACCCGCACTGAAGGCGCCGATCCAGGCGAACTTGTCGATGTTGTTGAGTCCGGTTAACAGCGACTCTGAGCCGCCCATGGAGAGACCGGCGATGGCGCGCGCGCTGCGGTCTTTGGTCACGCGATATTCGCTCTCGACTCTCGGCCTGACCTCGGTGAGCAGAGCCTGGCGAAAGTTCGAGAAATTCTTGTCGCGCACCTCGGTATGGCTCCACGCTCCCCATCCCAGAGTGATGATCTCCATGGTGCCGTAGCCGAGCGGCATAACGACGATCATGGGCTTCGCTTTGCCCTGCGCGATCAGGTTGTCGAGGATGACATTGGCGCGGCCACCTGCGGTCCATCCGCTGGCGTCGTCGCTGTAGCCGTGCAGCAGGTAGAGCACGGGATACGTCGTCTTCCCCGTCGGATCGTAGCCCGGAGGAGTGTACACGTAGAAGTCGCGCTGATCGTCGGCGACAGCGGACCTGTAGAAGTGATGGTGCACTTCCCCGTGCGGCACATCGTTCAACTCCCACGGCAACGAGGGCGGCCCCGGAACATGCACGAAATTTCCCGGGGAGATCAGATTCGGCACGAGTCCGTGGTTGAAGGGATCGAGGGAGCGGACGCCGTCGACGATGATGGAGTATCCGTAGTAGTCGGGAGACAGCGGTGGAGTGTTGACGGTCCAAACGCCCTGATCGTCTTTCTGCATGGCGATTGGCTCAGTCCCTTCGCGCGCGAGCTTTACCTCCTGAGCGTTAGGAGCGCGGAAGCGGAAGGTGACGCTGTTGTCGGAATGCACTTCGGGAGTAATCAGTCGAGGCGGCGGTTGCGGAGGGGCGGCTTGCGCGGGCTTGGCTTGCTGCGCGGTCGCCAGAGTGGAGAAGAAAAGGGATGAAGCGAGAAAAAGCGACTGAAGTTTCATGTGCCGTTTCCTCCTGGGGGGGTAAGCGGCACAATTGTATAAGCCGAGCGCGGATCGATTTCCAGATTTTGCGGTTATTTTTTCGCCGCGACTTCAAGCCTGGTTTCGGCGCGTTGCAGAGCATCGAGAGCGCGATCGACGTCGACTGTCGTGTCGCCGCTCGCGAGCCATCGCTCGGCGCGCTCTTTGGCTTTGCGGGCACGCTCGACATCGATTTCGGAAGGACGCTCGGCGGTCTCGGCGAGAATCGTCACTTTGTCAGGCAGAACTTCCGCGAATCCCCAGGCCACAGCGAGCCGCTGCTCAGTGGAATTTTCGCGGAAACTGACTTCGCCGACCGCCAGCTCGGTAATCAGCGGGGCGTGACCTGGCATGACGCCCAGATATCCGCTCTTCCCAGGGATCTGAACTTCTTCGGCCGCCGTGTCGACTACCTTCTTTTCCGGCGTGACGATCTCGAGTTTGAATGTGTCTGACATGAACGAGCTATCAGCCGTCAGCTTTCAGCTATCAGCGTATGCAGTTTCGACCCTCTGCTCGGGTCAAGCCGAAAAGCTGATGGCTGAGAGCAGCAAGCCTCTCTATGCTGCCGCCTTCATCTTTTCTGCTGCTTCCAGCACTTCCTCGATCGGGCCCTTCATGTAGAACGCCTGCTCGGGGATGTCATCGTACTTGCCTTCCACGATTGCCTTGAAACCTTTTACGGTATCGGCAATCTTAACGTAACGTCCCGCGGCGCCGGTGAACTGCTCCGCCACGTGGAAAGGTTGCGAGAGGAAGCGCTGAATCTTGCGGGCTCGGGCGACGGTCAGTTTCTGATCTTCGGTCAACTCATCGATGCCGAGAATCGCGATGATGTCCTGCAGATCTTTGTAGGTCTGCAGAGTCTTCTTCACCGTCTGCGCGACGTCGTAGTGCTCCTGGCCAACAATGCGCGGATCAAGAATGCGCGAGGTCGAAGCCAGAGGATCGACTGCCGGGTAAATTCCGATTTCAGTCAACGCCCGCGAAAGCACCGTGGTTGCGTCGAGGTGAGCGAACGTGGTCGCCGGCGCGGGATCGGTCAAGTCGTCGGCAGGCACGTAAATCGCCTGTACAGACGTGACCGAGCCTTTCTTGGTTGACGTGATGCGCTCTTGCAGTTCGCCCATTTCTGTGGCGAGGTTCGGTTGGTAGCCGACGGCGCTGGGCATGCGGCCGAGCAGGGCGGAAACTTCCGAGCCGGCCTGCGTAAATCGGAAAATGTTGTCGATGAAGAGCAGCGTGTCGGCGCCTTCAGCATCGCGGAAGTACTCCGCGACCGTGAGTCCGGTCAGCGCCACGCGGAGACGCGCCCCTGGAGGCTCCGTCATCTGTCCGTAGATCAGCGCGGCCTTGGACTCCGCCGGCTTGCCGGGCTTGATAACGCCCGACTCCGACATTTCCAGCCACAAGTCGTTGCCTTCGCGGGTACGCTCACCGACACCGGCGAATACGGAGAATCCGCCGTGATTCTTGGCAACGTTGTTGATCAATTCCATGATGACGACGGTCTTGCCCACGCCCGCACCACCGAACAATCCGATCTTGCCGCCCTTCAAGAATGGCTGGATGAGGTCGATGACCTTCACGCCGGTTTCGAACATCTCGGCGCTCGTGGCCTGCTCGTCAAACGCCGGGGCGAGACGGTGAATCGGCATCCGCTCTTTGTATTCAACGGGGCCAAGCTGATCGACGGGCTCGCCGATGACGTTCATGACGCGGCCCAGAGTGCCGCGGCCCACGGGAACGGAAATCGGTCCGCCCTGGTCGATGGCCTTCATGCCGCGCACCATGCCGTCGGTCGGCTGCATGGCGATGCAGCGCACACGGCCTTCGCCCAGGTGCTGTTGCACCTCGAGAATCACGCTGATGGGGCTGGGCACGGTGAAGCCGTCGCTCACCACTCTTACGGCCTCATAGATGGGAGGCAGTTTCCCCTCGGGAAACTGCACGTCCACGGCGGGACCCGCGATTTGAATGACATGTCCTACGTTTTCAGGCATAAATTAGCTCCGAGTTGTGAGCTATGAGCGGCGAGGTACCCCGCCCTAGCATTCAGCATCCGGTACTCGGTGTTCCTGCTTCAGTTCCAATCCTGGCATCAACCCACTTGCTCAAGGCTCGAAGCTCTTCTCACATCGCCGCCGCGCCGCTGACGATTTCGATGATCTCTTTCGTGATCTTCGCCTGGCGGGCGCGGTTCATGACCAGCGTCAGGGAATCGATCATGTCAGTGGCGTTGTTGGTGGCTGAATCCATCGCGGTCATGCGGGCGGCATGTTCGGCCGCTACCGACTCCATCAAAGCACGGAAAATCTGGATACTCACGTACTTGGGCAGCAGCGCGCGAAACAACTCTTCCGGCGTCTGCTCGTAGATGTAGTCCACTTGCGCCGTACCAAACTTCGAGGCGACTTCTTCGACCTCGTGATCGGGGCCGCGCATACCCACGCCCGCTTTGATTGCCGCCTCTTTGGCTTTCTTCTTCTCTTCTTCCGTCATCTCCTCGACCAGGCGGACGGTCTGCTCGCCGATCTGCTCGATGGGAAGGAGCTGTTCTACGATGAGGCGCTGCGCGATCACCGACTTGAATTCATTGAAGGCAATGTAGACCGCGTCGATCTCTTCCTGCTTGTAGCGCGCCATCACACTCCGGGCCAGCGCTGAAGCCTGCGCGAATTCTACCTTCCCGAGAACACCCACATGTTCACCGGTGATTTGGATTGCTCCAGCACGCTCGACCTCTCCGGGTTCGGCCTCGATCGCGTCCAAGAGTTCCGCCAGGCTCTTCGTCTGTACTTTCGCCGCCGGGTAGCGGCGGCGCAGGAAGTCGCGTCCCTTACGGCCGACGGCCTCGATATCGATGTTCTTGCCGGCTTTGGACTCGAGGAAGCGCGTGGCAGCTTTTGTGATGTTCGCGTTGAACGCGCCCGCCAGTCCTTTGTCGCCAGTGACTACGATCAGCAGTATGTTCTTCTCTCCCCTGTGTGCAAGCAGAGGGTGTTTGGGCTCGCCGGTCTCGGGATCGTAAATCTCAGCGCGCGCGACCAGAGACTTCAGTACATTCGTCAGCATCTGCGCGTAGGGACGAGCCGCCAAGGCCCGCTCCTGGGCACGGCGCAACTTTGCCGCCGAGACCACTTTCATGGCCTTGGTGATCTGCCGCGTGTTGATCACGCTGCGGATACGGCGACGGATGTCAAGAATGTTTGCCATTCGAAACCAGTTCTCAGTTGCTAGTTCTCAGTTCTCAGTTAAACCATTCGGCTCCCACTCTCACTGAGAACTGAGAACTCTTACTTCGCTACCGCTTCCCGTGACGCTACGAACTGCTGCTTTGCTTCTCTGATTATGTTCTGCAACTGGACCTTCAGCGCGTCGTCGAGAATCTTCTTCTCCATGATCGTGTGGAGAATGCCGGGATTCGTAGAATCTACGTACTTGAAAAGTTCGGTTTCGAACTCACGAACTTGAGCAACTGGCAGGTCGTCGAGGAAGCCACCGGTGCCGGCCATGATGATCAGAATCTGCTTCGAAAACGGCAGGGGCGAGAACTGGTTCTGCTTCAACAGTTCGACCAGCCGTTGTCCGCGATTCAACTGGGCCTGCGTGGCTTTGTCGAGATCGCTGCCGAAGGCCGCGAATGCTGCCAGTTCGCGATACTGTGCCAGTTCCAGTTTCAGCGTGCCGGCCACCTGCCGCATGGCTTTGATCTGCGCGCTGCCGCCCACGCGGCTTACGGACAGACCTACGTTCACCGCGGGGCGCACGCCCTGGTTGAATAAGTCGGTTTCCAGATAAATCTGGCCGTCGGTAATTGAAATGACGTTCGTGGGAATGTAGGCGGACACGTCGCCGGCCTGCGTTTCAATGATTGGCAGGGCGGTCAAACTTCCGCCACCCATCTTATCGCTCAGCTTGGAGGCGCGCTCCAGCAGGCGGGAGTGAAGATAGAACACGTCTCCGGGATACGCCTCACGTCCCGGGGGACGGCGGAGCAGCAGCGAGATCTCGCGGTACGACGCCGCGTGCTTCGAAAGATCGTCGTAGATGACCAGCGCATGCCGCTTGGAGTCGCGGAAGTATTCGCCCATGGCGCACGCCGCGTAAGGCGAGATGTATTGCATGGGGGCGGGCTCTGACGCGGATGCAGCTACGACAATCGTGTACTCCATCGCGCCCGCGTCTTCGAGAATCTTCACGACCTGCGCAATCGAAGAACGCTTCTGCCCGATCGCGTTGTAAATGCAGACCAGATCGTTGCCTTTGCTGTTGATGATGGTGTCGAGGGCAACGGCGGTCTTGCCGGTCTGGCGATCGCCGATGATCAGTTCGCGCTGGCCGCGGCCGACGGGGATCATACTGTCGATGGCCTTCAGTCCGGTCGCCATGGGTTCGCGCACGGGTTGCCGATCAATGACGCCGGGAGCGATGCGCTCGAGGGCAATGAACTTGTCGGTAGCGATGGGGCCCTTGTCGTCGATGGGCTCGCCGAGCGAGTTGACCACGCGCCCAATCATGGCGTCGCCCACAGGCACGCTCATGATGCGCCCGGTGCGCTTGACCTCGTCGCCTTCCTTGATTTCGGTGTATTCGCCAAGCAGCACCACGCCGACCTGATCTTCTTCCAGGTTCATGGCGATGCCAGCCACGCCGTGCGGGAAGGAGAGCAGTTCGCCGGCCATGACCTTATCGAGGCCATAGACGCGCGCGATGCCGTCGCCGAGCGTGATGACCGTGCCGGTCTCGTCCACGGAGATCTGGGTTTCGTAGTTCTCGATCTGCTCGCGGATCAGTTTCGAAATTTCGTCTGCTTTGATTTGTGCCATAAATCAGCTCTCAGCTTTCAGCCGTCAGCGATCAGCTTCGAGCGGCGAGTGGTGAGCTTCGAGTGAACCACTTCGCACCCCGGAAGCTCGTGGCTCGCAACTAAGAGCTGATCGCTTCTCTAATCTTCTCCAACTGGCCTTTCACCGAACCGTCGTAGATCGTGCTGCCTACGCGGACTACTGCGCCGCCCAACAGCGACGCATCGAGGCCGAACTGCGCGTGCACTTTCTTGCCGGTGACTTTCTCGATCTGCGCTTCGAGGGCCCGCTTTTCAGCGTCGCCCAGTTCGCGGGCGCTGGTAACGTGGGCTTCGGCGAATCCCATGCGGGCATCGAGTTCCTTCTTGAGTTGCTCGACGATCCTCCCCAGGAACTGTATCCGGCGGTGATCGATCAGCACTGCGACCAGGTTTCGGGCGTGGTGCTCGATTCCTTCTCGGTGGACAATCGCATCCAGCAACTTGCGCTTCTGCTCGGCGGGCACTGCCGGATTCTCCCAAACACGCCTCAGGTCTGTGCTCTCCTCCAGCAGGCTGGCGATCCGGCGCAATCCACCCACGGCTCGATTCGCATCGAGGTGCGCGCTGAAAACCACATCAGCGAAGCCGCGGGCGTAGGTGCTGGCGACGGAGGCCACGCTCTAGTTCCTGCCCTTTCCGGAATCGTCGGAGGACGCGCCTAGTTCTTGGGCGAAATTGCGCACCAAGGCTTGGTCGGTCGAGGCATCGACGTGGATCTGCTTTCGGGCCAGTCCGACCGCGAGATCGGCAGCGTAGGCGGTTAGTTGCCGGCGCGCGGCCTTCGCCGCGGCGGCAATTTCCTGCTCGGCGGAACTGATGATCTTGCGCTTATCTTCGTCGGCGGCGGAGAGGAGGCGGACCTCCTCGGCTGCTCCTTCTTTTTCGGCGGCATCGCGCATCATGCCAATTTCGACGTCGAGCTTCATCAGGCGCGATTCGATGTCAGCGAGCCTGCGGCGGGCGTCTTCGCTGGCCATTTGCGCTTCCTGCATCGCCTTCTGGATGGCAGCGCTGCGGTCGCGGAACATTCCTGGCAGGAACTTGCGCGCGGCCCACACGATGACGACAGCAATCACCACGAAGTTCAGCACCACGCTCAACCAGTAAGAACGCTGCAGATTGAGCCCCGTATGCTTCGAGATCCACTGCACAGAGGCGGATTGCTTGAACTGCGCCATCTCATCTTTTTCTTCCCCGGCGGCTTCCTTGCTCTGGTGCGTCAGCTGCCTGCCAGGGCCTCCGGGTTGTTCGGTGGAATCACTGGTCGCTTGCTTCTGCTCGGGAGATGCGGGCGGTTGCTGAGCACGAAGCAGCGCCGTGCCCACGCAGGCCACTATCAGCAGCGCCAGCAAACCGGCGCGAGCGATCTTCTGGGTGGCCGTCTTCGTAGAGGTCATCATCTTGCGGCTCCCGCCGGTTGCAGAACGCGCTTTACGATTTCCTGGGCCAGTGCTGTCGCGTCCGACGGCAATGCGGCCGCAGCCGCCGCCCGGTCGTTTTCGATGTCTTTCTTAGCTACCTGCACCTGGGCTTGAGCTTTGCTGCGCGCCTCGTTCAGTGCGGCGGTCCGGGCCTGCAACACAGCCTGGCGCTTCGCTTCCTGAGCACGGAATACTGCAGCCCGCGCCTCTCGCAGCTTCTGCTCGTACTCCGCCGTGCGGGCTTCGGCCGCCGCAATGTCGGCTCGCGACTTCTCGACTGCCCCTTCCGTCTTGCTGCGGCGCTCGGCAAGCACGCGCTGCAGCGGCTTGTGGACAATCGCCGTGTAGAGCGCGTAGAGCAGCGCCACCAGAATCACCGTCGGTATTGATCCGAGCAGTAATTCCCCTAGTTGTTGGAGCGTCTGATCCATGTGGTGCTGATATAGACCGGAAAAATGAGGGCTATGAAAACTGTTAAGTCTAAACGTCCAAAGGAGTTCATGTCAACGCAAACAAGATCGCGTTAGTTCTCGATTCTCTTATGAAAAAGACAATTGCGGAAACAGGAAGGGTCCGACGGAGCCGTCGCAGCTCCATGGAAACAAGGGGGTTAGATGGCAGCCTAGGCGCTTGCAGGAAGCACGTTGCAGATTTCTGCACATAGCCCTTGACTTCGGCCAAAAGAGGATTAGCATTGAGTTATCACCTCCGATCCAATTCAGGATCGAATGGGCCGGTAGCCAAGGAATGTCACCGCTTCTTGGTTGCCGGCCCATTTAAATTTTTTGGACCCCCAGCCTAGACCTTGGTCTCCGCCGGTTTTCCATATTTTCCGCTTCCAACCTCGTGCTCTAAATTCCACGAGCCCTCCCTGGAACGGGTCGACAGTGAGGAACTGGCTGTGAATCGAACCTTAGCACCCGTATTCTGCGTAACTGCCGTCATTGGGGGATGGTTAGTCTACTCGCGATCATTCGCCACAACCCGCGGCCTCGGCGTCGCTCCCGCCGCGACTCGAGAACCGCAAGATCTACTTTGTCCCCGTCGGGAAATTCCCCGACGTACACCTTCAGCCGCCGGTTGAGTACTACCGCAAGAAGTACAAACTTGAAATCGCGCTCGCGGACGGAATCTCCGTGGACCCTGCTACGAGCGACACGTCTCGCCAGCAATTGATGGCGGAGAGCCTGGTGGCCAGCGTTCGAAAGAGCGTTTCCGAGCCTGCCGACGATAAGAAAGCATTTCTGATGGGATTCACTGCTGAGGACATTTTATCCGACGTCGAAAAACTGGCAGATCGCGTTTGGCCGGAGAGAAGGGGAGGCGCGTACGGCGGCGGTTTCAACGGCGCGACTGAACCTTGCAGACATCGTGCAGCCCATGACCCCCGAGACTCCAGCCACGCGGCTGCGCAAGATCGTCACCAAAGACATCGGCATCCTCTACTACGGACTGCCTCAGAGTGGCGATCCCCACAGCGTGCTCTACAGCCAGATTATGGAATCGAAGGATTGGGCGCGGTCGGCGAAGATTTCTGATTGCGTCCGCTAGGCTGCAGCGACTCGTCAGCTACGCCAGAACCCACTCCCTCACCCTTCGCACCACCGAAGCGGGCGCCTCGACCTCCAACTCTACCGCGCCGTCTTTGTACTTCCGCGAATAAATCCGCGCCTTAGCCTCCAACATTGCCAGGGTCTTCCCTTCTTTCTGCGGAACGCTCAGATGCACGCGGCTGACGGCATCTTCTTGGATCATCGCGTCGATTCGAGCCAGCAGCCGATCCAAACCGGTACCTTCGGCCGCCGAAACGTAGACCGTCTTCGAACCTTCGCGCATGGCGTCAGCCTGCAGGCTCTTCGCTACTTCCTCATCCAGCAGATCGATCTTGTTCATCACCCGCAGACGCGGCTTCTTCTCGGCTTCGAGCTCTTTCAAGACGATTTCCACCTGCGCGTCCTGCTCGGCCAACAGGCGGCTGCTGGCATCGGACACATGCAGGATCAGCGACGCTCGCTGCACCTCCTCTAAAGTCGCGCGGAAGGCCGAGACCAGCGTGTGCGGCAGGCTGCGAATGAATCCCACGGTGTCGGAGAGCAGCACTTTGCGCTTCGAAGGCAGATCCACCCCGCGCAGTGTGGGATCAAGCGTCGCAAACATTCGCGGCGATTCCAGCACTTTGGCGTGGGTCAGAGCGTTGAACAGCGTCGACTTCCCGGCGTTCGTGTAACCAACGAGCGCCACGGTCGCCACCGGCGACGATTCTCGCCGCTGGCGCTGCTGCGTGCGGATGCGACGTACGTTCTCAATTTGCTGCTCTACATTCCGCACACGTCGCGCGATTTTGCGGCGATCGGTTTCCAGCTTGGTTTCACCAGGACCGCGCGTGCCGATGCCGCCGCCGAGTTGGGACATCTCAATGCCATGCCCAGCCAGCCGAGGCAGCATATATTGCAGCTGCGCCAGTTCCACCTGCAGTTGGCCTTCTCGGGTGCGCGCGTGCCGCGCAAAAATGTCGAGGATCAACTGGGTGCGGTCGATGACGCGCCGTTGGATGATCTTCTCAATATTGCGCTGCTGGGAAGGACTGAGATCGTGGTCGAAAAGAAGAACGTCAGCGTCTGCCGAAGCTGCCGCGCCCGCGATTTCTTCGAGTTTGCCGGCGCCAATCAAGGTCGCCGGATCGGGGCGGTCGCGGCGCTGCAGGATCTCGCCGACCACTTCGGCGCCGGCGCTCTCGGCCAGCGTGCGCAA
>DATDGW010000751.1:0-2122 GCA_036521895.1 Candidatus Sulfotelmatobacter sp. | reverse complement strand
AACCTGGACCGCATCGCTCGCGACGTCCACTGTTTTAAGCCGTGCGTCGGCAAAGAATCCTATCTGGCGGCTATCGGGGGACCAGAATGGAAAGCTCGCTCCCTCGGTGCCGTTGAGTTGCTGCGCACCGGGAGCCGAGAGGGCGCGCACCCACAGGGCTGTTTTTCCGTCCGATCCAAGGGCGACGAATGCCAACTGGCGACCGTCAGGGGAGACAGCGAAATTATTGGGGAGGAAAGATGAATTTGGCGGCGGGAGCAAAGAAGCACGAATCGACTGAACTCGTACGGCGGGGCGCAGGAATAAAGTTGCAACAATTGCCACCAGGGCCAGCAGACAAGTTGCTGCAAAGCCCCACGCCATTGCCGCTGAAACTTGCTTTTTGGTTGAGGAAGAAGCCGCGGCTCCGGGCAGCGGACCTACTTCGGCAATCCATTTCATTTCCAGCGCCAGGTCGCGTGCCGTCTGCCAGCGGTCATCGGGATCTTTTGCCAAGCAACGGCGAATCGCGTGATCCACCGCAGGTGGCGTCATCGGCTTGAGCACACTGATCGGGGTAGGCTCCTTTTCCAAAATTGCCGAAGCCACGCTCAACTGGCTCTTCCCTGCGAACGCCTTTTGCCCCGTCAGCATCTCGTACAGCACGGCGCCCAGCGAAAAAATATCGCTCCGCCCGTCCAACTCTTTCCCCTCCACCTGCTCCGGCGACATGTACTGAAACGTGCCCAGAATTGTCCCCTTCTCCGTCACCGGCGATTCCAGCTTCGTCGCCGTCAAGGTCGTCAGGCTGGCCAAGGGAGCGGCGGGCTTAGCGAGGCCAAAATCCAGAAGTTTGGCCCCGCCCGGTGTGAGCATGATGTTCCCGGGCTTTAAGTCTCGATGGACAACTCCACTGCGATGCGCTTTGTCCAGCGCGTCGGCAATCTGCGCGCCCAGGTTTAGCACCTGCTCTTGCGGCAACGGTCCCTTCTCCAGCCGTTGCGCAAGCGTTTCCCCTTCCACACACTCCATCACTAGATAGTCGATCCCATCTTGATGACCGATGTCGTGCAGCACGCAGATGTGCGGATGATTGAGGTTGGAGATGGTCTTGGCTTCGCGCTCCAAGCGTTGTTTGTGTACTGGGTCGGAGGAAAACTGCGCGGGCAGAATCTTGATCGCTACAGGCCGCTCAAGGCGCATATCCCGTGCACGGTACACCTCGCCCATCCCGCCAGCGCCTAGCGGTGCAAGGATCTCATAGGGCCCAAGCCGTGTTCCAGCAGCCAGGAGCATTGCATGCGAATTATAGTCCCGTTCTCGTTTTGTTGAGGTTTACCTGCCAGGATTGTTGGAACGCGGTTCGATCTTTGTGTGTGACATCCAGGGCAGCTTTCCGGAGCCTTTTTCGTGCGGCAAACACCGCTTCCTCCCGAGCGACGGGGAAAGCGGAAGGAACCGAATTCTCGGGTCGGAGGAGGCGCGCTTGCGCGCTGGCCTCCGTCCGCCGCCCAAACTGCCCGTACACATTTCGTGTAGGCAGCTTTCACGAAGATTCAGCGATGCCAGGATGCGAGAGAAGGAATTAAATAGAGCAATCGAACAAGCTCGGTTTCCAGCCCGCATTGCGCCAGCGCCGGTACCGATGCGACCAGATGCGTCGCCGGATCCAGCCGTCGAGTCGTTGGAAGAGCTTGCGGATGTGGGCGCGTTTGTAATACTCACCCCAGCCCCGCAAGAGCGGATTAAGCCCCGCGATCAGTTCCTCGGTTCCCAGAGGTGTCGTCCGTTTAGTCCGTTGCCGGACCTGGTCCATGAAACGACGAATGGACTTCTCCTTGGGATACGCATAGAGCGCATCCTGTCGGGCCTGACTACGAATCTTACTCTCGGGCAGATGAAGCATTCTGTACCCGCGCTTGATTTTGTAGCCAAGGAACTCGAAGCCGTACCGGACGTGAACAATCCGCGTCTTCTGCGGATGGAGTTCCACGCCCAGCTGTTTCAGGACTCGGCGGGCCGCGTCCAGTGCGGCTCGAGCCTCTGCTGCCGATTTACAGGTAACTACCCAATCATCGGCAAACCTCGTCAGCTGATATCCTCTCAGTCGCATCTCCCGATCGAACGGCGTCAGAAGTATGTT
>DATDGW010000750.1:0-3667 GCA_036521895.1 Candidatus Sulfotelmatobacter sp. | reverse complement strand
CTTGCGAGTCCGCGAGCCGCACCGGCAGCGCCGGTTGCTGGCGTCGCTGGCTGAAAGCGGCCAGCAGACGCCGATCGTCGTGGTTGTCTCCCACGACAACCGCGAACGTTACCTGGTAATCGACGGTTACAAGCGCGTGGTCGCGCTCGAACAACTCGGCCGGGACACAGTGGAAGCCACGGTTTGGGCGATGAATGAAGCCGAAGCGCTACTGCTATCGAGATCGTTGCGCAGCGGCCCGCAGGAGAGTGCGCTCGAAGAAGGCTGGTTGCTGGCGGAGCTGGAACAGCGCTTCGACTACTCGCTCGACGAGTTGGCGCGGCGCTTCGACCGCAGCACGAGTTGGGTATCGCGGCGGTTGGCGCTGGTGGAGTTGCTGCCGGAAGCGATCCAGCAGCAAGTGCGCGAGGGCAAGCTCGGGGCGCAAGTGGCGATGAAGTATCTGGTGCCGGTGGCGCGTGTCGACGCCGACGATTGCGTGCGCATGGCTGCCGCTTTCGTGGCGCATCATTGCGACACGCGGCAAGCCGGCCAACTGTATGCGGCCTGGCGCAAAGGCACGCGCGTGGCTCGCGAGCGCATTCTCGCCGAGCCGGAACTGTTCTTGAAAACGCAGCGGCAGCCAACGGCCGCCAAGCCGGCGGCAGTGGAACAAGTGGAGCGCGATCTGGAGATGGCGGTGGCCATTTTGCATCGCGCCAGCCGGCGGCTCGCCACAGCTCTGCCGGAGATGACTGGCACGCAACAGGAGGAGACACAAGGGCAGATCGAAAACGCGCGCCGGGAGTTGGCGCGGATGACGGCACGAATCGGAAAGGAGCAGAAACCGACACATGCTGAGCCAGGCGCAACGAACCGCGATTCTGGAACTGAGCGCGAAGGGAGTGAGCAAACGCGAGATCGCACACGTGCTGCAGTTGTCGCGGCCGACGGTGCGCAAAGTGCTGCGCTCGAACTCCACGAGCGTGCCGGAAATCCAACGGGCGGAGAAAGCGGAACCGTACCGCGAACAGATCCTCGATCTTTTGGTGTCGTGCAAGGGGAATCTCGTGCGAGTCCATGAGGATCTGGTGGCGAACGGCGCGGTGCTGTCGTATCAGGCGCTGACGGGTTTCTGCCGCAGGCAGGGCATCGGGCAAACGCCGATTAAAGCCGCGGGTCACTATTGCTTCGAGCCAGGCGTAGAGATGCAGCACGACACGTCTCCGCACTGTGTCGAAGTGGGCGGCAGGAAATACAAAGCGCAGACGGCTTCCGGTGTCTTGTGTTACTCGCGGATGCTGTTCTTCCAGATCAATCCGACTTTCAACCGATTCGACTGCAAGGTATTTCTCACCGACGCGCTGCGGCATACGGGCGGCGTGGTCGAACGTGTGATGATCGATAACACGCACGTGGTGGTGTTGCGCGGCACGGGGCGCGAGATGATTCCGGTGCCGGAGATGGAGGCGTTCGCGGATCGCTTTGGGTTCCGCTTCGTAGCGCACGAACGCGGCGACGCCAACCGCTCGGCACGGGTAGAACGGCCTTTCTCATTTATCGAGAACAACTTTCTGGCGGGCCGCACGTTCGCCAGCTGGGAGGATCTGAACAACCAGGCGCGTCAGTGGTGCGACAAAGTCAACTCTACGTACAAGAAACATATCCGCGCGATTCCCCGGGAGTTATTCGCGGTGGAACGGCTGCACCTGAAGCCACTGCCGGCGTGGATTCCTGAACCATACCGTCTGCACCAGCGCACGGTGGACGTGGAAGGCTACGTCTCGGTGAACACCATTCGTTATTCGGTTCCGGTCGCCTGGATCGGGCGTCGCGTGGAGGTTCGTGAGACACGAGACAAGTTGGAGATCGAACTGGATACGCGCCACATCGTCACGCATGAGCGCGCGGTGACACCGCTGCAGCAGCGGATCACCCTGGCCGCCCATCGGCCACCGCGCGGGGCGGGGATCAAGCGCAGCGATCCGCACCCGGAAGAAAAGGCGATCGTCGAAGCCGCGCCGGAGACGGCACTCTATGTGGCGGCGCTGAAGCAGAAAGGCCGCACGGCCGTGGTTCGTGCCCTGCGGCAACTGTTGCGATTGCTGCGCGAATATCCGCGCGAGCCGTTCTTGTCCGCAGTCCATGAAGCGGCCCGCTATGGACTCTACGATCTCGACCGTTTGGAGCGGATGATTTTGCGCCGTGTGGCGCGCGATTACTTCCTGTTGCTGGATACGGACACCGATTCCCATGACTGAAGAACTGGAACAACTGCTGAAGAATCTCAAGCTGCGGCGCATGCTGAGTGTTTACGACGAACAGTTACGCGCTGCCGAGAAATCGCAGGCGTCTTACTCGGAGTTTGTCGCCGGGCTGTTGCGCGCCCAGTGGCATGAGCGGCAGGATAGCGCACTAGAGTGGCGCATCCGCAGGGCGAATCTGCCGGAACGCTGGTCGCTGGAATCATTTCCCTGGGCGCGCCAGCCAGGCGTGAACCGAAAGCAGATGCGTGCTTTCGCCGAACTCGACTTCGTTGCCAAACACGAAAACCTGGTGCTGGTGGGGCAGACCGGCAGGGGCAAGACAGGGCTGGCTTGCGGACTCCTGTTGAAGGCTTTGCAGAACGGCTACCGCTGCCAGTTCATCCGCGCGCAGGATCTGTTCGACGAAATGTACGCCTCGCTGGCCGACCGCTCCACGCGCCAGTTACTCAATCGCCTGGCTCGCCTCGACATCCTCTTGATTGATGAATTAGGATATTTAAATCTCAAACCGGAACAGTCGAACACTTTCTTCAAACTGATGGAGGAACGCTATAACCGGCACTCGACAATCATCACTACGAATTTGATCTATGACGAGTGGCACAGCTTTCTCGGAAATAGGTCGATGGTGGATGCACTGTTGAGCCGTGTGCGGCATTACTGCCACACGGTGACGATCGACGGGCCCTCGCTGCGCGAGTTACAGGGCTGATCCCATGGACGGTCGACCGATCGATCAGCACGATTACGTGAACCGGTTGCTGAAAGCTTATCGTACGACGCCGGGCACTTCGGGCACAGTGCGCCGACCGGACCGAGTGCTCGCGGCCCAGTTGTACGAGCGCAGTGTGCCTCTGGAAGCAGTCGAGAACGCGCTCGTCCTGGCTGCAACGCGGCGCATGATACGGCCGGCCGGTGCGGTTCCCCTGGGCACGATCCGGTCGCTGGCCTACTTCGCGCCAGTGATCGAAGAAGTCCTGCAAATGCAAGTCAGCACGGAATACTTTCACTACCTCCGCCACAAACTCCAACGGGCCTTGGCACAATAGAACCCTCTCTCCGCCCATCCCCAGCGCGAACTCCCCCCCCTGCCACGCGCCTTCGGCGCGGATGAAATCGCCGTCCCCAAACAATGATGCGACCCTCGCACGCCTAACGGCGTGGATGATGATGCTGGCCCCCGCGCCCCCAAATCCTGTTCACGGCACTGGCAAGTTCGAAGCGAAGCTACCTGGCAACTTCTGGAGAGCGGCGAAGTTTCCCGCGGCATTCAACTTCACGATGAATGCGTTTTGATTACCCGTCGATTGCGAGATCGAGAATGTCTCGGGGATGTTTCCCGCGTAGGTCTGACCAACCACGTACGCCGCGCCGGCGGAATCTACTGCCACCGCGTAGGCCTGATCGGCGGCCGATCCCCC
>DATDGW010000749.1:0-1594 GCA_036521895.1 Candidatus Sulfotelmatobacter sp. | reverse complement strand
ATAGACCACTCTGACAACCGATCACAAACACTAAGAACAGTGGACTCAGAAGGGTAGTACTTGGATCCGGCGTGAAAACGCGTCTTCAGGGTTGCAGCGGCTTCAACTTGGCTGCCTTGGCAAGTATCGTTTCTCCCAGATTCTCTATCATCGGTGAGGGTGTGAGTCTGAGGACCGGGCGATTTTGGGGACGGGTCAGTTCGCCGGGAATAAGAAACAGCTTGTAGCGGAGTTTCTGGAGAGTGAGGTTTTGCCAAGTTTCATCCAGACAGTTTCGCTGAAACGCAGTCACCAAATTGTAGGCGAGTCGAACGATCTCCAGATAGAGCGCATTGGCGGCGAACCACGCAGTCGGAATCTTGCGCAACGCAAAGTCTTCTCGTAGTTCGCGAATCCGCGGCTCCATGCCGGCACGCCCGTCGTAGAAATGCCAGATCCCGGCTGGCGTCAACGGCATGTTGGTGACCCAGGCACGATAGATGTAGCGCCCCATGGAAAACAGGGTGGTCTCGGCTTCCTCTTGTTGAATGAATCTTCGCGCCACCACGAAACGACGGGCCTGCGGCCAACCATGGGGACGGTGCTCGAACTCGGCCATGTCCCACTTGCGGTTAACGAATTTATAGGAGATGCCTGGCAGCAGTCGTTTGAATGCTGAGGTCAAACGAGCGACCACCGCGTATTGTGCGGGGCCCTCCTCCAGGGCGACGAACACGGGATTGAAGCCGAAGCCGGCATCGGCTCGGACGCGCAGTTCTCGGATCTCCGGTGGAACATTGGCGAAGCTGGTGTCCAGCACCTCGATGCTGCCATCCCAAGTGCCAGCATTGCCGGGACGGAGTTCGGCATCCCAGAGGTAGGATGAATTGGACTCGATGCAGAGCAGCGGGTCGTAGGACTTCTTGCCACGATAGCGGGGATTGTAACCAACGGCGGCGTCTTGCTGGTTGCCGAACACCGTAACCACAGTGCTGTCCAAGTCGAAGATCAATCTGGAGCGTTGGGAAGGCAAGTGGATGAAAGTTTGCAGCAGTCGATCGTTGATGCGGTGCATCTGCTGCCAGAAGGCGTCAGGAGCGTGCAGTAAGAAGCGGCGCAGGCTCTGAGGATCAGGGAAGCTGGGCAAGCCAGTGAGGTATTGGAACGTGCCGTTGGAACGCAAGAATGACGCGGTCTCCAAGCGATCCAAACCCAGGACGATGGGGTACATCAAGGCCAGTATCATCTGGGACAAGTGGTATCGGCTGTTCCGCCTGGGGTAGGTGAGATGAGTGGCTAGGAAATTGCGCAGACGCAGCACTCGCAAGAATTCGTGGAAGAAGTAAACACCACCGTAATGCGTGAGACCCGCATGATTACAGGCGATTCGAATATTTCTTGGCGAATACGGCATTTCAGGAATCCCTAACCGATGGTTAGGAATTGCTGAAACTATACAACATGCGTCCCGAGCCCGTCAACATGGCGTTTGACGCTCCATGGAGAGGCCGGAATGCGCCGGATCCAAGTGACACGATCTTTCTCATCACGACGTCACCGCCAACGCCATCGCAACACCTGTGCCTGTGTCGCCGGCCTCATCTCTGAGAGGCTG
>DATDGW010000748.1:0-3874 GCA_036521895.1 Candidatus Sulfotelmatobacter sp. | reverse complement strand
GACGGCGTCTGGGCGGGATGGCTTTATGGCACCGACGCCGACACCGGGGTGTGGAAGTGGAGGCTGAAGTCCAACTATCCGATCCTGAGCGGCGTGACGCCGACCGCCGGGGGCCTTGTGTTCTTTGGCGACACGGGCGGCAATTTCTATGCGCTTGACGCGGCGACCGGCCAGAAGCTGTGGGGCCAGAAGGTCGGCGGCGCGATCGGCGGCGGGGTGATCACTTACACGGTGAACGGCACCCAAAAGGTTGCGGTGGCGACCGGCTACGTATCTCCCGCCATGCCTGTCGAGATCAGGAGAGCGAAGATCGCGATCCTGGGCGTCGAAGGCGCCACGAATGGCCAATGACCAACAGCACGACCCGGCGATGCGGCGGCGGCGAGCTACCTGGGCACGCCCTCGCCCTATTATCTCAACACCGGCAAGGGTGTGAAGCGTCCTGCTGTGTCTCAACCCATGGAGCACGGCGATGACCGAATCACGCAAGAAGTTTGATGCGACATTCAAGGCCAAAATTGCTCTGGAGGCACTGCGCGAGGCCGCGACGGTGCCGGAGCTGGCCAAGCGCCACGGCGTTCACCCGAACCAGATTTACGGCTGGAAGAAGCAGTTCTCGACAATATTGCGAGCCTTTTCGCGCGCGGCGCGGGCGCTTCGGGTGACGGCGAGGAGGAGCATGAGCGCGAGACGGCGAAGCTTTACACCAAGATTGGCCAGTTGACAGTTGAAAGGGATTTCTTGGCCAGGAGGCCCGGGCGATGAGCGTCCCCGAGCGTAGGGCGATGGTGGAACGGCCTTCTGAGAATTTGTCGGTGCGCCGGCAATGCGCGCTGCTGAATCTAGCGCGTTCGGGCGTCTATCGACCAGCGCCGGTCACCAGTGCCGACGATCTGGCCTTGATGCGGCGGATCGACGAACTGCATCTCAAATGGCCGTTCTACGGCTCGCGGCGGATGGTGTTCGAACTGAACCAGGCAGGTCACCGCATCAACCGCAAGCGCGTGCAAAGGCTGATGCGCGTGATGGGGATCGAGGCGCTGGTCCCGCGCCCCGGCACCAGCAAGGCCGCGCCCGGCCACAAGATCTATCCCTATCTGCTGCGCGGGGTGACGATCACCGAGCCCAATCATGTCTGGGCTAGTGACATAAGCTATATTCCGATGGCGCGTGGCTTTCTGTATCTGGTGGCGATCATCGACTGGGCCAGCCGGGCAGTTCTGGCATGGCGCTTGTCGAACACGATGGACACCGGCTTTTGCATCGCGGCGCTGGACGAGGCTCTGGCGCGGCACGGCACGCCGAAAATATTCAACACCGATCAGGGCGCGCAGTTCACCAGCGTTGCCTTCACTGGCAGGCTGGAGGCCGCGGGCATCGCGATTTCGATGGACGGGCGCGGCCGTTTCATGGACAATATTTTCATCGAACGGCTGTGGCGCTCGATCAAGTACGAGGAAGTGGTGTGCTGTGAACGCGGTCGTTCGGGTTTCGGACGAGTGCGATGCTTTACTAAAGATGAGGGTAGGTCCCTCGAAGCCGGTTTGCAGGAACAGGTTTCAAACCGCCATGAGCTGCATTGGTCAAGAGCCATTGTGGTGAACGTCGATGGAAAAGGCGGAGCAAGACTCCGTCAGGTGAGGTTCAAGGAGACGAACGGAAGTAAACCGCTGATGACGTGTCGAAACGTATCAAACGACGTCGAAACCGGGACCCAGACTTCTGTCCCGCGAATAAAGATTGAGAGGAACCTGTCTACTGCTCAATCGGCGTCCGGCATGGAGGCGGCGTGACCTTGATCCAGGCTTTGGTAAGGAACTCAGGAACCTGTCGTCCCGATGCCAAGGGAGAAGCTCAAGCGGACGGACTCCGCGAGGGTGAGAGTACCGATGCGGGACACAGGGGCGGAGTCGCTCGTAGTAGGGATGAAGGCTCTGTAATCGGGCTGGACCGAAGGGGCGACGTCGCTCGGCTTTATTATGGTGGCAACCCGCAAGGGGAGGACCAGCGTGGATAAAGCAAAACCGTTTGATATTTCCAAGCGCGAAGTATGGCAGGCGTATAAGCAAGTGAAGGAAAACCGCGGGGCGGCTGGCGTCGACGATCAAACGATTGCGGAGTTCGAGAAGGATTTGAGTAACAACCTTTATCGGCTTTGGAATCGAATGTCGTCGGGCAGCTACATACCGCCACCGGTTCGTCGAGTTGACATACCGAAGGGGGACGGACGAGGAACGCGTGCGTTGGGTATCCCAACCGTTTCTGACAGAATCGCCCAAATGGTAGTCAAGCGATATCTGGAGCCCGTCCTGGAACCAGTGTTCCACGATGACTCATTTGGATATCGTCCCGGTCGGTCGGCGCATGATGCGTTGGCTGCGGCGCGGCAGAGATGCTGGCGCTTTGACTGGGTGCTCGATCTCGACATCAAAGGCTTCTTTGACAACATCGATTGGGAGTTATTGATGCGAGCGGTGCGTCGTCATACCGACTGCGCATGGGTGCTGCTCTACATCGAAAGATGGCTGAAGGCGCCCGTGAGCATGCCGGATGGCGCGCTGGTCAGCCGGGAGAAAGGGACCCCGCAAGGGGCAGTCGTCAGCCCAATCTTGGCAAACCTTTTTCTGCACTATGCGTTTGATCGTTGGATGAAGGAAGATAATCCAGACATCCCGTTCGAGCGCTATGCTGATGACGCCATCTGTCATTGTCACAGTGAGGCGCAAGCGCTTTCATTGCGGCAGGCGCTGGAAGCGCGGCTTGCGGCGTGTAGGTTGGAGTTGCATCCGCAAAAGACGAAGATCGTCTACTGCAAAGACTCGAACCGACCGAACTGTTATCCAGAGCAACGCTTCGATTTTCTGGGCTTTACGTTTCGACCCCGGCAATCGATGAATCGTGCTGGAAAGCTGTTCGTCAGTTTCTCTCCTGCGGTCAGCGACAAAGCGGCCAAAGCGATGCGCGAAGACGTGCGTCGCTGGAAGCTGCATCATCGCAACGATCTCGACTTGAAGAAAATCGCCCAATGGGCACGGCCTATTCTTGTTGGCTGGGTCAACTATTATGGGCGTTTTCATCGTTCGGCGCTTCGCAGGGCACTGCGCACGGTAGATCCATTTATCGTGCGATGGGCACAGCGGAAATACAAAAGACTTCGGGGACACACAAAGCGAGCGTGGGCCTGGTTGGATGGGGTTAAATCCCGCCAGCCAAACCTGTTCGCCCACTGGTCCAACGGGTCTCCGGTTGGGCGATAGGAGCCGGATGAGTCGAGAGGCTCACGTCCGGTTCTCGGAGGGCGTGGGGGTGGGATTCCCCCGCGCTACTCGACCATCTGAAAGCCTATGCCGACGGACGCGAAGCGCAAGCCGGCATCGGATCGTGGATAAACTTTTACAATCATCGACGCCCGCATCAATCGATGAACAATCAGTTTCCTATGACGGCATGGTGCGCCGGCATGGACAGGATCGAGGCGGCAAGGAAGACTGTGGATATGCCGCTTCGCTTGGACAACGCAAACGCGTTGCCCACATACCCACAGCAGGCGCAAAAGCAGCAACAGGAAGCTGCTTAATTTTGAAGGACAACCGCAGGCGATTACACCTTAACTTTCGCGATCCCTGGTCCCACGTCCGGGGTCCACTTCAGCGCGGATCGTTATTCATCGCTGTCAATTGATCCACGATTCTGCTTGCAGTGGTTGGATCGGCATCCAACCAAGCCGAAAAGCTTTCGCCCCCTTCATACACGATAAGCTTGATGCCCCGGGCGCGGGCCCCTTGCGCGATAAGGTAGCGGTAGTTGTTTGATGCCGGTCGGTGTCATCGATAGCTTTGAAACATGAGATCCTTGAAGAGGATCTCGGACGATA
>DATDGW010000747.1:0-32204 GCA_036521895.1 Candidatus Sulfotelmatobacter sp. | reverse complement strand
AGCAGATCAAGCCCGGATCCACCCTGCCCCGAGGCAGAAATAAAGAAGGAATAATCTGTAAAGTTATTTAAGATACACTACACTAGCGGTTCGTCGTCGACGATGAGAACACGCATAAAGGATTCTCCCGCTGGAGAACAGTCGGGACCGGGCTACCCGCAACGCCGCCTTGAGGCGAGCGCAACTCAGGCAAGGTCAGCCATACGGTGGCGACGTAATCCTCAGAAATCGCGAAACGGAGACTTGCGTCACCGGAATAGAGATATTTCAGGCGGGCTTCCGCATTGCTCAGTCCCACTCCCGTTCCGTTCGATGTTTTGCCGCCAACGCTGTTACGCAATCTCACCGTGAGGATTCCCTTACTTACACTCGTCGCAATTTCGATCCACCCGCCTTCACGAGACGAGGCGACACCGTGGTGTATTCCGCGAGCTGCTGCAGGATCATCTGCGGCACCAGCAACCGCAACGTCTCTGGAGCCACCGGCAGCTCGATCCGGAGCCTGCTCCCAAGCCGCATCTTCTCGAGGTCAAGGTATTCCCTGACGAACTTCAATTCGTCTTCCAGTGGAATCAGATCGGCGCTGTTGCCATCCAGAGCCTTTCTCAACAAGCTCGACAACTTGATGATCATGGCTTTCGCAAGCTTTCCGTCCGTGTCAACGAGGGTTGCGATTCCATGGAGGGTATTAAAGAGAAAGTGCGGATGAAGCTGCGTCTTGAGGGCTTGCAGTTGGCTGGAGGCGAGCGCCTGCTGGTACTCGTATCGCTCGCGCTCCTCTGTTTGCAAACGTTTGAGGTAGTTGTAGGCATGGGCCGCCACAGCGATGGCAATGTAGATAAATATCTGATCGGCAAATCCGTTACGAATCATCCCAACCCACCACTGAAAGGAACGGGGCATGAATTTCTGCAAAGTATCATCGTACGGCCGAACCAGCATCCACAGGAGGCTGGTATGAAGGAGAACCAAAGGCCCGGCTCCCATCCCAGGCTCCAGAAGAACACATAGCGAAAGCGACGCTTGGCAGAGCTAAGATACCTCCCGACAAGAAAAAGATGGGAGGGGTCCAAAAGGCTAAAGCGAAACCTCGAAGCGCCACCTCGACCATCAAGTCGACCAACGACGACCAGAGATGCTGCCTATTCAGAGGCCTGTACTGCAAGCCCATGAGCAGTGCGAATCCGCACCAAAACGCAATCGCCATGAGGTAGGCTCGGGCGATTTCGCGGATGGGCGGCCACTTCATCGGGTCATTCTACTTCGTTGCGAGAGCACCTTATACCTCTGGGTGCGGAGATACGGATTTCAGGCTCGATCCTACATCCTTGCGTGACCAACAGCACGTCCCCAGCTTTCGACGCCTTCGCCAATGCGGTACCGCGAAACTTTAGAACGACAGCCCGGGTGGCGCGACCTCTCCAGGCATCCATTCGCGCCACCCAGGCTGGAAAACTCTATCTCTCCCTATCGGAACGCACGAAGCCATGAGCCACGCCGCTCCCATCAACCAGGAATCCCGCGATCGTACCGGAAGGGTTGTCCGTTAGCGGGAAGGTGCCCTGGCCGGCGGCCGTCCCTGCCCCGGGGACGTCGAACGTCGTAAAGTTGCCCCGCGCGGAGCGGATAAACCCGTGCGCTACAACGCTGGCATCCACGTAGTATCCAAACGTCTTTCCTGCCGGGCTGAAGCCCTCGGCGAGCGTGCCCTGACCTGCGCCCGTGCCCGCTCCCGGGGCTTCGAAAGTGGTAATCCACTGAGCGATTGCTAGGCCACAAGACAGAGTGACCACTCCCACGATCGGTAGAATGCGCTGTCGATTCAGAACATCCTGCTCACACGATTCTCAATTCGCTCGGTTGACGGAGGCGGTGAATTGGTGATGAATGGCAGTGACTGCTCCGCGGTTAGCTCGGTTTCGGATTGACGCACCTGTTCATGTCGAACCACGGCTCATGCTGCGGCTGACGGGTTAGCGGCCAGACTTCGTCGAGCGTCCCGAAGCCACGGTAGTGAGCTTCTTTCGAAACTTCACAGACTTTTGCTTCCCGCCACTTCCAAATATTCGGGAACTGCCCTCCTCCGCAGAAGCAATAGAGTGTGTATTCTTCCGAGGAAGCTAGCCCTGTAGGCACGAGAAAAGCCCCGTTGCTATAGGGACTGAAGGCAATCAAGTAGCAAACGTGGCACTTCGGACATTCAACGCAATGGCGAACGCGGGTGGACATGCAACATGTGAATTGCATCCCTCTTGCCATCGAGAAGGGAGTGCTCAACAAGAATGACCAAACAAAGGAATTACGGGGCGACTCTACAGCATCGAGCGGCCAACCCATGTCACGCAGGTCTGAAGGCGACTCGGCTATCGCTCATGCGCTGCCAAAAGCGCATAGACAGTTATGAAAAATGCGAATTCTGTAAAAGAGGCCTACCGAAAACTGTAAGAAGAAATCGAGCCGCCCGTTTGAACCACCCCTCCACCACGGACCGCTGGGCCAGATCGTAAGTTCCTGGAACTGGATGTCCGGCGTCTGGGGCGCGCTGCAATTACTTGCTAATCACGGCCTGCGCGCTTAATCTGACAGTAGGTCTGGTTGCGGCTGATAAGGGAGACCATCTGACACACGACGAGTTGAAGGCGTCTTACGTTGTAATCCGCCACAACGTCCGAACTTACGAATCTGCAGGAGTGGTCGAGGTCGTCAAGGGACGGCAGAATGCGGAGACGACCTTGAAGACCTTCGAAGCTGAACAAAGCCCGGCCGACCGGCATGAGGGCTGGCGCTACTTCCTGGAGAAATCCACTTTGAAAGCCGGCACCAACCCCGCCGAGGCCACCGAACTGCGTCAGGCAGAGTTGGAGAGTCGCGAGTCGAAAGCCACGCAGGATGCCGATAGTCCCCATGGCGGAAGTGGGACCTCCCGGTGAACCTGTATCGAGTCTAGCAATTCTCTTGCTAACCGTGGGCGCGCAAGCGTAGCATCACCCTGTGCGTTAGACCGAATCGGTCGTGAGCAGTTCTCGCCTAAACAGCCTGCATTGCCGATAGTACCTCCGAGTCTCTCCAGCGTAAATTGATCAAGTAAAGGAACACCTAACACATGGCAGAACAAGGAACAGTAAAGTGGTTCAACGACGCCAAGGGCTATGGCTTTATTAGCCGCCAGAATGGCGAAGATGTTTTTGTGCACTTCTCGGCGATCCAGGCGGGCGGCTTCAAGAGCCTGCAGGAGGGCCAGACGGTGCAGTTTGACGTGACCAAGGGCCCCAAGGGCTGGCAGGCTGAGAACGTCCAGCCGCTTTAACCAAATCCTGTAATGCGAAAGGCGATCTCTTCGCGAGATCGCCTTTTCCGTTTTGCGAGGCCCTATTGAAGGGTTTCGGGAATCAGCGCGCGGACGCTGAAAAATCCGCGGGTCCAATCTTCACGATTGTTCCCCGCGGCTGCTCCTTCACTTCTTTGGTCTCCTTCGCATCCTTGCCTTCCTGAGGCTTGTCCTTTGCTTCAGGCGTTGCTCCCGGTTTCTCGGTCCAAATGCCATAGACACGCCCTCCGTAGGCAGCTATTCCGCTGTAATCGCCAAAGAATACACCGTTGGCTTCGAAGGGATCTTCGCTCCACGCATAGTTGTTGAAGCTACGCCCGCCGTCAGTAGAGCGAGCCAGAACAACGATCTGCTTGCGGTTTTGAGGATCACACCGGCGGTCATAGAAGACGACATTGACCGAGCCGTCGGTCGGATCCACCGCGAGCCATTGAAAGAACTGCTCCGCTCCGTTGTGGACCGGGTCGTTGTTCACCCGGATGGGCGCGGTCCAATGCTTGCCGCCGTCATCGGACGTTGCAAGGAAAACATCGAGATCGCCGTTCCGGTAATCGCTCCAGGTCAGGTACAGGCGCTTGCCGTTCGGGTCGATGGCAATCTGCGGAAATCCGTTCGCTCGCTCGAGAGTCTGAATGGCGAACATGATCGGCGCCGTATGAATGACCGCATGCGCATGCGAGAACGTCTTGCCGCCATCGCGCGACGTCGTCAACATGATCGCGTCATCCTGGCTCCAGATCGCATACAGTTTGCCATCCGGACCGACGACTCCGGCGAATCCCTCGGCGGCGCCATTGTCATCGCGCGGCAATCCGGGATGCGCATCGATCTCGAGCGGCTGCGACCATGTCTTTCCGTCGTCGGTGGAGCGCGAGAGCACCATCTGAGAATCGGGCAGCCTCCATCTCGTCCAACCGATATAGAGATTGCCCGCGTAGCGGCTCTTACTGTTGTCCGCGACAATGTACGGCTTGTCTTCGAAGGGAATTCCCGGAGTGCTCGTCTGTTCGGCGACAGGAACGTGAGCGGCTTCCCAAGTCTTCCCGCCGTCGAGCGATCGGCGCACGAAGATTCCGTTACGCGTTGCGCCGTGCGCCCAGTAGTTGAACGTTCCCAGCTTGTCGAAGGCGATGTAACAGACGAAGGCGTGTCCCTGATTATCGAATGCCACCGACACGTCGCCGGAGACGCGATAGTTCTTGGGATCGACGTTCTCGGCCAGTTGCCACGTGTGCCCGCCGTCTTGCGAGTAAGACGCGTGCACGTTGTCCTGAAAAACGCCGACCACCTGATGGGGATTGGTCGGATTTACCGCGATCGCAGGCTCGGTAAACGGACCCACCGTTGCTGTGAGAGGGAACAGCTGAACGTGCGGAGCCCTGGGCAACTCTTGGCCCCACATGAACCGAGGTGCAGAGAAGAAAAGCGCAGACAGAAAAATTGTGACGAATCGGAGGAACGGTTGCGAGAAGAGCATTTTGATCCCTTTGCATTCGTGATCGGATTTTGTGCCTTTAAGGCGTATCCACGGCGCACAGCGCCGCGCCTCCGGCGATTCCCGCATCCGCCCCATAATGAGCCATGACCAGCGGAATATCCGACGCGCGCGGGTTCACACACCACGCCGGAAGCCGGTTCTTGATTTCACCGAAGAACGGTTTGAGCATTGCGGCAACGCCGCCGCCCATCACGAGAACATCCGGATCGAGCAGATCGACGATGTTGCCGAGCCAGGGAGTTAAGACCTCGACCGTTTCCTGCAGAATCTCCCTCGCCAGCGGATCGCCCACAGCATAAGCCCTTCCCACGGATTCGCTGGTCACGGCTGCAACATCTCCTTTGACCAATTCGAGAATCGCCGAGCGGGAACCTGCAGCGAGCCTAGCTCGCGCATGCGCGCCAATCGCAGGACCAGCCGCCAGCACTTCGATACATCCGCGCTTGCCGCAGGGGCACAGGGGACCGCGATAGTCGATGCTCACGTGCCCGCCTTCACCCGCCGAGCCGGTGTTGCCGTGATAGATGCGGCCGTCGAGCACGATGCCAGTTCCAATGCCGGTGCCAATCGTGGCATAAAAAACGTAGCGGTACCCGCGTGCCGCTCCCCACCGTGTTTCTGCCAGCGCCGCAGCGTTTGCGTCGTTGTCTACTTTGACCGGCACAGCGTACATCGACACGATCTTCTCAGCGAGCGGAAAGTCGCGCCAGCAAGGCAGGTTCGGTGGATTGAGAACTACTCCTGTTTTCGGGTCCAAGGGGCCGGGCGCGCAGATCCCGATACTGTGAATGCCGCCCGGTACGGCGGACACCAGGGAATCAATTGCGCCCGCGACGGCCTGTAATCCGGCCTCGGCCGTGCCGTTTGCCACCATGGGCTTGCGCCCTTGGGCGAGTATCTTGCCCTCGTTGTCCACCAGTCCCACGGCTACTTTTGTACCGCCAACATCCACGCCGAGAGCCTGAGCCCCGCCTTTGGGTTCAGTCATGTTTGCCTGTGGCCGCCACCTGAGGCAGACTGGCAAACTGCACTTTGATCGTCTTGATCTCGTAAGGCTTGGCGTGCAGACTCACTGCACCGTTGTGTAGTGGCAAACTGCCCATTGGCTTTTCCATCAGATCGGTCTCCGCCGCCGACTCAGCTCCCGGAGGAAGTTGAATTGTAACCTCACCATCTTTCCCCGCCCATTCGTAGAAGCGCAGAACCAGCGAGTTCTCATCTTCTGCCCGTTTGAGTGCGGTGACGATGACGTTGTCGGGTTGCGCCTGCAGAAAGGAGTGCTCGGGCGCGAGCGATCCCTGATGCTTTCCAAAGGGAAGGGAAAGCAACTTGTAGTTCAGTTCATAGCCCCGCCGAATCGTCAGCGCTTCCTTCCAGCCTCCCCCGTGTGGATACAGCGAATAGGTGAACTCGTGATGGCCTTCGTCGGCGTGAGGGTCCGGCCACTCCGGGGAGCGCAGCAGCGAGAGGCGCAGTACATTGCCTTTCGCGTCGTATCCGTATTTGCAGTCGTTCAGCAGGCTGAACCCGTGCTTCGAGTCCGAGATGTCGGCCCAGCGCTGCGCCGGAACCTCGAACTGCGCCAGTTCCGCGGGGGTGTTGCGCGTCGTTGGTCGTTCGACCGAACCAAAGGGAATCTCGAACGCTGCTTTGTCACTGTGTGCGCTGAGCGGGAACGCCACTTTCAGCAGAATGTGTTTCTCGTGCCACTCCACCATCATCTTCACATCGACGCGAGGCACGCCGGCGTACACGATGATGTTTCGCACGAAGGTCGAGTTCTGAAAATGATTCTTGACTTGGAGGATCGCCCGCAAAGGGCCATTTTCGATGAGCTTTACTTCATCCGACTTGTCCAGATCCCAGTGCTGCTTCTCGAAGTCCGCATCAATGTTCCACGCATCCCACTGCTTCGGTTTATCGACGAAAGTCTGCAGCAGGTTGCCGCAGGCCGAAGTCTTCGGACCGCCTGTATCCGTTTCAGCTGGCGCGAGCGCTTCTGTCCCGCTTCGCTTGTCGAACAAACTGGTCATGCACCCGGTTTGCGGATCGATCTTCACGCGGAGGAACTCGTTCTCCAGTGTATCCACCGAAGCCTTTAGCATCGATTGCACCGCAGGTGCCTGGCTGGCCCCACGCACGAAATACGTCTGATATCCGAGAGCCGGCGTGTTCGAAAACAACAAGAAGTGTGCGCGGTGTGTCTCGGGATCGAGGTCGAGCAGTTGCGATTCCGCCGGCTTTCCCGCGGAATCTACAACGTCAATCTGTTGCGCCGGCGCGGGCAATTGTGCCTCAACGTCAACTACCTCGGTGCGCGGCCATGAGAGGGAATTGAAAATCAGGACCGGCACTCTCTCGCCTTGCGTGTTCACATGCGCCGCAATCTCGCGTAGCGACCCCATCGTCACATCATTTGCGGCGCGATCCACATTTTCCAGATTGCGCTTGGCGTCCAGATAATTCACCGCGATACCAGACCCCGGCATGATGTCGTGAAAGTGATCGAACAGTAAGTTCTTCCAAGTCAGTTCCATGCCGTCGTGTGGGTAAGGCCGTCCGTAGAGCGAGGCCAGAGAAGCAAACTTCTCGGCGTTCAATACATTTTCCTCGGCACGCCGGATTCTCCGCTTGGTTTCCGCCTGTGTTGTGAAGACTCCCCGGTGATAGGCGAAGTAAAGCTCACCATTCCATGTGGGAACCTGCATGCTTGGGAGTTTCTTCTCCATGTCGCTGAAAAAATCCCGCGCGAAGCTGAACTCAAGTTGCGGATACACCGCGTCTGGAGCCAGCAGTTGCTCTGCATGATCGAGCATGATGCGTGTCGGCCCGCCACCGTGGTCACCCACGCCGTACAAATGCATCATCTCGGGTTTGTCGGGAATGGTCTTGCCGTAGATCGACGGCATCCAGATCGAGAGGTCGGTCGCGAGCGGCTCCGCATCAATGCCCCCGGCATAGTCATGCGGAAAATACGTGAGCAGCTTGCTCCCATCCGGTGCCTGCCACCAGAACAGCTTATAAGGGAATGTCGTGAATTCGTGTGCCCAGAGAAGCTTCTGTGTGACGAAATAATCCATGCCAGACTTCTTGTAGATCTGCGGCAGCTGGTAGTTGTATCCAAACGAATCCGGATTCCACCCGATCTTCACATCGACGCCAAAGTTGTTCTCAAAGTAGCGCTTTCCCACAAGAATCTGTCGCACCAACGATTCGCCATCGGGCATATTCAAGTCGGGCTCGACCCACATCCCACCGATAACTTCCCACCGCCCTTCCTTCACCCGCTTCTCGATCTGCTGGAAGAGGTTGGGATATTTCTCCTGCATCCACTCGTAGGTTCGTGCCGACGACATTGTGAACTTGAAGTCCGGATACTCACGCATCAAGTCGAGCACGCTCTGAAACGTGTTGCGAACGACTTCGACGGTCTCGGTCCAGGGCCAAAGCCACGCCATGTCGATGTGCGAATTCCCCACGATGCGAATGCTGAACTGCTGCAGAAATGGCTTGAGTGCTTCGAGCTCGGCATGCGCCTGCTTGAGCGACGTATCGAATCCGGCCTGATCTCCTTCGTCGAGCGGGATGAAGTCGATCGCCTTGATCGCCGCCTCCAGTTGCAGCTGGTGTTGCGCCTTGCCTTCTTCATAGGCTGCAATGATGGGGCGGGCAGAGAGAAGTTCCATCCGTAGAAAAGCCGGATCAGGTCGCGTGGATGGCGGCTGAATCGTCAGTTCGCTGTGGAGGAATTCGGACTGCGCCTCGTCTCCCGCTACTACCCGGGCCGCGATCAGAAATTTCTGGCCGGGCTGCGCGTTCTCGGTCAGAAGCATGGGCAAGATATCGTCGTCGCTGCCGCGATAGAGAATTGCCCCGTTCGAGAAGACAGTGATGATCAGACTCTGCGGACTGCCAAATCGCAGATCGAGCGACACTCGCGCGCCTTGCGTGGAATAACCCTTGATCTTCTCGGGAATCTGAATCCAGCGGCGAAACACGCGGGTTCCCGTCCAGTGCTCCTCGTTCGCATTCCTTCCACCTGGTCCCGAAACATTCTTTACAGTGAGCGGGCCCCAGTCGGAGTCACTTAATCCCGAATCTTCCGGATGCGGAACGTCAGTATGGAAGCGCCATTCCACCTCGCCCTGACGGGTTATCGCTTCGAGACGATCGAGCGTTGCCTTATAAGGATCGGGGGTGCCGGAAGCTTGTGAAAATGCCAAGGCCGCGAAGAGCAGAACCACGAGTAACAAGAAGAGAGCGCTACGCTTCATCGAGAACACACCTTTCCACTCGAGTTCAGACCGCGACAACCTATTGCAAAGCAACCAAAGATTATCACTCAACAGTTGTTGATGGTGCTAAGTTGCTGATTCTACAGCCCGGTCAGACTGCCCGGGGCAACCCGCAAAATTATGATTCCTTCCATCCAAATTATGAATCAAAGTTATTGCGTGAGTTAGTTGACGGCGCAGGCCGCTCAACCTAGAATTCAGACTCGAATGTCGAAGAGCCATAATCTTCGCGCGGTGTGCGGTTGCACTTGTTGTTGTTGTGCATGCGTGTGCACTGGCGCGGGGGGGTTGCTGACCTAAGAATTCTCTTTCTTAACACCGGCACTCATAAAACCCATCGCCAGATCATCCTGGCGGTGGGTTTTTTATTTTCCGGACTGGTTTTCAGAGGTTGACTCTTATGCCAATCGCAGCCAAAGAGACCACAGCACAAAGAGTCGAGCGCCTGAAGCGCGCGCTGAATCCCTGGGAAGGACTGGAAGAAATCCGACGCTTCGCACGCGAGGGATTCGAATCCATTCCGCCCGAATGGATCGGGACCTACTTCCGCTGGTGGGGCGTTTATACCCAGGGGGACGGCGCCGGAGTCACCGGTGGGAAGAGCGGCGTGGGCCGTGCACTGCAGCGTTTCATGGTGCGCGTCCGCATTCCCAACGGCATGGTGACCTCCCGCCAGCTACGCGCAATTGCCGACCTCACTCATCTGCACGCCAACGGAATCGCCGACCTTACCGTTCGTCAAAACCTTCAACTGCACTGGGTCACCATCGAGTCGCTTCCCGAAGTTCTCGACGGACTTTGGCAGGTCGGACTGAATACGACCGGGGCTTGCGGCGATGTCGTCCGCAACGTGACGGGCTGCCCGGTCGCAGGTGTAGATGCGGATGAAATCGTCGATGCTTCCCCCCTGGTCATGGAAGCTTCAAGATTGCTGGCGGGCAATGCTGATTTCTACAACCTGCCACGCAAATTCAAGATCTCGATCACTGGATGCCGCGTGTGGTGCCCCTATCCCGAAATTAACGACATCGGTTTAACGGCGATCGCCCGCACAGTCGGAGGAAAGCAGGAGGTGGGTTTCTCGCTTCGAGTCGCCGGAGGCCTTTCGACAGAGCCTTATCTCGGTGCGCGGCTCAATGCATTCGTGCGCTGGAATCAGGTTGTGCCCGTGATTAAGGGCATTGCTGAACTGTTCCGCGATTCCGACGTCTTGCGCCAACACCGCGAGCGCGCTCGGCTGAAATTCCTTTTCCTCCGCCACGGATGGACCGCAGATCGCTTTCTCCGCGAACTGCAGGACCGCATCGGGTTCCGGCTTGATCCGGCGGTCGAAGAGCATCCACCCGACGATGTTTACCGCGACCACGTCGGCATCCACGCGCAGAAGCACTGCGGTCTTTCGTATGTCGGTGCAGTTGTCCTTCGTGGTCGAATCACGGCGGAACAAATGCAATCAGCCGCGGATCTGGCCGAACGCTATGCCGGCGGCGAATTGCGCGCCACCAACATGCAAAACCTTCTGGTCGTGAACGTGCCCACGCTCAACGCCGAGCCGCTGGCGAAGGAGTTCGACGCGATCGGTTTGAAAGTGGGCGGATCTGCTTTCTGGCGCGGCACGGTAGCTTGCAGCGGCACGGAATTCTGCAAGCTCGCCATCACCGAAACGAAGAGCTTTTCCCGGTGGCTGGTGGAGGAATTGGAAGAGCGTTTACCAGGATTCGATCAGCATCTGAAATTGCACGTGACTGGATGTCCCAACAGTTGCGGACAGCACTGGATCGCCGACATCGGCATTGAAGGCAAGAAGATCAAGGTGCACGACCGCATGGTCGACGCCTACTACTTTTGCGTGGGTGGCGCCCTCGGTCTACACCAGGCTACGGCGCGCCCAGTGGGCTATCGCTGCGTGGCGACCGAGGTGCCCGATGCTCTCGAACGGCTTCTCGGACAGTATTTGGCGCAGCGCGAACCGGGCGAAAATCTGCGGCGTTTCTTTGCCCGCCACACGGATACGGAATTGCGCGAGTTTCTGGCCGGCGAAGTGGTGGCCGCGGTGGCTCGCGATTTGCCAGATCCAACCCGGAGTCTGGCACAAGCAGGAGGTCTCGGTGACTAGCCTATTTCCAATGTTTCTGAAACTGGAAGGGAAACAGTGCCTCGTTGTCGGCGCCGGCAAGATCGGCGAACCCAAGATCGGCGGCTTGCTGGAGGTCGGCGCGCGCATCCGCGTGGTTTCGCTGGAGGCGAGCCCTGTGGTCCGCGAATGGGCGCGTGCGGGAAAAATTGACCTCGACCTGCGAGCGTTCTCAGCAGAGGATCTTGACGGAGCATTCCTCGCTGTCGTCGCCACGAATTCGCGAACCCTGAACGAGCGCGCCTATCGTGAAGCACAGCGACGCGGAGTGCTCTGCAACGTCGTCGATGTTCCCGATCTCTGCGACTTCTTCTATCCCGCAATCGTGCGTCGCGGCGATCTGCAAATTGCCATTTCGACCGCCGGGCAAAGTCCATCGCTGGCCCAGAAGATTCGCCAGCAGCTCGAAAAGCAATTTGGCCCGGGATATGAGGCGTGGGTGGCGGAGCTTGGCGAGACTCGAGAGCTCATTCTCGCCAGCGATCTCGACAACGAACGCAAGCTCGATCTTTTGCACTCCCTGGCAAGCCGGGAGGCTCTCGAAGCGGCTTTGGCTGAATTACCCGAACTCGCTGCAAAAGGGGCACCCGCATGAAGGGGAAAATCTATCTAGTGGGCGCGGGGCCGGGCGATCCGGAATTACTCACGCTGAAAGCCCTTCGCGTGCTGAAAACAGCTGACGCCGTGCTACACGATGACTTGGTCGCGCCCGAGATATTGAACCTCATCCCGCATACGGCCCAAGTCCACAACGTCGGCAAGCGCTGCGGGAAGAAGAAGATCCTGCAAGATGAAATCAACTACCTGATGGTCGCCCTTGCCGATTCCGGACTCCGCGTTGTTAGGCTGAAGAGCGGCGATCCGCTCATCTTCGGGCGGGCCGGGGAAGAGATCGAAGCGCTCCGCCGGGCCAGCATCCCGTTCGAGGTAATCCCGGGTGTGACTTCTGCCATCGGCGCCGCGGCCGTAGCCCAGATTCCGCTGACTCATCGCCGCGCGTCGTCCGCTCTCGTCTTTCTCACCGCACATCAGGCGCCGGGAAGTGAAGCCGCCAATTGGAGCACTCTGGCCGGAAGCGGCGCGACGCTGGTGATCTACATGCCCGGACAGAACTATTCCGAGGTCGCCGCAAAATTGCGAGCAGCTGGCCTAGCCGGCGAGATGCCATGCGCCGTTATCTCTCGTGCGACCACTCCCCAACAGCAAACCCACCGTTCCACGATCGCCGAGTTGCAGGGCTCGCCGAGACTCGCCGCGCCAACTCTGCTCGTCGTCGGCGAAGTCGTACGCTTTGTCGATCCCGTATCCCTAGCGCAGCAATTCAGTGCGCCAGACATTTCTGCGATCAACGACAATGCTCTGCCGGCGGCATTATTCGCAAGACCAGACTTCGGAACCGATGAGGAGCCTCTCCCGTGAAGAGCCAGATGCAGGAGCACATTCAAGATCAGATCGCAGAGATTCAGCACGCAGCCGAGAGTTGGACGCCGCAGCGCGCGTTGATTTGGGCCTTCGAGACCCTCGGCAATCGTGTCGCCATTTCCTCGGCCTTCGGTGCCGAGGGCATGGTGCTGATCGATATGGCTTCGCGCGTTCGCAAAGATTTCCGCCTGTTTACGATCGACACCGAGTTCTTATTTTCCGAGACCTACAACCTGATGGACCGGATCGAAGAGCGGTACGGCATCGCCATCGAGAAGGTTTATTCGGTGCTCTCGCCCGAGGAGCAAGAGCGCACACACGGAACCGCGCTGTGGACGCGCGATCCCGACCTCTGCTGCAGCATGAGGAAGGTCGAGCCGCTGCGCCGCAAACTGGGCGAGTTGAGCGCCTGGATCACCAGCATTCGCCGCGACCAGACCTCAGTCCGATCCCGAGCGCACCGCGTCGAATGGGATGCCAGGTTCGGATTGGTGAAGGTCAATCCAATCGTCGACTGGACGTCAAAGCAAGTATGGCGTTACATCCACGAGCACGACGTGCCCTACAACCAGCTGCACAATCAGGACTATCCCAGCATCGGCTGCACGCATTGCACCCGCGCCGTGAGACCGGGAGAAGATCCGCGGGCCGGACGCTGGCCGGGATTCGCCAAGACCGAGTGCGGCCTGCACATGATTGAGCCCGTGCCGGGTTCGGTGGCGGTGAGCGCTTCGAAAGCAGCCAAGTTAGGCAACTGAGTCTGTGCTTCAACCCGCCTGGCAGAACGCGCTGGAAAGCCCGCCCCAGTCGCGCAACGGTGCGGGCTGCGGGAAGAAGATTCGGTGCAGTCGCTGCACCGACTCTTCGACCTTCGATTCTTCTACCAGAAACGAAATCGTCCGATCCGAGGCACCCTGGCAGACGACACGCACGTCCATGTCCGACACCGCCGAGAACACGCGGCTTGCCACGTCGGGCTGTCGTCGAATGTTCTCACCGACCAGACAGATCAGCGCCTTGTGATTCTCCCATCGCACCTCGGCGACGCCGCGAAGATCCGCGGCAATCCCAGGCAAAGCAGTCGTCGAACCGACAAGCAGAGACATGCGTCCCAGGGACAGGGCCATCAAATCGACGGAGCAAGAGTGCCGGTCGAACACCGCAGAGACGGCGCGCAAAAACTCTGAATCTACCCCGCCCGCAGACTCAACCTCAACCATGGCAATTCTTCTTTTCGCGGTGATAGCGCTGACCGTGTTACCGGTCTTGGCGCGCGCCAGGATTTCGGTGCCTTCGCCCTCCGGCCGTTGCGAATTCAGAACATAAACCGGGATGTTCTCGCGCATCGCCGGAGCCAACGTCGCCGGGTGGAGCACCTTGGCGCCGAGGTGCGCCAACTCCGCGGCTTCGTCAAAACTCATCTTGCGGATCACGCGCGCGTCAGAGCAGAGTTTGGGATCGGTCGTCATAATGCCGTCCACATCAGTCCATATCTCAACTCGTGAGGCACACAGCGCCGCGCCCACGATCGCTGCACTGAAGTCGGACCCGCCCCGGCCCAACGTCGTCGGCACCCCCTCGCCCGTGGACGCGATGAAGCCTCCCAGCACAGGCACGCGGCCAGACTGCAACATCGGCCCCACTGTCTCCTGCAGTCGCTGCTCGGTCACGTCCCACACCGGGCTCGCCCGACCGTGGCGGGCGTCGGTGACGATACAGGTGCGCGCGTCGACGTGGGCTGCCTGAACTCCGACCTGGCGCAACGCCTCCTTCACCAGTTTGCTGGAAAAACATTCTCCGAACCCCAACAAATGATCCTGCGACCTGAGATCCAATTGCCGCGAGCTTTCCAGATCATGCAGCAACGATTCCAGTTCCCGGAGTTCGCCGCGCAACTCGCCGTCGAGAGCGCTGTAAGCGGATTCATCGACCAGCGAATCCGCCAACTGCTCATGCCGGACATAAATGCTTCTCACGTTGGCAAGGGCCGAGCCCAGATGCCCGGCTGCGGCCGCGTTTCCCGCCTCCAGCAATTGATCCGTGACTCTCGCCAGTGCACTCACCACCACCACCGGTCGCGCGCCGAGTCTGCTTTGCACGATCTCGATGAGCCGCCGGATGGCGGCTGCGTCTTCGACGGACGTGCCCCCGAACTTCATCACCACCAGTTCATCGCTTCGCTCGAATCTGCTCTGTCGCTGTAGCCCGCTCTTAATGTCCTCTCTTTCTGCGCAAAGAAAAACCCACCGCCAGATTGCTTCTGGCGGTGGGTTCGGGTGATTCTTTTAGGATTGCTACCTCATCCGATCCCGTCCTCCAGAAGACACGTAATTCGTGTCGACATACCTGAGCCTGTCGATGTAATTCGCGTGGAGTTCTGGATTAGGGGCTTCATGAAAATATCAGTGGGAGCCTGAAACAGCTGCCAAGTAAGCGTAGCCCGGCTCAACGTTCAGGGGAAATTCAAAATTCCGATGAGAGGGATCGGAATTTCAGCTCCCATCAGCGCGCTAATCCTCTGTCTTCTTCAGGTGAGTGGCAAACTGCCGCAACAGCGCTACAAAGGCAGTCGATGCCACCGACAGCGTTCGGTCGCGCCGGTAGGCAAGTCCCAGCTCGCGATACAGCACCGCGTCCTCAAGATCAATCAGCTTAACCCGGCCGGCTTCCACTTCGTCGCGTGCAAATGAGGCACTGATGAGCGACACGCCCAGATCCGCCGCCACGAAGCTCTTGATCATGCCAATGCTGGGCAACTCCATTCGCACCTGCAATTCGGCGTTGTAGGGCCGAAACAGCTTATCCAGCAGCCGCCGCGTGTGCCCAGTCTTCGGAAACAGCAGCGGATGCTTCACGATCTCACTCACTGGCACCACCTTAAACTTGGCCAGCGGATTCTTCGGGCTCACCATCAGCATCAGCTTGTCGCGGAAAATCGGCTGGATCTTCAGGCTCGGCGACTGGATGGGCAAGGTGAGAATGCCGACTTCCACCTGCCCGTTTTCGAGTTTTTCGACGATTTTGTAGGTGAAGTTGCGGTAAATGCTGATCTGCACCGGTGGATAGCGGCGGCAGTATTCGCCGAACACCTCAGGCAAAACATACAGGCACGTGGCTTCGTTCGCTCCCACCCGCAGTGTGCCACGAGGGGTCCCGCTGTGGTCGGCCACCGCCATGAGCGACTCGTCGCGCAGCGCTTTCAGGCGCTCCGCATATTCGAAAAAGACCTGGCCGGCGGGAGTCAGTTTCACGGTTTTACCCGAGCGGTCGAGCAACCGGTCACCGTACTCCTGCTCCAGTTGCCGGATTTGCGCGCTGACCGCCGACTGCGAGCGGAAAACCTTCTCCCCGGCGCGCGAAAAACTGCCTTGCCGGGCCACTTCCAGGAATGTGACGAGCTGATCAAAGTCCATATTATGAGCGAGATTATAGCGAACTCAGGGTAAATCGAGGTTAATTACACAGAATCATCAGCGTCAGAACGCGCCCTGAAATTTGCATGACTTGCATCGAAATTCTGCATTGTACTTGCTCGCCCGCAGGCACGAAAATACCGTGTCTGTGCCTGAGCAGAAGTGTGCGACCCACCGTCGCCCGCACAAGCCACGCCCAAGAACAAGCAATTCGAAAGGAATTCAGTCCGCCGGACGAAGTCCATGACGACGCGTCGAAACCCGACCAATGGCCTGCCCCCCGCCCAGGGTTTCTACGACCCTGCGCACGAGCACGACGCCTGCGGCATCGGATTTGTCGCCAGCATCAGCGGCCAGAAAAGCCACGATATTATTCGCAAGGGAATCCAGGTACTGCTCAACCTGGCGCACCGCGGCGCATGCGGTTGCGACCCGGAGACTGGCGACGGCGCGGGCGTGCTCATCCAGATTCCACACAGGTTCTTCGCACGCGAATGCGAGAAGCTCGGCCTCGCGCTTCCCAAGCCGGGGACGTACGGCGTCGGCATGACTTTCCTGCCGGTTGAAAAGCACCCGCGGTTGCAGTGCGAAGGAATCCTCGAACGCATCATTCGCGAAGAAGGCCTGACCTTGCTCGGATGGCGCGATACTCCGGTCTACGCCTCGGCCATCGGGCGCGTGGCACGCGCGTCACAACCCTACATCCAGCAGGTCTTTGTGCGTTGCTCAGCCAACATGGACGCAGACGCTTTTGAGCGCAAGCTCTATGTCGTGCGCAAGCGGGCGGAGAATGAAATCCGCGAGTCCGGTATCGAGGACGCGGAGATGTTCTACATCCCGTCACTCTCCTGCCGAACGATTGTCTACAAGGGATTGTTGCTCGCCTCGCAGATTACCAGCTTCTACCGCGAACTCTCGGACCCCGACGCCGTCAGCGCGTTGTGCCTGGTGCATCAGCGCTTCTCGACGAACACGTTTCCCAGTTGGGACCGGGCGCATCCTTACCGCTATATCGCCCACAACGGTGAGATCAACACGCTGCGCGGCAATGTCAACTGGATGCAAGCTCGTCAGTCCTTGCTCCAGTCGCCGCTGTTCGGCGACGACATTAAAAAACTGCATCCCATTATCGCTCCCGATGGCAGCGACTCCGCGAACTTCGATAACGCAGTCGAGTTGCTTCTCCAGTCCGGACGCAGCCTTCCGCACGTGATGGCCATGCTGATTCCCGAAGCCTGGTCGGGCAACCCCTACATGAAGCCGGACAAGCGCGCCTTCTACGAGTACCACGCCTGTCTGATGGAGCCCTGGGACGGCCCTGCCGCCATCGCCTTTACGGATGGCCGCGTCATCGGTGCGACGCTTGATCGCAACGGCCTGCGCCCCGGACGCTACGTTGTCACCCATGACGATCTGGTCGTGATGGCCTCAGAAGCCGGGGTTCTCGACGTCGCACCCGAGCAAGTTAAACGGAAGGGCCGCCTGCAGCCGGGAAAGATGTTCCTGGTCGACACCGTTCAAGGCCGTATCATTTCGGACAAAGAGATTAAGCAGAAGCTCTCGTCGCGGCAGCCATACGCTCAATGGGTGAAAGAGAATCAGATCACCATCGATCAATTGCCCGAACCCTCGCGCATGCACTTTCCGGATGCCGAGACGCTTCTTCGCCGCCAGCGTGCGTTCGGTTATAGCGACGAAGATCTGCGGATGATCATCGGGCCGATGGCAGCGAAGGGTGAAGAACCTATCGGCTCGATGGGTACCGACACTCCGCTGGCTTGCCTTTCTGACAAGCCGCAGTCGCTATTTAACTATTTCAAGCAGCTCTTCGCGCAGGTGACCAACCCTCCCATCGATCCCATCCGCGAAGAGATGGTGATGTCGCTCATCAGCTACATCGGCAGCGAGCGCAACATCCTGGAAGAAGCGCCCGAGAACTGCCACATGCTGAAGCTGGCGCATCCGTTGCTCTCGAATCGCGAACTCGAGAAACTGCGGCGCGTCTCGAATCGCGACTTGCTGGCCACCACACTACCCGCGCTGTTCCGTGCAAAAGACGGTGAAGAAGGGCTCAAGCGCGCCCTCGATGAACTGTGCCAGCGCGCTTCACTGGCGGTCAAGGCGGGATATTCGCTCCTGATTCTCTCTGATCGCGGCGTCGACAAAGACTACGCTCCCATCCCTTGTCTGCTCGCGCTAGCGGCTGTACACAATTTATTGGTCCGCGAAGAAACGCGAACGCAGGTTGCTCTGATCACGGAATCCGGCGAGCCCCGCGAAGTAATGCACTTCGCCTTGCTCAGCGGCTACGGTGCCAGCGCGATCAATCCTTATCTTGCGCTGGAGAGCGTAGAGAATCTGGTGTGGCGCGGCGAGTTGGGCGACGGCATCCCTCCCGAACTCTCGGTGAAGCACTTCATGAAGGCCATCAAGAAGGGCCTGCTCAAAACCTTCTCCAAGATGGGCATCTCGACGCTACAGAGCTACCAGGGCGCCCAGGTCTTCGAAGCCATCGGGTTAAATAAAGAATTGATCGACACGTATTTCTCCGGCACCAGCTCTCGCCTGGGAGGCATTGGGCTTTCGGTTCTTGCCGCCGAAGCGTTGCTCAAACACGAATTTGCGTTCCGCCCGCTGACTGAGTTTGAGACTGAGCTTTCCGTTGGGGGTAGCTATCATCAGCGCGTCAACGGTGAATATCATCTGCTCAATCCGCAAACTATCAGCAAGCTGCAGCAAGCAGTACGGCAGGATAGCTTCAAGACCTTTCAGGAATACACGGATCTCATCGACAAGCAAAGCGCGAACCTCTGCACCCTGCGCGGCTTGATGAAGTTAAAGAAGAGCGACGCGCCGGTGCCGCTTGACGAAGTCGAGCCGGCCACAGAGATCGTGAAGCGCTTTACCACGGGCGCGATGTCGTTCGGATCCATCAGTAAAGAAGCTCACGAGACGCTCGCGGTCGCCATGAACCGCATCGGCGGCAAGTCCAACACAGGCGAGGGCGGAGAGGACGAAGAGCGCTTCACTCCAGATCCCAACGGAGACTTGCGCCGCAGCGCAGTCAAGCAGGTGGCCTCGGCACGTTTCGGCGTGACCGCGAATTATCTGGTGAACGCAGACGAGTTGCAGATCAAAATGGCGCAAGGAGCGAAGCCCGGCGAAGGGGGACAACTCCCGGGCCACAAGGTCGACGAAGTAATCGCACGTCTCAGGCATTCGATCCCTGGCGTTGGATTGATCTCACCGCCGCCACATCACGACATTTATTCGATCGAGGACCTCGCGCAGCTCATCTACGACCTAAAGAACGTCAACCCGCACGCGCGCATTGCGGTGAAGTTGGTAGCCGAAGTGGGTGTAGGCACGGTTGCGGCGGGCGTTGCGAAGGCTCACGCGGACGTCGTGCTGATCAGCGGCGACTCCGGCGGCACCGGCGCGTCGCCCTTGAGTTCCATCAAGCATGCCGGCATCCCCTGGGAACTGGGCTTGGCGGAGACTCAACAGGTCCTTCTGCTAAACGATCTGCGTAGCCGCATTCGCGTGCAAACCGACGGCAAACTCCAGACCGGCCGCGACGTCGCGATTGCCGCCCTGTTGGGCGCCGAGGAATTCGGTTTCGCCACCACCCCCCTCATTGCGATGGGCTGCATCATGATGCGCAAGTGCCACCTCAACACCTGCTCGGTAGGCATCGCCACGCAGGACCCCGAGTTGCGCAAGCAGTTCAAAGGCGAGCCTGAGCACGTGATCAATTTCTTCTTCTTCATCGCGGAACAACTTCGCCAGTCCATGGCCGAACTGGGATTCCGCACCGTCGACGAAATGGTCGGCCGCGTCGACATGCTCGACGTCGAGCCCGCCGTCGATCACTGGAAGGCGCGGGGTCTGGACTTCTCCGCGATCCTCTACAATCCGCCCGTTCCCTCGCGCGTCGCCCGGCGCCGCGTGCAGGCTCAGGATCATGGCTTGGAACAGGCCCTCGATCACAAGATTCTTGGACAGGTTGCGTCTACCCTCGAAACTCTTGCGCCGATCGAAGTGCAGTTTCCCGTGCGCAACACTCACCGCTCGGTGGGAAGCATGTTGAGCGGTGAAATTGCGCGCCGTTACGGCTCTGCCGGACTGCCCGACGACACGATTCGCGTTCACCTCACAGGTTCGGCCGGTCAGAGTCTAGGGGCGTTCCTCGCCAAAGGAGTCACGCTTTCGCTCGAAGGCGAAGCCAACGACTACGTTGGAAAGGGCCTGTCTGGCGGCAGGCTAATGGTGTTTCCGCCGCGCGCCTCCAGCTTCGCTCCTGAAGAAAACATCATCATCGGCAATGTCGCACTTTACGGCGCCACCAGCGGCGAAGCGTTCTTCAACGGAGTTGCCGGCGAACGCTTTGGCGTCCGCAACTCGGGAGCGACCGCTGTCGTCGAGGGTGTCGGCGACCACGGCTGCGAGTACATGACCAACGGGATCGTGCTGGTGCTCGGCTCCTGCGGCAGAAATTTCGCCGCCGGCATGAGTGGCGGTGCCGCTTATGTCTTCGACGAGCGCCGAGACTTTACCGAGAAGCGCTGCAATCTGGATTCTGTCGACTTGGAGCCTTTGCTCGATGAGCCCGATGTAGTGATCGTCAGAGATCTCCTGTTGTCGCACCAGGAATTGACTGCCAGCCGCCGCGCTAAGTGGATTCTCGACAATTGGAACGACATGGCCTCGCGGTTTATCAAGGTCTTCCCGCACGAATTCAAGCGAGTGCTGGGAGTGGCCCGCAGCGAGCAAGCCTACATCCCGAACCAGCATGTCGCCGTGCTGGCAGAGGCCGAGCCGATGCAACAAGAGCAGGTGCAGCATGGGTAAAACGACCGGCTTCATTGATTATTCGCGCGAGCTGGCTCCTCGCCGCCCGGTCGCCGAGCGCGTCAACGATTGGTTCGAAATCTATCAGGACTTCCCGGAAGAAAAACTCCGCAAGCAAGGCGCGCGCTGCATGGATTGCGGTGTCCCGTTTTGCCAGACCGGGTGTCCTGTCAGCAATCTCATTCCCGACTGGAACGATCTCGTCTATCGCGGACGCTGGAAAGAGGCTGTCCGCCAGCTCCACGCCACCAATAATTTTCCTGAATTCACGGGCCGCATCTGCCCTGCTCCCTGCGAGGCTTCCTGCGTCCTCGGCATCAACCAGCCTCCGGTCACGATCAAGCAGAACGAACGGAATATCGTCGAGCGCGGATTCCTCGAAGGCTGGATCCGACCCGAGCCCTCGAAACTTCGCACCGGTAAGAAGGTAGCCGTCGTTGGTTCGGGACCAGCTGGACTTGCTGCGGCGCAGCAGCTCTGCCGCGCTGGTCATGCGGTCGCGGTCTACGAAAAAGCCGACCGCATCGGCGGGTTGCTCCGCTACGGCATCCCCGAATTCAAGCTGGAGAAGCACATCATCGACCGCCGCCTCGAGCAGATGTCCGCCGAGGGCGTAAAGTTCATCACCAATGCGGAAGTCGGAAGGAACCTGCAGGTTGAGGATCTGCGCCGCAACTTCGATGCCATTGTGCTGGCCGGCGGCTCCGAACACCCGCGTGACCTGCCAGTCCCGGGACGCGATCTGAAGGGAATTCACTACGCGATGGAATTCCTCCCGCAGCAGAACAAACGCTGCCTCGGGGACACACTCGATCCCGCCACTGAAATTCTTGCCAGCGGCAAGCGCGTCGTTATCATCGGAGGAGGTGACACCGGCGCCGACTGCCTTGGCACGGTCCACCGCCAGAAGCCAATCTCAGTTCACCAGTTCGAAATCATGCCCAAGCCGCCCGAGGAGCGTTCCCCGCAGACACCCTGGCCGCTATGGCCCATGCAACTGCGCACGGAGGCCGCGCACGAGGAAGGCGGCATCCGCGACTGGAGCATCGCGACCACAAAGTTTACCGGCGAGGAGAACGGCAACGTCACGCATCTGCACGGTGTAAGGGTTGGCCCTCCCCCGAAGTTTCAGCCCCTCGCCGGCACCGAGTTCACCATGGATGCGGACCTCGTCCTCATTGCCATGGGATTTCTCGGCCCCGTGCGCAACGGCATGATCGAGCAATTAGAGGTTCAACTCGACAATCGCGGCAACGTCGCGACCGACCAGAACTATATGTCGTCAGTCCCAGGAGTGTTCGCCGCCGGCGACATGCGCCGCGGCCAGTCGCTTGTCGTCTGGGCCATCTCCGAAGGCCGCAAAGCCGCTGCCTGTGTCGATTCCCATCTGAAGGCGCTCGCGGCCCGCCCTGTTCCTTTGGCGTCCTCCGCGCGACCAATCGCCTCCTGATCATGGCCATCCCACCGGGGTCCAAGCTAGGATGGAGCGGGGCTAAGACGGAGCGGAGTACGATGACTGCGCCAGCGTCATGATCCAACTTTCCGATATCCAGGCTGCTCTTGAACGAATTCGCGCTGACATCCGCGTCTCACCCTGCACTCACTCGGAAACGTTTTCCGGTCTCACCAACAATTCCATCTTCCTCAAGCTCGATAACCAACAGCGCACCGGCGCATTCAAAGAGCGTGGCGCCCTGAACAAACTTCTCACGCTCACTCCGGAAGAGCGCTCTTACGGCGTGATCGCCGCATCCGCCGGTAACCATGCGCAAGGCGTCGCCTACCATGCGGGACGCCACAAGATCGCCGCGCGCATCGTCATGCCGTTGCCTACGCCGCTCACGAAAGTGTCAGCGACGCGCGCCTACGGTGCCGAAGTCGTACTGCACGGCACCAACTACGACGAGGCCTACGACAAGGCCGTCGAGCAGAGCCAGCGAGACCGCCTCACCCTGATCCACGCCTTCGACGACGACGCCGTCATCGCCGGGCAGGGAACTCTCGGCCTTGAGATCCTGCAGCAGCATCCGGGCATCGAGGTGATCGTCGCGCCCATCGGCGGCGGCGGCCTGATCGGCGGAATAGCCTGCGCCGTCAAAGAGACAAATGCAGCGGTGAAAGTTTTTGGAGTGCAACCATCCCGGATCCCCTCGATGAAAGCCGCAGTAGCCGAGGGCAAACCGGTGACGCTGAAATCCGCCAAGACCATCGCCGACGGAATCGCCGTCCGTCGCGCCGGAGAGCGCACCCTCCCGCTGGTTCAAAAGTACGTCGACGACATCGTCACCGTGGAAGAGGAAGAAATCGCGAACGCGATTCTCTTGCTGCTGGAGCGCGAGAAAACACTGGCCGAAGGAGCCGGTGCAGCCGCGATTGCCGCCGTCCTAAATCGAAAGCTACCGTTAAAAAGCAAGAGGATCGCAGTGCTGGTCTGCGGCGGCAATATCGACGTCACGCTGCTCTCGCGCATCATCGAGCGCGGCCTGGTGAAAGATGGACGCCTCGTCCGCCTCCGCGTGCACCTGCCTGACTATCCCGGCGCTCTGCACCGTCTCACCGGAATCCTAGCCGATCATCGCGCCAACATCGTGGAGACCGCCTACGATCGCGCCTACCACGGCGTCAACCTCGGCGACACCGCCATCGACATCACCATGGAAACTCGCGGCCCCGATCACATCGCGGAGCTTCTCGCAGCCTTGGTCTCTGCCGGGTACACGCACGAAAGAATTCTGTGAACGTAGAGTCCTGCGAAGTGCAGTTATAGAAGGTTAAGGGGCAGACTGGCTGAGATTAGGCTTCACCGGGTGGCTGCCGCCGCGGCACAACAACACGCAGATTAAAAGGCCCCCTCCCGCTGCTCCAACCGCAATCCATTTCGGATTCAGGATCGACGAGGGCGCCGTCGGCTCGCCCGGTGCTCCGCAGATCTCCGACAGGTTGAAGCTTTTCTGTTCTGCCTCGTGAACGGTCGATCCGTGCGACGATTCCGTCTCCACCGACGGCTTCCGTCGATCCGCTCCGCGGTCCACGTTCACATCGTCCTTGCGGGCGGCCACTTGAACATTCCCGTTCAAGTTGCTCACCTCATACTGGGTCCACTCATTCAGGACCGGAACCACCGTCAGGCAATTCACCCGCACTTTGAAGCTCTTCGAGGTTCCGACGAAAACACTGCCGTGATCCAGTTCGAGCAGGTTGGTTTGAAGCTTGGCCACAGATTCCGGCTGGATCAGCACGGTCGATCCGTCGAGGGTCAAGCTCGCCGACGAACTCGGCTTGGTTTCCAGCAGGTCTCCCGGGAACACCGCAGACGAATCAAGCGCTTCGTACCCATTGACCCAGACTCCGCCCTGGGTGTGAAGAATGGCGGCTCCAGTCTGGTTCGGAGACGTTTGGCTTGGAGCAATCTGGTCCGGAGCAGTCTGGTTCGGCACACTCTGGCCTAGGAGTGATACCGGCACTAGCACCAACATCACCCAGCATAGAAAACCACGTAAAATAGACACACTCATCCAGAGACCGATATCGACAACTACCCAATTGAAATCGTATCTGGGGGTGCCCGCGTCGTCTATTAACAGACGGGGTGCGCGGTGCGAATTGGATTGACTCCGCAATCCGCGTACTCGCCCTGTGTAATATTTGTTATGTGTGGGTAAAACTTTGTAAATCATCAACTTCCGCCGCTTCCGGCAAGGTAGATTAGAGGTGGGGCGTATGAACGTTAAAACGAATCATTCACTACTCACGACGGTTCTCTTGTCTGCCATCATCTTATCTGGTCCGCAGTTCCAGCCTGCGTGCTTCGCCGCCTCTATGCGTCTCGCACAAGAGGCCGCACAGCCTGCCGTCGCCAAGCGCATTGGCACCATTAAAGCGATCAACGGGAACACCGTCACCTTGGCGCTGGAGTCTGGTGCCGAAGTCACGGTGACCGTACAGCCGAACGCTCGCCTTTTGCGCCTCGCGCCCGGCGAAAAGGACCTCAAGAACACAACTCCAATTCAGCTGCAGGACTTACAGGCAGGCGACACCATTCGCGCCCGCGGCCAGGGATCGAGCGACGGCAAATCGATCGCAGCTTTGGAGATCATTGTCATCACGCGTTCTGCCGTCCAGGCGGTTAGCGACCAAATGCGGCAGGATTGGCAAAAGCGCGGCGTCGGAGGTCCGGTGACGGCGGTAGACCCCGCTGCCGGAGCGATAACGATCTCCATATCGAGTCTCGCCGGGAAAAAGACGATGGTCGTGCGCACATCCAAGAACACCATCATCCACCGTTACTCTCCCGATTCTTTCAAACCTGAAGATGCGAAGGTGGTGACGCTGCAGGAGGTTCAAGTCGGTGACCAATTGCGCGCGCGCGGCGACCGCAGCGCCGATGGCGCAGAATTGACTGCTGAGGAGATTTACACGGGCTCGTTCCCCATCGTTGAGGGCTTGATTAAGTCCGTCGACGCAAGTGCGGGGACTCTGAGCGTTCAGGATACGGTGAGCAAGAAATCTGTGCAGCTGAAAATAACCTCCGACTCACAGCTTCACCAGATCCCAGCCGAGATGGCGCAGCGATTTGCCCTGCGATTGAAGGCCGCATTGCCTCCAGGAACGCCCGGTGCGGCGTCCAATCCCGCTTCAAGCCAGGCTCCAGCTGGAGGAAATGGACAGGCCGGCGCGCCCGCTGGCGGTGCGAGCCAAGGCGGCGTGGGTCAGGGTGCCGGGACCGGCCAGGGCGGTGGAAACGGCGCCGGCGGTCGTTCTGGAGGAGGTTTTGACTTCCAGCGCCTCCTCGATCAAACGCCCCCAGTTGTTCTTGCTGACTTGCACAAGGGAGACGCGGTTGCGATTCTCGCGACCGAAGGCACGCCATCGGGAGGAAGCACGGTCATCAAGTTATTCAGCGGAGTGGAACCGATTCTTCAGGCCGCTCCCTCCGGCAGCCAGGCAATGATGTTGGCGCCTTGGAGTCTAGGAGGCGCCCCCGGTGGCGACGCAAGTCAGTAGTGAGTGCCCCGCCTCGAAAAGGATTTATTCCGTATTCATAATCTTGAACGAAATAGGAAAGATGAAATGAAGGTTGAGAAGTACATGCGTTTCTTTTTCATAACACTTTTATTCTCGCTGCCTGCTACCGCGTTGCTCGCGCAAACCGCTTCGGGAACTCTTCGCGGACAGGTCACCGATCCTTCCGGCGCGGCAATCCCCGGCGCCAATGTCATCATGACTCCCGCCACCGGATCTCCGATCGTGGTGCTGAGCACCGCCCAGGGAATGTATGAATTCAAGTCTCTACCGGCGGGGAAATACACGCTCACCGTTGCCGCCACAGGCTTCACGCTCTACGAGAACGACAATGTCGTGATCGCCGATCAGCCCCTGCGTCTGAACGCGGTCATGGCAATCGAAGTCGAAACCCAGAAAGTTCAGGTCTCCGACACGGCACCGACCATTGACGTGAATCCCTCGAGCAACGCCGGCGCCATCGTAATCTCCGGCAAGGAACTCGAAGCCCTGCCCGACGATCCCGATGAGTTGTTGACGGATCTGCAGGCGTTGGCGGGTCCCTCCGCCGGCCCCAACGGTGGGCAGATGTACATCGACGGTTTTACCGCGGGCCAGTTGCCGCCCAAGTCTTCGATTCGCGAAATCCGCGTCAATCAGAACCCATTTTCCGCCGAGTACGACAAACTGGGTTACGGCCGGATCGAGATTTTCACCAAGCCCGGAACCGACAAGTATCACGGGCAGTTGTTTGTCATCGGCAACGACTCGGCATTCAACTCCCCGAACCCTTTCGCAGGCGCCCAGCCCCCCTACTATACGACCCAGTACAACGGGAACATTGGCGGCCCAATCGGGAAGGTTGCATCTTTTTTCTTCAACCTCGAGCGCCGCAACATCGACGAACTGACTGCCGTCAACGCGGTCGTGCTGGATCCTACGCTGCAACCGGTGCCCCTGGTGGAGTCGATTCCCAACCCGCGCCAGCGCACGAACCTCAGTCCGCGCCTGGATTGGGCGCTATCGAAGAACAACACGCTCACCGCTCGCTACCAGTACTACCGCGACACCGAAACCAACAACGGCGTCGGCCTCTTCAGCCTTCCTTCCCAGGCCTACCACTCCAAATCCACCGAAGACACCCTGCAAATCGGCGATACCCAGGTGTTCGGCTCGAAGATCGTAAATGAAACCCGCTTTCAATACGTCCGCGACAGCAGCCTCCAGAATCCTGTGGATACGAACCCGACGGTCAACGTCCCCGCGAGTTTCTCTGGTGGCGGAAGCGGTTCAGGCAACACAACCGATCACCAAAACCGCTACGAAGTGCAGAACTATACCTCGCTCATTCACGGGAATCATGTGCTGAAGTTCGGTGGCAGAATTCGCGCCACGCAAGAGACAAATTTCTCCACCGCCGGATTTAACGGCTCATTCACGTTCTCCTCATTGAACGGCACGAGCGATATCTTTTCGAATTGCGCCAACATCGGCGGCAACCCCGCCTGCCCGTTCTCCTTGCAATATGCGGAGCTGCATCCCTTGCCCGCCGGGATTCCCTATACGACTCAACTGACCTACACCACCGGCAACCCCACGTCCTCGGTGACCTACTTTGACGTGGAACCGTATATTCAGGACGACTGGCGAGTTCGTCCCAACATCACTCTCAGCGGCGGCCTTCGCTTCGAAACCCAGAACGACATTCACGCCCATGGGAACTGGGCTCCGCGTCTGGGATTTGCCTGGGGCGTTGGCGGCAGGAGTTCTCCACCCAAGGTCGTGATTCGGGGTGGGTACGGGATTTTCTTTGATCGCTTCCAGTCCGCCCAGATCCTGCAGACAGAACGATTCAACGGTGTTGTGCAGCAGCAGTACATCATCAATAACCCAACCTGCTTCACCGGCGTCAACGTTCCCCTGCCCAGCCTTTCCAACTGCGGTGGAGTCAGCTCTGCTGCGTCCAACATCTATCAGATCGGCCCCCAATTGCGCGCTCCCTACACCATGCAAGGGGCCGTCAGCGTGGAACGCCAGGTCACAAAATCAGCGACGGTTTCTGCCACGTACCTCAATTCGCGAGGATTCGACCAGTTCATCACCATTAACGCCAGCGCCCCATATCCTGGAACTCCCTGTTTCGCGACTGGGTGTCCAGCGATCACCGGCGGCAATGTCTACCGTTACGTTTCCGAAGGCAACTTCAAACAGAACCAGCTGATCCTAAACACCAATATTCGCATCGGTACCAAAGTCCAATTCTTTGGCTTTTACACGCTGGGTTATGCCAACAGCGATACCTCTGGAGTGTCCAGCTTCCCGTCTAACTCTTACAACATCAGCCAGGACTGGGGGCGAGCCTCCTTCGATGTTCGCGACCGGCTTTTTATCGGGGGCAGCATCGCCTTCCCGTATTTGTTCCGTCTCAGTCCCTTCATGGTGGTCAGCTCCGGTTCTCCTTTTACCATCACATCGCCGATCGATACAAACGGAGATCAGATCTACAACGATCGCCCCGGTTTTATATCGCACACCACTTGCCCCGCAAGAACGCCGCCCACAGGGAGCGTTTACTGCACCCAACTTGGAACGTTCGATGCGTCCGGAGCCGGAAGACTGCTGCCCACCAACTCTGAGACCGGGCCTGCGCACTTCGTTCTGAACCTGCGCCTCACCAAGACTTTCGGCATCGGACCCAAGGCAAAGAGCGCGACCGGGCCAGAGCAACAAGGCGGGCCAGGCGGCGGTCGCGGGGGCGGCGGCCGTCGCGGTGGACCCCTGTTCGGCGGCGGAGGGCCTATGATGACGTCCTCCAATTCCGACCGTCGCTACAATCTCACTTTTGGCGTGGGCATGCGCAACGTGTTTAACAATGTCAACGTGGCAAATCCCAACGCAGTTTTGGGGTCTCCGCTCTTTGACAAGTCCAATGCTCTTCAGGGAGGTCCGTTCTCGCAGGGCGGGACGGCCAATCGCCGTATCGATCTGCAGGCCACATTCAACTTCTAATCGGGAGGCATTGCTCTCGTCATATCGCGAATCCGCGGAGTCGCGATATGCTCAAAGGTGAGGACTGCGGTCCACGTTCTGCCGCAGGTTAACGCCCGAAACCGATTGTCTTTTCTTCCTACGACCAGGCGGAAATTTATCCGCCTCGCAGCGACCGCTGGCGTGGCCGCACTCGCCGTCGACACCGCGCTGCTCGAGCCGAACCGTCCCCGAATCGTGCGCCTGGAAATTGCCCTTCGTCGCTGGCCCGCGCGGCTCGAAGGTTTCACCATCGCCCTCCTCAGCGACTTTCATTACGACCCTTATTTTTCCGTACATCCGCTGCGCTCGGCGATTGGCATGGTCAACGGTCTGGGTCCCGACTTGATCGCACTGACTGGAGATTTTGTTTCCGTACCTTGATTCGGCGATTCCGCGGAAGCGGCGTCTGCCGCGGAACCTTGCGCCCAACTTCTGCGGCAAATGCGCGCTCCTCACGGCCTCTGGGCTGTCATGGGAAATCATGACCTGGGTGGCATCGACGACGTGCTTGGCGGTACCGCCGACCTCGACGCAACTCTGCACGATCTCCCCAAGGACGAAGCGGCAGTCTTGTTAGCCCATGAGCCCGACGATGCCGACACCGTCGCGCGCTATCCGGTGGATCTCCAACTCTCGGGACAACTCATGGGGGCCAGGTACGCGTGCCTTTTATTCACCCTCTTTTCTTGCCCAAATTGGCCAGAAAGTACATCTGGGGCCTCTACCAGGTCGGCGGGCTGGCGCTCTACACCAACGCAGGCCTCGGCACCGTTAACGTTCCTGTCCGTATGAACTGTCCTCCTGAAATCACCATGCTGACTCTGCGTCGCAACCGCGACCTACTAGTTCAGGCCAGGGCACATTTAGTGCCCTGCAAGTGGTCGCGATCCTGATCACCCGAGTGCAATGTCTTTCATCTGGAGCACTTTCATCTTCTCCGACAGCGCCTGTAACCTCCTCTGGATCAGCAACATGTCTCGACCCAAGAGTGGACCTGTATTTGCGCCAGCCTAAGGTTCGGAGCGATTTCGGCTCTGCGGAGTTCGAAACTCATGCGTCGTCGCATCTGGCCTGCGATTTTCTTGTTCGTCCCTGTCATCACTGTGGCGGTGAGCAGGCCTGCGCCGCCGGTGCGGGCGGCTAACCTTGAACAGAGGGAACGCCAAGCGCCGAAGACGCTGGCGCGCGCATCCCAATTCGTCGATGTGGCCCACATCAGTTCGCGTCCGTCTTGCGCAGAGGTGCAACCGCCTGAGGCCTTGACAACGCCTGATCCGCTCCTCATTTCGACCGCGTACGGCCAGAAGGTGAAAGTCAGTTTCATCATCGGGACCGATGGACGCGTGCATAGCCCGCTTATCCTGGAGAGTGCGGGCCTCGCCGGCGACCGCCATGTGCTGCAGACGGTGCGCACCTGGAGATATCGTCCCGCGACCTGCAACGGAGTTCCAACCGAGATCGAAGGCAAGATCGAATTTTCCAGCCGATAGCACGACTCCGAGTTGCTGGGCTAGAATGACGCCAGCAACAAAGTGATTCGATCCGTGGACGGGTTCGTGGACAAAGATAAGAAAAATCCCAGCTCTCCTGACGTTCCGGTGCACAGCGCCGAGATGGAAGAGCTTTACCGCCGCTTGCAGCCCGAAATGCGCCGTCCCAAGCCGAGTGCTGAGGCGATCGCGGCAGCTCTCGAGGCTGCGCAGCGTTTGGCTGCCGAAGCGGACTCGGAACAGGCCGCCGACGATACGGCGCAAGAGTTGACCGGCGAGTCGACGACGATCGTGTGCCGCATTTGCGGATACCGCAATCGTTCGGGGACCAAGTTCTGTGGCATGTGCGGCATCACCGTGGATCTCGGATTGGCCGCGGAGGATGAGCGTCCGTCGCGGGCTCTGGCGCTGCCTCCGAATCCGTTTCTCGATCGCGATCTCGCAGAAAGGCCGCCGACGAACGGGCCCTCGGGGCAGGAAACCCATCACTACCATCATCACTATCACCACCACTATTTTCCGGGCGGGGAACCGATGGCGGCGCGGTCCGCCGCGGATCCCCTCCGGGATTCAACGAGGGATCCTCAGAGAGAGGACAAACTGCGGGCGACGGCAGCGTTTCGCGGCGACATGAGCCGCTCCGAGGCTGCGGTTCGGCGTCTCGCGCAGGAATGGGTCATGGCCTGCAACACCAAACATCTCGATGATCTCATAGAGCTTTACACCCACGACGCGCTGGTACTGCGGTCGAACTGTCCGCCGGTGCGCGGTGCGGCGGCGATCCGGGAGTTCTTTTTTGGCGCGCTCGACGCGGGACTGGGAGAAGTGGAAGTCGATCCTCTGCGTGTGGAAGTAGTGGGCGATCTGGCTTACGAAGCGGGACGTTGCAAAGCGCTGATTCCCGGCGCCACAGGCAAGCGCCGCGAAGAGCGCGGCAAGTATCTGTGGGTTTGCGCGCGTCAGAGCAACGGCGAGTGGAAGCTGGCAGCGGATTGCTGGTCGAGCGATTTGACGCTCAGCGCGCTGGAGTCAGACGTTCCACAAAGTGCGGGAGTGAAGACAAGTCTGCCACGCAAAAATCCATAGGCGAGTCTTGCGGGATCGGGCGAACTTCAGGGGCTATAAAGTCCACACTGGTTCCACGCGCCTTACGCGGCCCTGGAAAGGCTGCTCTTTCCACGGTCGTGCGCGAGTGTCATTTTTTCCGCAACCTCTGAAGTCGTGCCCTTCCCAAATCGCAACCTTTGCCAAGTCGTGCTTCTACGGGCTTACGCCTAATTTCTCCAGATCACCTCGCAACTGCTCGACCTGCTGCATCTCTATGGTCTGCATTCCGAGCTTGGCTGCGCATTCCAGGTTGAGCGCGCGGTCATCGATGAAGCAGCACTCTTCCGCGGGGATCTGCGTCGTCTCGAGCGCGAGACGGTAAATATCGCGCGCCGGCTTGCGGAATCCGACGAAGCAGGAACTGATAAACAGGCGGAAGATCTTTCGCAGTCCGTACGTTTCAATGCGGTAATAATTCAGTTCGCGCGATTCGTTGTTGATCGTGCCCATGAAGTATTTGCCGGAGTCACTCAGCGCCTGCGCGAATTGCAGCACTTCGGGAAACGGCTGCGAGAGAGAGAACATGTAGTCGCGGAATGCGTCGCGCGCGAAAGGACGCGTGCGATCAAAGACGGTACGATCGAGATACTCGTCGAGCGTGATCTTGCCCCGCTCGAACGATGAGACCACCATCT
>DATDGW010000746.1:0-3235 GCA_036521895.1 Candidatus Sulfotelmatobacter sp. | reverse complement strand
GAGCGTCTGTCCACCAAGGCGATCCTCGAAACGCTTAAGGGCTTCGGCGCTATCGGAAACTGACCCGCCTCTGCTTTCGAAAAATGACCCAGGCGGGCGACAGCCGATCTACTCGCGGAACCGAAGCGCGGCGAGTGAAATTGCCAGGTCAAGAAGTTCATCTTTGTTGATTGCGCTCACCACCTCGAACCATTCCTCGTTCACCGTCTCAGGATAAAGAGCTCCCGCGATGGCACCGCCAATGGAGGCTACCGAGTCCGAGTCTCCGCCGATATTCGCGGCGAGCAGGGCGGTTTCCTGCGCTGACTGGGTGACCAGAGCCAGACTGATGGCCAGCGGAACGATATTTTGCGGCTTGTTAGGGAAGTACTGGTGTGCGAGCTCGTCGGCGATCAGGTGCTGCCTCCGCACGACATCGGAATATATCTCCGCAATGGAGCGTGTAATGGTGGCCGGTTCACCGGAAGGCCGGAGGGTTTCAGCCTCCTTGGATGCCCGTATCGCTACCCTCAGTACCTCGGCGCTTGGTCTGCCATCGAGTGCTGCTGAGACAGCACCTGCCACCGCGGCAGCCGCGCAAACAGCCATTTGTCCGCCATGGGTAGGGATAGCGCACTCATAAGCCCCCCGGATCAGCTCATCCAGCCTGCTCGACGGATGGAACACGCCGATCGGCGCCGTGCGCATGGCTGCTCCGCAGCCGTCGCCCTCCGAGGCGATTCGAGATGGGTCACGATTCTGCACGAAGGCCCACAATGACACGCCTGGATGGAGGGATTTCTTGCATTGCAGCAGCTCTCGTCCGATCGCCTTGTGGCAGACCCGACCCTCACGCAGGAGTGCTCGCGTCACTGCTAGCGTCTGTTCCGTATCATCCGTGGTCTCACCGATGCGCCATTCATACCGTTTGCCGGCATAACGGGGAATAACTTCTCCAGGCTGGCCGTGGAATCCTGTGATTCCTCCGGGGTACCACTGCTGGACCTCGGCCCTGGACAACATTTCCGTTTGCTTACCTATGGCATCACCGGTTGCCAGAGCCTTGAAACAGCCGATTACGCGTTCTTGAAACCGCATAGCGATGGCGAAGTATTCCAAGTCTCTCATGCTGGAGGCGCTTGCCAGAGGTCCTGGTGGGGGTCTTTGAGGTAGAGTTGATTTTGCAATGAGCCGGAGGTTGCTGCGCCCCGGAGAGGAGTATCATTCCCCTCCAGGGCAGGAGCTTCTGGGAGTCATCACCTCCCATGGGCCCTCCCGAGAATCTTACAGGTCCGCGCAAAAGGCAAGTGGGTGGGCGCCGGAAACAATCTGGGCGTCGGCCGCGGCAGCGGTGTTGCCTGCTGAAAGGATGCGAGCACCGCTTTCATCCCCGCCAGGCGGGTCAGCGCTATTGCAGCGAGGACTGCCGTAAGGCGGCGCGGAAGTGGTCGCGTTGGAAGGCCCAGCAACGATACCGGGAGACGGTTGCTGGTAAGGCGAAACGCAACGAGCAAAGCCGGAGTTACCGGCAGCGCGCGAAAACCCGGGAAGCAGACCCAGAGGCGGTTAAGCAGGCCGCGAGGGTAATCACTCCGGAACATTTTTTTTCGAGCACGCCTGCGACCGGCCGGGGTGCTACGAGCGATTCGCGCCACAGCGTCGAAGTCCCTTGCAGCGCTTTTGTTGCGCGGCTTGCCGGCGAGCGCGGGAACGGGTTGAGGAGCGGGAGCGGCGCTGGAAACAGGCGCGGATTTAATCCGGACATATTGATCGGCCCAGGAGATCCACTTTACATTCAGCCTGTCGATGCAACTGGAGTTTCACCAACTCGACCGGCGTTGGGAGCACCTGCGAGTGCGCCATGTGGCACGGCAGCGGCGACTGCTGGCGTCGCTGGCGGAAGTGGGCCAGCAAACGCCCATCGTGGTGGTGGCGGCCGAAGGCCAGGCTGATCGTTACGTGGTCATCGACGGCTACAAACGAATCGCCGCGTTGGAGCAACTGGGCCGGGACACAGTGGAAGCCGTGGTATGGCCGATGAGCGAGGCGTCCGCCGTGCTGCTGGACCGCTCGCTGCGATTATCCGAACACGAGACTGCGCTGGAGGTGGGTTGGCTGCTGCAGGAGTTGGAGCAGCGTTTCGGTTACGGACTGGAGGAGCTGGCGCGCCGGTTCGATCGCAGTGTGAGTTGGGTATCGCGACGGCTGGCACTGGTGGAAGTTCTGCCGGAAGCGATCCAACAGCAGGTGCGCGAGGGCAAGATTCCGGCGCAGGTGGCGTTGAAGTTTCTGGTGCCGGTGGCACGCCAAAGCCTGGAGGATTGCCAGCGGATGGCGGCGATCTTCGCCCAGCATCACTGCGATACGCGTGAGGCGGGCCAGTTGTATGGCGCGTGGCGCAAGGGTTCGCCGGCAATCCGCAAACGCATTCTCGACGATCCCGAGCTGTTCTTCAAAGCGCAGCGGCAGGCGCAGGAGCAAGCTCCGGCCGGAACCGGCGCCGAACTGTTGCACGATCTGGAAATGGTTGTGGCGATTGTGAACCGCGCACAGCGGCGACTGGCGGGCGCGGCTGCCACGGAGGTGGATGACCAGCAAGCGAAAGCGGCGCGGTATCAGATCGAGCGCATTCAAAAGCAGCTCCATCGCATCGACGAAGAAATCCAACCGGAGAAGAAACCCCATGTTGAGCCAGGCACAACGGACCACGATTCTGGAACTGAATGTGCAGCACGTGAGCAAACGCGAGATCGCACGGGTACTGGGAGTGTCCCGCGTGGCCGTGCGCAAAGTTCTACGATCCAACTCGACAACCCTGCCGGAACTGCATCGAACCGAGAAGGCGGAGCCCTACCGGCAACAGATCCTGGAGCTTTTCGACCAGTGCCAGGGGAATCTCGTGCGAGTCCATGAAGAACTGGTGGCGGCGGGCGCGGAGATGTCGTATGCCGCGTTGACCTCGTTCTGCCGGCGGCATGGCATCGGATACGCGCCGCCAACGCCGGCGGGCAGGTATGATTTTTCGCCTGGCGAGGAGATGCAGCACGACACGTCTCCGCATGAGCTCGAACTGGACGGCAGGAAACGCAAGGTGCAGACCGCGAGTGTGGTGCTGTGCTACTCGCGGATGCTGTTCTTCCAGTGCTACCCCACCTTCCGGCGTTTCGACTGCAAGGTGTTTCTCACCGAAGCGCTCCGCTACTTCGGCGGCGCCGCAGCCCGCACCATGATCGATAACACGCACGTGGTGGTGCTG
>DATDGW010000745.1:0-5133 GCA_036521895.1 Candidatus Sulfotelmatobacter sp. | reverse complement strand
CGCAAGAGGTTCCTGATTCATTTGCGAAGGTCGTTCCAGAAGGGCAAACTCCAGTTCCACGGCGAACTGGAATCGTTGGCCCACCCGGTGGCCTTCGAGGCATTGTGTCAGAAGGCCGGTCGCATGGAATGGGTGGTATACGCCAAGCGTCCCTTCGGCGGACCTGAACAGGTTCTCAAGTATTTGGCCCGATACACGCACCGCGTTGCCATTTCCAACCGGCGCCTGTTATCGATGGAGAATGGTCGAGTCACCTTCGAATGGAAGGATTACGCCGCTGGCAATCAGACCAAGACGATGACATTGGAGGCGGTCGAATTCATTCGTCGTTTTCTCCTTCACGTGCTGCCCTCCGGCTTTGTTCACATCCGCCACTTTGGATTCTTGGCCAACCGCAAACGGAAGGAAAAGCTGGCGCTGTGCCGGTCTTTGCTGGGCGCCTCGCAAGCTGTCAGCGTAGCCAGCGCAGATTCTCCGGGCAGCCGCGATTCAGCCTCCGAGGAACGGCTCCGCCGATGTCCGATTTGCAAAACCGGCCAGCTGATCCGCATTCAAGTCCTCACTGCCGCGGCATGCGCTTGCTTACCGGCGCCCATGATCGCAGACACCTCATGACCACCATGAGCATACCGTCAACCAAGTCGCTGACCAGCACGTTAGCCCTCCTAAGGGCGATAGGAAATCCCTGTCTAAAACTGTTGTTTTGGCTCTCCAGAAACGTTGGCGCCGGCTGCCGCCCACGAAATAGTCACCCTCCCAACTGGAGGGTGACCATTTCTAACACCGAGCTGTCCCGTTGCCAGGCGTTTTTCCGGACTCCCGTCAACAAGACCGTCATTCAATACCCATAGCTCTCGGTCCGGCTCAGTTCAACGGATTCTATCGGTAGTGCCCGCCCCAGGCCTTTCCTACTCTGCGGATTTTCTTGAGGCGGGCACCACCGATAGAATGCTCTTCAATATCGGAATCCTGAACAAACCCCTGGTGTGCCGGCAACCCGGCTGCTGAGGGCCAGCGTCTCCTTCGGTCGTCAAATTTCCCAGAAGCCGACTTCACCGGCCAATCGTGATGCCCGCTCTGTATCTAACTAGCCAAGGGCTTCGGTAGAGTAGGGCGCAGGCGCGTTACGCTGTCGCACGTTTCCAACGCCCCCTCATCGAACTGGACGTGCGGATTTCCCGCATCCAGCTCTCCGGCCATCTTCTTCCGGCGGCATGCGCCGCAAGCCAGGCAGATGGCTCACTCTTCCCACCATTTGGTACAGCCGGCAGCGTTTATATAGGAACTGATAGTTCCAGTGCTTCCGAGCGGACCGCCAACTGCATTGGTGTTTGCGTCGGAGCCATAACTGCAGCTCGCTCTGCACGGCCCAATCGATCTGATGAAAGATCTGGTTGCTGTTGCCGACCCGGAAATAGGTACACCACCCATTCAAGATCGGATTCAACTTCCGAATCACCTCGCCAATCGAGGCGCTACTCGGAAACGATCGGACTACCTCGCGCACCCGATCCCGGATATGTTGGCACGCCTTCTTGCGCGGCCACATGTACAGCAACCGTCTCGGGGGTTTCCGGAACTCGAAACCCAGAAACGCAAAGCCCTCTTCCACCGTCGTAAGCCGACTCTTCTCCTGGTTCACCACCAATCGGAGAGCCGCAAACTGGCTTTGGAGGCGCTCCCACGCCTGCTTGGCCTCTAATTCCGTACGCGTCAGCAGCACCATATCGTCCGCGTAACGTACCAGCACGACAGAATGGCTCATCGTGCCGTCACCGCAACACCACTGACGATCCACTTCGTGAAGCATTACGTTGGAGAGCAGCGGTGAAACCACCCCGCCTTGAGGAGAACCCCGGTCAGGATGGGTCACCCTGCCTTCCTCCAGAACTCCTGCTTTCAGCCAAGCTCGGATCAAGCGTACGACTCGCACATCTCCCACCCGACGTTCCACCAACTCTAAAAGCAGTTCGTGCGAAATCGTGTCGAAGTAGGATTTTAAGTCAACGTCTACCACGTGAGTGTAGCCGGCCTGCGTTTTCTCAGCGATAATGCTGAGCGCCATGCGCGGTGTCTTCTCCGGGCGGAACCCGAACGAGCAGGGCACGAAATCAGCTTCGAACAACGGTTCGATCACTAATTTCACGGCCATCTGTATGGTTCGATCCTTCACCGTGGGGATGCCCAAAGGCCGGGTTTTCCCCGGCTGTCCGGGCTTGTCGATGTGTACCCGCCGGACCAACGAAACCCGATAGCTGCCGTCGCGCAGTGCCTGTTCGATCTCCCCCAGAAACCGCGCTTCGCCATACTCCCGTATCTCGTCGATATCCACGTCGTCCACACCGGCTGCACCCTTATTGGACTTTACCCGTCGCCAGGCCTCTTGCAGGATGTCCTGCCGACAAACCTTATCGTAGAGAAGCGTAAACCTCCTTTCCGGTTGTTGCTTGGCCACTCGGTATAGGGTCCTTTGCAGTTTGTGGACATTGTCTAATCTCGCGGGCGCTTTGCGCTTAGCTCGATTGGGCCGGGGTTGAGCCTTCCCTCGCGGGGGCAATCCGGCTGTCCTTTCCCACAGTGGACCAATGATGGGAGTAGCGGCCCTTCCCTCCCCTCGGTTCTCCCGAGGTTCACCGGTACTATGGCCACCTCCGACTCCCGGCCCGGCATCGTTACTGCGCTTTCGGGTTTCGCCCTTATACGCTTCCCTACCAGTCGGAGTCGCCTCCGCTGGACCGAACCGGGTCTCTCCGGTTGTGCTGATGCGCTGTGTTTGCGTGCCGCCGCCCTCTACACCGTCCCGGAGGTCCGGATTCTCTCTCGCTGTATTCCGGTCCGTGGCAGACTTCGCCTCCAAGGGACAGGCTCGCCCCGGGAAAAACTCCAGCTGAATCGGCGTGATCGCTGGTGGATATGACGATGCTGAAACGGCGTTCACTTCTGTTGCGGCCCGCAAATTCGCCTCGCCCCCCTTCCGACAGGTGAGGGCTTTGTCGTCCCGCTTCTCCGGATCAGATTGCCCCGAAGCGGAGGGGACCAGGCTATCGGGTGAGCGAGTCATTACCCGAGCTGATACCTTTCATTCAGCAAGTACATCAACATCACGTCGGACACGCCCCTTGATATCCCAGATCAGTGGGGCGGCGTGGGCTGCTCGGCAAGGCGTTCATAGCGATATGCTCCTGGTATTTCACCATACAGGAGTGGACGACTATGAACGCCTTCGTCGAACATCACAAGAATAGCATTCAGTTCGGGTACCGCTGCTTTGATCGAATCCTGTTGAATGGGTTGATCCAGCCTTTCCAACAACCCGAGCGCGTGCTCGGCTTTTTCAATTTCTACCGCGAAGGGAAGAGGGTGACCAGGCGGACCCTCACGGAAATAGCCGATCAGTTTCAGTATTGGCTGAAGAACCGATCCGAGAAATGGGGCGCTCCGCTTCTGGATGCTCCCGAAGGCAGTGACGATGAGAGCCGGCGAAACAAATTCGTCGAGCAATATTTCCAGGATGCCAAACCCAACCAAGTCGTGGTGATCCTGAAAGCACGCGAGCCAGCCCGCATCCTGGTTGCCATTGGCGGCAAGGACAACGATAGCCCTCATCTGGAGTACAAGCAACGTTGGGTGAATCAGTATAACTTCTACGTGAACGATCCACACTGGGGTCGGATGTTCGTACGCATGTGTCCCTACTTCCCATTTTCCGCGCGAGTCTGCCTCAACCAGCACCACTGGCTGGCGATTCGTATGCGGGAGGAGGGCATCGATTTTCAACAGTGCACCAATGCATTCCTGAAGTGCAGCAATCCGGCCCGTCTGCAAGAACTTTCCGACTCGCTCACTGCTAAAGACTTGCTGAAATGCGGCCAGAAGTGGCTGGCAGCGTTCACCCCATTCATCACCGACCGGGAACGTAAACACGCCGGGTGTCAGCATCGACTGTTCTTCTCTCAAGTCGAGTATTGCGACAACCTCATCTTCCATCGCCGGGCCGCAGTGGACGAACTCACCGAGCGACTGCTGGACCTCAACCGAAACATCGGACAGCCCAAGAAGATCACCATGATCTACGGACGCAAGGTGACCAAGGAGTACAAGGGCAAACTGCAGACCGTAATCGAAGATCTCGATCTGCCCAATCCGGTGATCCGCAGTCATTACGGGCATGGCTTTGCCAAACAGTACGTTCGCGACGACCGGATACTGAGAACCGAACCTGCTACCAATAGCGTGTACGACTATGGCGTCAACAAAGACGTGGAGAACCTTCCTCAACTGCGCGAGCGGATGTCGGGCATCATCGATCACTACCACAACGTCCAACAGGACGTCCTGGAGACCTTTGTCGACCGCGGCCAGTTGCGGCAACTGGCCGAGCCAACCATCCTGCCCAACGGAAAGCGGATCCCAGGGCTCAAGCTCGATCACCCGCGACAACTGGCGGTAATGCATTCCCTCGTGCGCTTCGCCAACATTGCTGCCGGTGGCAGCGTCACCACTGCCGACCTCTACGCCCCAACTCTGGATGCCCTTGGGCTGACCGAATCCCAGTACTCGTTGGCCGCGCTCCGCTATGACCTCGCCAAACTGCGCGCCAAACGACTACTGGAAAAGGTCCCGCACTCCCGCCGCTATCGATTGATCGGCAAGGGCTACTCACTCTGCCTGGTTTTCCTCAAGCTTTTCGAAAAGGTCTACGCACCTCTCACGGCGGGCCTGTTGGCACCATTCCGCGGTGACCGAGTCCTGGCTGAAGAGAAGCGCTGCCAACTCGACCGCCTGTACCAATCCATCTCTGACGGTCTGGATGCGCTCCTGCGCGCAGTTGGCCTCAAGATCGCTGCCTGATCCTCGAAACGAGAACAAAATTCTCGTTGGGGCCCCCATAACGGGAACTAAATAGAGGTTAGATTTGATCGCGGCGAGGGGATCTGGAGGCCATGGGAATATACCGATTGATCAGGTACAATCCGACCAGCCCACGACGATGTTCAGCAGAGGCATGTTTTTTTGTTCCGTGCTTCCTTAAGAGCATTCCGTTACCGAACCGTCCGTACCTGTGCCAGCATTTTCCAATCCAGAAATGAGCCTGATATCAGGAGATGATTCCAATGCGAGATGAGCCTGAAA
>DATDGW010000744.1:0-2913 GCA_036521895.1 Candidatus Sulfotelmatobacter sp. | reverse complement strand
AAATGGGTGCCGCGCTGTAGACGGCGTGCTGTGTTCATTCGTCACATCTTTCAGACCGTCGTGTGTCTATCCTTCTCATGTGCCAAAACCTCTTCAACGTATCTACGGGGCGATTTGCTGAGAACGCCAGAGTAATACTAGGCCACATCACGCCGCGAACGCGGAGTGATGCGGCGGAGGGAAACTAGACCAACCGCCGGATTTCAGTTTTACGAGCTGCTGTTGTGGAAACGACAGGAGTCGTGAAACACCGGAGGGATGTATTCAGTGGAGCTCTATGGACGTGTACGGCGAGCAGTCTTTGTAGAGGGGAAGAGCCAACGAGCGGTGGCGCGGGAGTTTGGCGTGGCCCGCGAAACCGTGCGCAAGATGCTGCGCTATGCAGTACCGCCGGGCTACCGGCGGGAACAAGCGGTGAAACGGCCCAAGCTGGGGCCGTGGTTAGGCGTGATCGACGCCATTCTGGAAGAGGATAAGAACCGCCCCCCGAAACAACGACACACGGCGAAGCGGATCTTCGACCGTCTGCGGGAGGAGCATGGGTATCGGGGTGGCTATACCGTTGTAAAGGACTACGTGCAGCGGCAAAAAGTGCGAAAGCAGGAGATGTTTGTACCGCTGACGCACGCGCCTGGCGAAGCCCAAGCGGACTTTGGGGAAGCCCTGGTGGTGATCGCCGGGGTGGAACAGAAAGCGCACTACTTCGCGATGGACCTGCCGCAATCCGACGATTGTTTTGTGGCGGCATTTCCGGCGGAAACCACCGAGGCTTTTCTGGAAGCTCATGGGCGGGCCTTCGAGTATTTTGGCGGCGTACCGCGCACCATTCTGTACGACAACACCAAGCTGGCGGTGGTCAAGATTCTGGGCGACGGCGAGCGCCAGAAGACGCGGGCATTTTGCGAGTTGCAAAGCCACTATCTGTTCGAGGAGAAGTTCGGACGTCCGGGCAAAGGCAATGATAAGGGAGCGGTGGAAGGACTGGTGGGCTATGCCCGGCGGAACTTTCTCGTACCCGTGCCGCGCATGAGTAGCTGGAAAGAACTGAACACCTATTTGCTGCAACAGTGCGGGAAGCGCCGAGAGCGACAGCTGTGGGGACATAAAGAAACCATCGCCGAACGCTTCGAGCGGGACCGAAGGGCGCTGCTGCCGTTGCCGGCAGTGCCCTATGAAGCCTGCGAAAAACGCAGCCTCAAGGTCAGTTCGCTGTCGCTGGTGCGCTACCGGACCAACGATTACTCGGTGCCCACTGCTTATGGGCATCGCGAAGTGCTGGTGAAAGGCTATGTCCATGAAGTGGTAATTGCCTGCGGCAGCGAAGTGATTGCCCGGCATCCCCGCAGCTATGAACGAGAAGACATGATCTTCGATCCGCTGCACTATCTGGCGCTGCTGGAGGAGAAGACGCGGGCCTTGGACCAAGCGGCTCCACTGGCGGGCTGGGGATTGCCGGAATGCTTTGCCCAACTGCGACGGTTGCTAGAAGCACGGCTGGGCAAGAACGGCAAGCGGGAGTATGTGCAAGTGCTGCGGCTGCTGGAAACCTTCCGGCGGGAGGAAGTCGCGCCCGCCATCCAGGACGCTTTGCATCTGGGGACCGTTTCCTTCGATGCGGTCAAGCATCTGCTGCTGTGCCGGATCGAGCGACGTCCCCCGCGTTTAGACCTGATGCAGTATCCTCATTTGCCGCTGCCGCAGGTGCAGACCACACAAGCCGCCGATTACATGGCATTGCTCGGGGAGGCAGGCCAATGAGTACCACCGCCCCCCCAGCCGTCAACGATGCGCCGCAGGTTCTGCTGGAACACCACCTGAAGCTGCTGCGGCTGCCGACCTTCCTGCGCGAGTATGACAAGGTGGCACGGCAGTGCGCCGAGGAGAGCGTGGACTATCCGCGCTACCTGCTGCGGATGACCGAACTGGAACTGCTCGACCGCGAACGCCGGGCCTGCGAGCGGCGTATTCACCAGGCGCGTTTCCCCGTGGTCAAGAGTCTGGACACGTTTGAGTTCCTCGCCCTGCCTGCGCTGAACAAGGCACTGGTACTGGAGTTGATACGCTGCGAGTTCTTGCAGCGGCGGGAGAACGTGCTGCTGCTGGGAAACTCGGGCACGGGCAAGACCCATCTGGCGTTGGCCTTGGGTTTGGCAGCTTGCCAGCGCGGCCACCGGGTTCGCTTCACCACGGCCGCCGCCATGGTGCATGAGTTGATGGAAGCACGCGATGAAAAACGGCTGCTGCGGTTTCAAAAACAGTTGGCCAGCTATGAACTGCTGATCGTCGATGAACTGGGCTTCGTACCTTTGTCCAAGTCCGGCGCCGAACTGCTGTTTGAAGTCTTCAGCCAGCGCTACGAACGGGGCTCGACCTTAGTGACCAGCAACCTACCTTTTCAGGAATGGACTGAAGTGTTGGGTTCGGAGCGTCTGACGGGCGCCTTACTGGATCGGCTCACTCACCACGTGCATATTCTGGAGATGAACGGCGAAAGCTATCGCCTCAAGCAGAGCAAGCGCAAGCGCGGTTCCTAGAGGGAGCCATCCCCTCCTCCTCGCATTGTTTCAGAGCGGTCCTCGCCGTCAAGGGTTCGCTGCGCCGCGAAATGCACGCGCCCTTGACCGCTCCGGGCCGCTCTGAACCCTTCTCCGCTATGGAGGGAATGGATCTTTGGGGAATGGCACGGACCCTCTCACCCACGTATGGCCTACTCTACTCCCGCTCTACTGGCCTAGTTTCAGTCCGCCCTTGACACACCTGTGGAAGGCGTCTGGCCCCGCAGATGGCTGGAAAACAGCGCAGCAATCGCCACTGTCAGCAGAAGTGCCGAACGTCGGCGATGCTTTAAGCCCTCGGCACGCGAAGCCTTGCTCATCTGTGGCTCCTTGCCGCGACGCAATGCGTTTCCCTACG
>DATDGW010000743.1:0-5052 GCA_036521895.1 Candidatus Sulfotelmatobacter sp. | reverse complement strand
GGTCTATTCGTGTGCAAGAGCCTGCAGCGCAAGGGCAGCGTACATTTTCTCCGCGATCGCGCCCCCAGGCTGGGACTGCCTTTCATCGTCGCCGTAGCCGTAGTCGCTCCGCTCGCCTACTATCCGGCGTACCTGCAGACTGGGGGCGCCGGCATCGCCGGCTTCTGGCGGCAATGGCGATCACTCGGCAACTGGCCGGCTGGTCCGGCGTGGTTTATCTGGGTGCTGCTGGGATTCGACGTTTTCGCAATCGCGCTTGTTTTCATGAGGCCCACGTGGGCAGACGTTCTTGAATGCCTCACCTCCGGGGCGGCCGCCCCATCGTCTTCTTTGGATGGCTCGTTGCCGCGTCCGCTGCCGCTTTCATTCCGCTAGCCCTCATCTTCAACCCGTTTTCGTGGAGCACGTTTGGCCCCTTCTTTTACCAAACCAGCCGCCTGCTGCACTACCTGGTTTACTTCCTGCTCGGAGCGGGCGTGGGCGCGTACGGCCTCGACCGCGGCTTGCTCACGCGAGACGGCAAGCTGGCCCGGCGTTGCCCCCTGTGGTCGGTAGCCGCGCTGGTTGCCTTCGGTTTGGCCAGCGGCGCCGGCATCGCGACCCTGACGGCTCACATCGGATCGCGCGGCTGGGAGATCGCGGCAGACACGACGTTGGTTCTCTCGTGCGCCGCCTCCAGCTTCGCCTTCCTCGCCCTGTTTGTGCGGTTTGCCAACATGCGCCGCCGAATCTGGGACAGCCTCAGCGCCAACGCGTATGGCATGTATCTCGTCCACCACGCCTTTGTCAGCGGGCTGCAATACGCGCTGTTGAAGGCTCAGTTGCCTGCAATTGCGAAGGGCTCCGTCGTGTTCGCCGGTACCGTATGGTTGAGTTGGGGCACAACGGCCGCACTGCGCCGCATGCCCGCCATCGGGCGCGTGATCTAGTAGCGCTGGCACGAGATGGAGCTCCGGCCTCTTGCCGGCTGTCGCGGGGGCGTCTCCCCCCGGCAGCGTCAGGCGGAACGGTGCAGTTAGTTTCCCCCACGGCGCGGCGGTCTTTCCTTGCGGTAAGATCAAATCTATGAAAACGTCCGATACCGAGGCTGAGACAGGCGCCCACGCTGCCCCCGAGCCGCGCCCGTCCAATTTCATACGCGACATCATCCTCGACGACCTGAAGACCAATAAATACAACGGCCGGGTGCAGACCCGCTTTCCCCCCGAGCCCAACGGATATCTCCACATCGGGCACGCCAAGGCGATTTGCCTCGACTTCGGACTCGCCGACGAATTCGGCGGACATACGAACCTGCGCTTCGACGACACCAATCCCGAGAAAGAAGAGACCGAGTACGTCCACTCCATCATGGAAGACGTGAGGTGGCTCGGCTTCCGCTGGGACGGACTTTTCTACGCCTCCGACTACTTCGACCAGCTCTTTGAGTGGGGCCTGAAGCTGATCCGCGATGGCAAGGCGTACGTCGACGATCTTTCGGCCGAAGAAATTCGCAAATACCGGGGCACGCTGACCGAGCCGGGCAAAGACAGCCCGCACCGCAATCGCTCCGTGGAAGAAAATCTCGACCTGTTGCAGCGCATGAAGGCCGGGGAATTCCCCGACGGCTCGCGGGTACTGCGTGCCAAGGTCGACATGGCCTCGCCCAACCTGAACATGCGCGACCCGGTGATGTACCGCATCCTGCACGCCGAGCATCACCGCACCGGCAATAAGTGGTGCATCTATCCGATGTACGACTACGCGCACGGCCAGTCGGACTCGCTCGAAGAAGTTACGCACTCCATGTGTACGCTGGAGTTTGAAGATCACCGCCCGCTCTACAACTGGTTTATTCAGCAGCTGGGCATCTTCCCGTCGCAGCAAATCGAATTCGACCGCCTCAACCTGACCCACACGCTGCTGAGCAAGCGCAAGCTGCTGCAGCTGGTGCGCGAGGGCCGCGTGCGCGGCTGGGACGATCCCCGCATGCCCACGCTGAGCGGCATCCGCCGCCGCGGGTATACACCGGAAGCGATCCGCAATTTCGTCGCATCAATCGGAGTCTCGAAGACAACCGGCTCCATCGAACTGGCCATGCTCGAACATTTCGTGCGCGAGGACTTGAACAAGCGCGCCCTCCGCGTGATGGCCGTGCTGCGTCCGCTAAAAGTCGTGATCGACAACTATCCCGAAAACCAGATCGAAGCCATGGATGCAGTCAACAACCCCGAAGACGCTTCCGTCGGAAGCCGCAAAGTGCCTTTTTCCCGCGTCCTCTACATTGAGCGGGATGACTTCCGCGAAGTCCCGCCTCCAAAATATTTCCGTCTGGCCCCGGGGCGCGAGGTTCGCCTGCGCTACGGCTACCTGGTCACCTGCACGAGCGTGGTGAAAAACGACAAGGGTGAGGTCGTCGAAGTTCACTGCTCGTACGATCCAGCGACGCGCGGTGGAAATACGCCCGACGGACGCAAAGTGAAGGCCACGATCCACTGGGTCTCGGCCGCGCACGCAGTCGACGCCGAGGTGCGCATCTACGAGAACCTGTTCCTGAAAGAAAATCCTAGCGACGTCGAAGAAGGCCAGGACGTTCTCGACAATCTCAATCCCAATTCGCTCGAAATCATCGCCGACGCGAAGATCGAGCCCTCGCTAGCCAACGCCACCGCCGGAACCCGTTATCAATTCGAACGCCTGGGATACTTCTCCGTCGACCCCGACTCGAAGCCGGGGAAGCCGGTGTTCAACCGCACGGTCGCGTTGAAGGACGCTTGGGCGAGGGTCGAAAAGAAGCAAGCGCGCAAGCCGTAGAGGCTAACGTTCTTACTCGCGAAACGTCTGGGAGAGATGATGCACGCGACGATGGCCGCGCCCCTGTCCCTGGCATTTTCACCGTTCGTATTTTGGCCTTACTTCGCCGGAGCCGCGCTCACTCTCATTGGGGTGTTCGCGGTGAGGCGGGAGGTGACCGAGGCGAGCGGCCTCGATAAGATTCTGGCATTAGGTTGCGCGTTCGTCGCTGCCTCCCTGGCGGCTTTCAGCGGCGATCACTTTGGACTTGCCAAGTCCATTCAGGGGGGTGTGCCCTCCTGGATTCCGTGGCGCTTGTTCTGGGCCTATTTCGTCGGTTGCGCCCTGCTCGCGGCCGCCCTGAGCATCGCAACAAAAGTACAAATACGTCTGTCCGCCACCTTGCTGGGAATTATGATCTTTTTCTTCGTGCTCACGATTCATCTGCCCAGGATACTGGCGAACCCGCACGACCGGCTTGCGTGGGCCGTCGCGGTCCGGGATTCCTCTTTCGCCGGAGGCGCTTGGGCTCTGGCCGGATCTCATACGGAAGAGTGGAGAACTCACGGTACCCACAAGCTGATCACGCTCGGACGTCTTTTCATCGCTGTAGCTGCAGTGTTCTTCGGCGTGGAACATTTCCTGAATTCCCAGTTCGTCCTCGTCATTCCCCTCGAGAAGCTCATGCCCACGTGGTATCCAGGTCACCTTCTTGTCGCGTATGTTACGGGCGCGGTCCTGATCGCGGCGGGCGTGAGCCTGCTGGTCGGGATACGGACCAGAGCGGCGGCGACCTCGATCGGGATTCTGGCTCTGGCTACGGTTCTGTTGGTTTACCTGCCGATCGCGATTGCCATCCCGTCGTCCGCCGGCACCGGGGAAAAGATTGAGGGGCTGAACTATTTCTTCGACACCCTGCTCTTTGCCGGAATGGCGTTGGTTCTGGCGAATGGTCTACCAAAGGCGGAGCGTGCCCGCTGATGTGATGGGGCTGGTGCGGGAAGCGACAATGCATCCAAACTTGATTGCTAGGACTCTTCGTCCCACTGAGCCGCTGCGAAGCCACTCCCCGCTTTTGGCCTCTTGGGTTTGTTCGAGGCAACACCCGCTTCGTCCGCTCCAGACTCACCGCCACGAGGCACCTCTTCATAGCGCGCCAAGTTCATGGAATACTGAGCCCGGCTCTGGGTGATCGAACCCATGTGTTTCGCATAACCGATCATGGTCGCCAGCGGCACCATGGCGCGTATCCCCTGCCCACCAGCACGGCGCTCCATGCCTTCAATTCGTCCACGGCGCCGGCTCAAGTCGCACAGAATCGCGCCTGCGAATTCCTTAGGCGCGATCACCTCGATCAACATCACCGGCTCCAACACGACCGGGTCCGCCTTGCGCGCAGCCTCTTGGCAAGCCATCGAACCGGCAACCTTAAACGCCATCTCGTTTGAGTCTTCGTCGTGGTAGCTGCCGTCATCGAGAACGGCCCGCAGATCCACCACTTCGTGGCCAGCTAAGACTCCACTCTTCATGGCCTCTTGAATACCGAGATTGACGGGCACGACGAATTCCTTCGGAACCACGCCACCTCTGATTTCGTCGACGAATTCGTAGCCGCTCCCCCGCTCACGGGGCTCCAGCCTGATCTTCGCGTGGGCGTATTGGCCCCGGCCGCCCACCTGCCGTATGTACTTGCCTTCTCCTTCCGCATTCTTGCGAATGGTCTCCAGGTAAATGGCCTTGAGCTCACCAATGTCGAGGGGAACTTCATATTTGCGCACGATGCTGTCGCAGATGACTTGCAAATGCAGCTCGCCGACCCCGCGAATGAGCGTCTCGCCATTTATGAGTCCACTCTCAACTCGCATACCAGGATCCTCTAGCCCTAGATCGCTCAACGCTCGCTCAAGTTTCTCGCGGTCATCCTCGTCCCGCGGACGGATGGGCACGGAGATTACTGGGCGGGGTTGGATGTTCGATTCGCTCACTTCGCCCTCGCAGCCACCTCCACTCCCGCCAGCATCTTGTCCAAATCCGCACGCGAGAGATAACGCCCGTTCACAATCACCGCCGCAATCTTCTGTGTGTTGCGAATGTCATCGAGCGGGCTCGCATCGAGTAGCACCAGGTCGGCAAGCTTTCCCTTCTCGATTGTTCCCAGCCTGTCAGCCATCCCCAGGAATCTCGCTGGATTCAGCGTCGCGGTCTGCAGTGCTTCCATGGGTGTGAAGCCGGCGGCCACGAACCGTTGCAATTCTTCGTGCAAGCTGAAGCCAGGGAAAA
>DATDGW010000742.1:0-2011 GCA_036521895.1 Candidatus Sulfotelmatobacter sp. | reverse complement strand
GTGAGCGGGTTCCTCAAGCGAATCAAGGCGACTGCGGAGCAGTTAAGGTCTTGTCAAGCGATTTGTGTAAACGGCTTCAGTTTTTATCTAGGCATTGAGCTTCATCGGCTTTGGGCGAAGCGCCGGGCCGTCGGTTAACGTACCAGAGTTCCTACCTTGTAACAGTGATGCTCCTTCCTTGCGCCGCAGGCCATCGGTGCGGTGGGAAAGTGGGAATCCTGCTTTTGGATTTCCACTTTTCCACGGCACACCAGTTCTTCTTCTTTAGCTCCGTCCGGAACGCAACTCGAACAGTCGTCGGCGTTGTGGAAATGTGGGAATCTCGCCGCCTTTGCGAGATTTCCAAGGCGGCGTGGAAAACAGTGGGAAGCGCGCCGTTCGCTTTCCACTGTTTTCCACCCGCTGGCATTTCCACAGCGCTCGGTTCATGCGGCGACGATTTACATCATTTCCGCCTTAGGAACGCGGTCGCCCAGCAGAATCGCGAAGCGTTGCAAGGCGGCCTTCCAGTTCTGCACCGGCATGGTCCACTTTTTCGCGATGTGCTCCAAGGCTAGGTACAGCAGCTTGAGGGCGGCCTCCGGATTGGGAAACGATCCCCGAGTCTTGATCACTTTTCGCAGCGACATGTTCAGCGACTCGATGGTGTTGGTGGTGTAGATCACCTTCCGAATGTCCGCCGGATAGGCGAAGAACGGCGTCAAGTACTCCCAGTTCCGGCGCCACATCTGGCTGATCGTCGGATAGGCCCCATCCCATTTTGCGGCGAATTCATCCAGCCGCTGCTCGGCTTCTTCCACCGTACTGGCGCGATAAATCGGCTGCAGATCCGCGGCCACCGCTTTGCGCTGCTTCCACGATACGTAGTTCAGCGAGGCCCGTACCTGATGCACCAGACACAGCTGCACCTGAGCTTGCGGGAACACCGTCTCGATCGCCTCCGGGAATCCTTTCAATCCATCCACGCAAACGATGAAGATGTCGGCCACCCCACGATTCCTCAACTCCGTGACCACCTGCAACCAAAACTTCGCTCCTTCCGCCTGGCCCGCCCACAGACCCAGTACTTCTTTGTTGCCCTGCATGTTCACGCCAATCGCCACGTAAATCGCCTTGTTGCGGACGTGGCCAGCCTCGCGAATCTTCACTACCAGAGCGTCCAGATATACGATCGGGTACACCGCGTTCAGCGGCCGGTTTTGCCAACTCTTGACTTCCTCCATCACTTCTTCGGTGACGTTGGAAATCAACTGTGGACTCACCTCCACTTTATAGATCTCCTCCAGGTGCCCTTGAATCTCCCGCGTGCTCATGCCCCGTGCGTACATCGATATGATCTTGTCGTCGAAGCCGGTGAAGCGCGTCTGCCCCTTGCTGATAATTTTCGGCTCGTAGCTGCCGTTGCGATCGCGCGGCGTCTCCAGCGGCATCTCTCCAAAATCGCCCTTCAGCGTCTTGGTGGTCGCGCCATTGCGTGAGTTGCCGCTGTTGTGGCCGGCCGGGTCGTGCTTCTCATAGCCCAGGTGGTCGGTCATCTCGGCTTGCAGGGCCCGCTCCAGCAGCGCTTTGGTTAGCTGCTTCAGCAGACCGTTTTCGCCTATGATGTCTTCTGGCTTCTTATAGTCCGCCAGCAACTTGTCGATGGGTTTCAGGTCGATAGCCATCGTGTCTCCTTAGTGTGATCCTTTCGATGGCCGTTTACACAGTTCACTTTATACCCTCGAGTTCGCCGATTACCGGGATCTACAACCTTAGACCAGAACAGGAGTTGCATAAGCACACTGAGCATCCCAAACACGACGATCGGTTCCCATCGGCCCGAACTCACCCACAAGCTAGTCTCCTGCTGTCCCTCCATTCGCCTCAACACGTTATCCGCGAACACTACAAAGCTCACCAGCGTCGCGACTTGGTAACCGTACCCACCATCCTCATGGCGGATTGTGACACCTTCTTCTGCCGCACCGTCATCAGCGAAAGAAAGCCAGACAAGCCCGATCGCTATGTACAC
>DATDGW010000741.1:0-1671 GCA_036521895.1 Candidatus Sulfotelmatobacter sp. | reverse complement strand
GCGTGGTCGCGAGTAGCGGCGGTGCTGGCGGTCAACCGGTTGTGCGCGCCGGGCAGCGAGTTAGCGGTGGAGCAGCGCTGGTATCCGGTCACGGCACTGGACGATCTGCTGGGAATCGAAGAAGGCAAGATCAACGACACGCGTCTGTACCGCTGCTGGGATCGCCTGATTCCGCACAAGACGAAACTGGAACGGCATCTGCGAGAGCGATATGGGGAGTTGTTCGCGGCCGAGTTTGATGTACTGCTGTATGATCTGACGAGCAGTTATGTGGAAGGAGCAGCAGAAAAAGATCCCCTGCTGCGACGTGGCTACTCGCGGGATCATCGTCCGGACTGCAAGCAGGTGGTGATTGCACTGATCGTCAATGCCGAAGGTTTTCCGCTGAGCTATGAAACCTTCAATGGCAACCGGGCCGACGTGACCACGCTCGAAACGGTGATGCGGATGGTAGAGAGGAAGTACGGGCGAGCGCGACGGGTGTGGGTATTTGACCGAGGGATTGTGAGTGAGGAGAACCTGGCGGCGCTGCGGCGACGAGGCGGGCACTATCTGGTGGGGACGCCCCGCAGCAAACTGAAGCAGTTCGAGAAAGAGTTATGGGAGGGCCATTGGGAACAGGTACGCCGGGATGTGGAAGTGAAGTGCGTGCCGGTACCGGGTGGAGAAGAAACTTATGTGCTGTGCCGAACGGCAGCACGGAAGGAGAAGGAGCGCGCCATTCGCCACCGTTTTTCGGGGAAGATCGAGAACGCTCTGGATGCTTTGAAGAAAAGAGTCGCCGCAGGAAAGTTGAAAGATCGCAATAAAATCGAGCGGCAGTTGGGACGCGTTCAGGCCAGCCATCCGCAGGTTGCCGATCTGTATGAAATGAACGTGATCCAGGAAGCGAAGGCGCTGCGAGTGGAGTGGCGCATGCTGCCGGAGCGGCGCGCTTGGCAGGAAGCACGCGAGGGTGCCTACTTGTTGCGGGCCAAGTTGGAGGGCGACTCCGCGTCGGAGTTGTGGACCAAGTACATGCAGCTAACGGAAGCCGAAGCTGTGTTTCGTGCTCTGAAGAGCGATCTGTTGGTCCGCCCGTTCTTCCATCAACTGGAGCGCCGGGTGAAGGCTCACATTCTGGTGGCGTTTCTGGGCTATGCCTTATGGGTAACGCTGAAGCATCTGCTGCGTCGCAAGGACAGCCAGATGACTCCCTCTCAGGCGCTGGCTTCGTTGAGCACGATCCAAAGTGCTGATATCGTGCTCCCCACCACGGACGGTCGCGAGATCCGGCTTCGTCGCGTTACCACCCCTTCTGCCGAACAGGAATCGCTGCTCGCCTTGTTGGGCTTAATGGTGCCCGAGCGCCTCGATTTTGATTTGGAATGTAGTGTAAACTCGGCAACCTCCTGACTGATTATAAAAGGCTTATGCTTTGTCTAACCCTTCTCATGACGAACTTCGGCTAGCAACTCCGCTGCATCCACTAACTTCAATTCTCCCGTTTTCACTCGTGACAGAATCTCGACCCGTCTCAACTCCTTCTCGCTCATCCATGTCCTCCCCAAGTTGCCTCCTCTCGGAGGCCAACCCTAGGGGACATTTCTATTTTGGACAAAAGGGGACATTATCACGTTGCTACAACAGGAAATTGCGCATGAAATTGCGCTAATACTTCACGTTGTGTTC
>DATDGW010000740.1:0-5581 GCA_036521895.1 Candidatus Sulfotelmatobacter sp. | reverse complement strand
CTGTTTATCGCTTGTATCAACATGGCCAACCTGCTGCTCGCGCGATCCGAGGCGCGGCGGCGGGAAATCGCCGTCCGGCTTTCCATTGGCGCGGCCCGCGCCCGGGTGATCCGCCAATTGTTGACCGAGAGTCTAGCGCTTTCCGGCTTCGCCGCGGCCGCCGGTGCGCTTCTGGCGAAGCCTCTGCTTCAACTTGTGCTGCGGATGATGGCCGGAACCGGGAGTCTGAGCGTCGATGCCCGCGTGGACTCGCGTACGCTTTTGTTCACTTTATGCGCCTCTATTCTTACAGGCCTTCTTTTCGGCATCCTGCCGGCCTTTCGAGCCACTCGCGTGGACCTTACGCCGGCGCTAAAAGACGCCGGCGCGGCGTCTATGGGTGGCCGCTCGTCCCGCAAAATCGGCGGTCTTTTGGTTGCCGCTCAAGTCGCGTTCTCCATCGTTTTGCTCGCGGGCGCGGGATTGTTCGTGCGCACGCTGGTCAATCTCATGACAGTGGACATTGGCATCGGCTCCGATCATCTCTTGACTTTTCAGACCGACGCGAGCCAGATCGGATATCGCGGCCAGCGGCTTATGGATCTCTATACGGAGATGCGCGCCAGGCTGGAGGCCATCCCCGGCGTCGCCTCCGTGGGAATGTCGCACATCGGATTGCTGCAAGCGAGCGCCAGCAACACCGATTTCTACATCCCCGGGCGTCGAATCCAAAGCCAGCGATTCAGAACCCTTTACCTTCTTCTCTGTTCCGATTCTTTCCTTTCGACGATGCGCATTCCGGTCCTCGGCGGACGCGATTTGTCGGCCGCGGACGGCCCGGGCGCCCCCCATGTCGCGGTGGTGAACGAAACGTTTGTCCGCGAGTATCTGGCCGGAGAGAATCCGGTGGGCCAGACCATAGTCTTGGGTGACGTGAATAGACCTAAACCCGACGACGAGCAACTTACCGTCGTCGGGCTTGCGAAGGACGCGCACTATGCGCGCGTTCGCGACGCCGCTCCGCCAACTGCTTATCTTCCCTACAGGCAAGCGGGACACGAAGAACTTCAACAGATGACGTTCGCCATCCGGACCTATGTGCCGCCTCTCACCATCGCGAGCGCCACCCGAAAAACGGCCGCGCAAATCGATCCAAATCTCCCCATCGCCGAAACGCGCACCATGGACGACCAGGTCTCCGAATCCATTCACACCGAGCGCCTCATCGCCGCGTTGGTGAGCGGATTCGGAATCGCCGCCGCGCTGCTCGCGGCCATCCGCCTTTTTGGGGTGATGGCCTATGCGGTGGCGCGGCGAAACCGCGAAATCGGGATTCGCCTGGCGCTGGGCGCTACCAAGGGACGCGTCCGCTGGATGATGCTGCGCGAGAGCGTCGCGACTGTGCTGGCCGGGCTGGCGGCGGGGCTGCCCTCAGCGTTGGGGCTGTCGCGGCTGGTGGAGAAGATGTTATACGGTATCCGCCCGCACGACGCCTGGAGCTTCATCGCCGCCGCGCTGTTGATGATTTTGGGTAACAGTTCAGGTGGCCGGTCGATTTTTCTGGACAAATTGAGCGGAATAGTTTAACGTATGGTGGATGAGTGCGAGAGCGGCACGCCGCGTGGGGCCAAGACGGACGGCGGCAAGTCGTGATCGTCACTCCCACCTGCCCAGCCGGGAGCAACTCCATCGGGAAAATGAACGGCTCCAGCGAGACAATGAAGAACTCCGCCGCAAGCTAACCGAGCGCGAAAAGCAGATAGCCAAACGGGATCAGCAAATCGCGGATGCCGAGAAACAAATCGCGGACGCTGAGAAGCAGATCACGGATCTGGAACATCAACTGGCGCTACACAGGCGCAACTCCACCAACTCCTCCAAACCACCTTCTTCGGACGGATTGGCCGGGGAGCAGAGACCGCGGGGCCGAAAGCACAAGGGCAAGCGGAAACCCGGGGGCCAAATGGGACATCCCGGGCATCATCGGCCCTTAGTGCCGTTGGCTGAGGTGAGCGCCCTTGAACGGGTGCTGCCCGACCGCTGCGGACACTGCGGGAGAAGGCTGCCGCAAAAACTGGGCCAGGTGACGACCGAGGGAGCGCCGCGGCGGCATCAGGTGACCGAGGTGCCACCGGTGAAGGCCCACATCACGGAATATCAGTTTCCGAATGTAGTCTGCGGGGAGTGCGGCAAGGCGACGCGCGCCCCCCTGCCGCAAGAGATTGCGGGATACTTTGGGCCGCAACTGACGGCGCTGATCGCCTATTGGACCGTGGTCTGCCGACTGCCCCGACGGCTGGTGGAAGCCATGCTGGCCGACGTGCTAGGCATCGAGATCAGCTTGGGAAGCACCCAAAAAGCCTGGGAAGAAGTCAGTGAAGCGGTGGCACAACCCGTTCAGCAATTACAGGAGCAACTGCCGCGCGAAGCGGTCTTGAATGTGGATGAGACGGGGTGGCGGACCAATGGCGATAAGCGCTGGATCTGGGCGCTGGTGGCCCAGCAGTTCGTGTTCTACGTGGTGGCCTCCACGCGCGGCACCGAGGTACTGGTGTCCCTGCTGGGCGCGGTCTTCCGCGGCATTCTTTGCAGCGACCGCTGGGTGGTTTATCTGACCTACCATTCCGGGCGCATGCAGTTGTGCTGGGCCCATTTGAAGAGGAATATCTTGGGGATTGCCGAATCCGTGCGCAGTCCTTCGGCGCAGCAGTTTTGCCGGGACGCCTTGGCCATTGTGGCCCGGCTGTTCCGCCTGTGGTATCGCTTTCGCGGCGATCTGCGCGACCGGCGCGGGAATCCGCAGCCGCTCGATCGTCGGCAACTGATTCTGAAATCCATTCCATTGCAAAAGAAGCTCTTCGCCTTGGCCGAAGCTCACCTGGACGATACCGATAACGAGGTGCGCAATTTCGCGACGGCCCTGTTTATTCACTTCGAACGACTATTCACGTTCCTGGAACAAGAGGGAGTGGAGCCGACCAACAATGTGGCGGAACGTACTCTGCGCACTGCCGTGCAGTGGCGCAAGATCAGCTTCGGCAACCGTAGCCGCAACGGCGAAATCGCCACTGCGCGCTTACTCACTATCGCGCAGACGTGCAAGCGGCAGAGGCGCCATGTCTTGGGTTACCTCACGGATGCCGTCCGCTGCCACCGCCGTCAGGTTACTGCACCTTCCCTGCTTCCACTACGATCCACGACCACGTGAACGGTTACGATATGTCTAGCACGACAGTAGTCGTTAGCCGCCCGCCCTCGATTGGTCTGGCAGGCCGTCGTTTCGACAATGTGTTTTTTTCAGCCATGGCTCTCCTCATACTGGCCACGGTCTTTCTCGGTTTCGCGCACAGCTACTATCTGGCCGGGATCTTCCGCGCCCCGCTGCCGAGTCCAATAGTCCATATTCACGGCGCAGCCATGTCCTGTTGGATCCTCTTGTTCACTACGCAAATTTGCCTGGTCTCCGCAGGCCGGCTAGACATCCATCGCCGCTTGGGTATCGCAGGCTTCCTGCTTGCGTGTTTGATGGTACTGCTCGGAGCGTGGGTGGGAACCGCGCAGGTCGTGCGGCTCTCTGCAGACCCGAAATTCCCTTACCCAAACTTCCTTCGTTTCTTTTACATTACCCCGCTCACGGACGATCTGATCTTTGCGACTCTCATCTTTTTTGCGTTCCGCATGCGCTTGAATCCCGCGGCCCATAAGCGCCTCATCCTAATTGCCACGATTACCCTCACCGGCGCAGCGATTGGTCGCTGGCCTTTTGCTTTCCTCCACAACGGCCCACCATTGTCCATCCTTATCGCCCAACTTGCAATTCAATTCGCGTTCCTGCTCCCGATAGTGGGTTACGATCTTTGGTCCTCGCGAAAGATTCACCGTGCGACGCTATGGGCCTCTACTTTCCTTATCCTTTTGGAGGTGATTAAGTTTCCCATCGCCTCCACAAACACCTGGAACGCCTTTACTACCTGGGCGGTATCTGTCGCCCGCTAGCTCACGCGCATGTCGGCTTGTGTTTACTGAACGGGTGTCCAGCTTCCGATAATCCTACTTGCGTTTGGCCGTGAACGTCCCGCTGCCGACCGCGCCGTAAACCACGGTGCCCTTCGCCGCTGAATCGCCTTGCAGAGTGCCTGTGTAGGAACACTTCCCCACCTGGTCCGCGTTGAACGACCACTCGACCTTGTCGCCCTTCACCGTCCCAGTGACGTTGGCTTTGCCGAACGTGCCCTCGTACGTCCCGGTGAGCGTCTCGCCGCTCTGTTTGAACACGAAGGTCGCCGTGCCACTCCCGGCATCGAGCACCACGTCGACTGTCCAAGTACCGCTAAGATCAGCGGCTGTCAGCACACCGGCTGCGAGCGCCAGAAGCGTAACAAGCAAAATCGTCTTCATGATTCGTCCTCCTGAAACAGAGACTCGCGAAAGTACTCGGCAAGCGCACAGCGAATGCGTTGTGCGCGTTAGTTAGAACCGGACCAACAGCGCTAGCCGCAGGAGCCGGGGATTTTCGATGACGTTTACGGTCCCGCCTAAGCCGCAGGCTGGATTGGGATTGCCGCCGCAGGACGATTTCGGTAGGAAGGGCGCGGCATCCGCGCCTAGCGCGCCGGACTCAAGGATGGCGGCGTTGGTGTTGGTGAGGTTGAACACCTGAATCTCGGGTTCCGCAACGTAGCGATCACGGAAGCGGAACGTCCGCTTCAGGCTGAGATCGAGTTGGTTCAAGCGCGGCGCCAGAACCTGGCCCGGCGCGACGAGGTTGATGGTCTCCGAGCCCTGCCCCAGCACAAAGCCCGCCGGAAAGACCCTGGCGCCCGGAGTGCAACTCACGCAACTCTTTGGATAAACGCTCGCGGCCGTCAGCGTCCAGGTGCGAGTCAGATAGCCGTTGTTGGTCGTGCCGCCGGTAGCGCCTTCTTCGTTCAATCGCAGACTCGCCAGAGACACGCCGAAAACCAATCCCCAGCGGGTAGGAATGGCGCCCTGGAGCTTGAACTCGTTGGCCCACGGCGGGCTCGGCACCGCGCCCAGGTTCTGATACAAAGTGCCAAAGTAGTCGCAGAAACGCAGCGTATTCGGATCGTTCAGACGGTTACCGGCAATGGTGCTGACGGTGCCGGCGCTCATCGCGCAGGAGCGGTCCATGTCGCGGTCGATAGTCCAGCCGGCGAATACGAAAGCATTGTGCGGAAGGCGGCCCTGAACGGAGAGTTCATAACCCGTGTAGGTGTTCCGTACGAGGCTCTGCGGCGCATTGGTCTGCCAGGTCACGGGGGCGGGAGCCGGCCCGGGCAAATAGAAGAACGGGATGCTGGAACCATTCAGGGGATTGATGACTGTGGTTTGCTGCCACGCGGAAAAGGGGACGGCGTAGTTTTCCACCAGTGTCTGCTGGTAATGCGAACCCCGGTACCAGTTGAAATTCAGTGTGACGCCACGATGCAATTCCTGCTGAACCCCTGCATTGTAGGCCCAGACGTAATCGCGGTGCCAATTGGGATCCAGGTACACGCCGTTGTTGTTGAGGATGCTGCCGAAGGAAGGATTGCTGCTGGGCCCCAAAGTGCCGGCGCCCACTCCCGGAAGCGCCCCTACT